>JAQSDJ010000001.1 GCA_029945855.1 Lacunisphaera sp.
GCCAGCGCGCCTCCAGGCGTCGTCAAGCGACGCCCCTACAAAAATCAACCGCCCGCCAGCCGGCGGTGGATGGCCGGCAGGTCCGGGAAAATCTCCGCCGCCCCGGCGGCCTTGAGTTCCGCGGCGGAATGCGTGCCGGTGGTGACGCCGTAGAAACCGAGGCCGGCGTTGCGGGCGGCCTGGAAATCGTAGGGCGAGTCGCCGATCAGCAGCGTGGTGCCGGCGTCCGCGCCGAGCGCGGCCAGCACATGGCGGGCGAACTGCGGGTCGGGCTTCAACCACGGGGTGTCGGTCGCGCCGAAATTGCAATCGAGCAGGTCCGCGACGCCGAGGTGCGCGCAGGCCAGGCGGCCGGACGGGCCGTGCTTGTTGGTGAACACGCCGGTGCGGACCCCGCGCTGCCGGAGCCAGACGAGCAGTTCCTTCGCCCCCGGCAGCAGCACCACGTCATCGAGCATGGTGGCGTCCCAATAGGGCCGGTAGATGGCCAGCGCGGCGGCCTTGAGCTGCGGGCCGACGAGGCGCTCGACCGCCACCTCGACGCCGGCGCCCACGGCGGCGTGCACCTGCGCGAGGGTCGGTGCCGGCAGCCCGAGTTTTTTCATCGTATGGGCGTGGCTGCGATGAATGGCGGCGAAGTGGTCGAGGAGGGTGCCGTCGAGATCGAAGAGGACGGTTTGGAAAAGCATGGGGAACAAGCCTCGCAAGCCGGAGACTGATTGGCACGGACAAAATTCCCGCCGCGAAGGTAAAACCCCTCCGCGGACGGAAAATCAGTCTGGCGCCGCCCGCCGTGTCGCCCACACTTTCCCCCGTCCATGACCACTGCCGCTTCCCAGCCCGCCGCCCGAGCCGAGACCTCCCGGGAGGGTGACACCTTGGTGGTGCGGCTGGGCGGGGACTGGCAGCTGACGGCCGCCTGGCCGGTGTGGAGCAAGCTGGTGGCGGAGCCGTCGCCGGCCCGCGTCCGGTTGCAAGGGGACGGGCTGGGTGCGTGGGACAGCTCGCTGGCGCTGTTCATCCGGGAAGCCCGGGCGTGGTGCGAGGCGAACGGCGCCGCCCTCAAGTTGGTGGATCTTCCTGCCGGGGCGGACCGGCTGGCGCAGGAGCTGGCGAAGAAACCAGTGAAACCGCCGCTCCAGCCGCACGGCCTGCCGGACCTGTTTGCGTTTGTCGGCAAGGCGACCTTCAAGACCTGGAGCGAGATCAAGGACATCGCCTGGCTGGTGGGCGAGTGCGCCTTCAGCGTCATGCGCTTTTTCCGCGGTCGGGCCCAGTTCCGGTGGAGCGACTGCTTGGTGGAGATGCAGGAATGCGGCGCGATGGTGCTGCCGATCGTCGGGCTGATCAGCTTCCTCGTGGGCATCATCATGGCCTACCAGGGCGCCGTGCAGCTGCGGCAGTTCGGCGCCGATGTCTACGTGGCCGACCTCGTCGGCCTGTCCGTCGTGCGCGAAATGGGCCCGATGATGGCGGCCATCGTGCTGGCGGGCCGCACCGGGGCGGCGTTCGCCGCGACCCTGGCCACGATGAAGGCCAATGAGGAGATCGACGCGCTCGAGACCCTCGGCGTGACGCCGATCGATTTCCTGGTGATGCCGCGCCTGGCGGCGCTGTTCGTCATGATGCCGCTGCTGGCGGTCTACTCGAACTTCCTCGGCATCCTCGGCGGCATGGTCATCTCGTGGTCGATCCTCGACATCCCGACCAGCCTGTATTGGGCCGAGACCAAGACCATCATCGACCTCTCCGACCTGAGCACCGGCCTGATCAAGGCGGCGACCTTTGGCCTCATCATCGGCCTGTCCGGCTGCCTGCGCGGGCTGAAGTCCGACCGCAGCGCCGCCGGCGTCGGGCAGGCGGCGACCTCGGCGGTGGTGACGGGGATCCTGCTCATCATCGTGTCCGACGCGGTCTACGCCGTGATCTTCAACGCCCTCGGCTGGTGACCCGCGCATGAACGAGCCCGCCCCATCCGCCACCGCCATCGAGGTCGAAGGCCTCCAGTGCCGCTACGGCGACCGCGTGGTGCTGGAGAACGTGTCGTTCGCGGTGAAGCGCGGGGAGATCTTCTTCATCATCGGCGGCAACGGCTGCGGCAAGAGCACCTTGCTGCGCCATATGATCGGCCTGCGGCAACCGGCCCGCGGCACGGTCCGCTACGCGGGGCGCGACTTCACCCACGCCTCGGCCGACGGCCGCCAGGCCCTGCTGCGCACCTTCGGCGTGCTCTACCAAGGCGGTGCGCTGTGGAGTTCCATGACGCTGCAGGAAAACGTCGCCCTGCCGCTCGAGCTCTACACCGACCTGACTTCGAAGCAGCGCATCGAGGTGGTGAACCTGAAGCTGGCCCAGGTCGGTCTCGCGGGCTACAACGACTACTTCCCCGGCGAGCTCAGCGGCGGCATGCAGCGCCGCGCCGGCCTGGCCCGGGCGCTGGCGCTCGACCCGGCCATCGTGTTCTTCGACGAGCCCTCGGCCGGCCTCGACCCCATCACCTCGCTCAAGCTGGATGAGCTCATCCGGCAGATCCACGCCACGCTTGGCACGACCATCGTCGTCGTCTCCCACGAGCTGCCCAGCATCTTTGACCTCGCCCACCGGGTGGTGCTGATCGACCGCGACGCGCGCGGCATCATCGCCGAGGGCGACCCGCGGGTGCTGCGGGACACGAGCCCGAATCCCCGCGTGCGGGAGTTTTTGAATAGACGCAGCAGCATGGATGGCGCAGAAGGAGACCAGAAAGCGTGAAAACCAAAATCAGTCCCTCCGCGGTCGGCATGTTCGTGATGGGCGCCATGGTGCTCGGGATCGTGGCGTATCTCTCGTTCGGCGGCTCCAACGTGTTTTCGAAGCCTTCGCGCTTCCTGATGTATTTCAACGAGTCGGTCAGCGGCCTCGATCCGGGCGCCGCGGTCAAGCTCAACGGCGTGCGCATCGGCCGCGTCGCCGCCATCAGTGTCCGCTACGATGCCGTGACCAAGCAGTCGCTGGTCCGCACCGTCTGCGAGATCGACCGCAACATCCTCTCCGACAACGCGGGGGCCGAGATCGACATGACGGACGTCGCCGCCTTCGAGGGGCTCATCGACCGCGGGCTGCGCGCGCGGCTGAACCTCACCGGCATCACCGGGCTGCTCTTCGTCGAGCTGGATTTCGAGGATCCCCGCCAATACCCGGCCGATCCGCGCTACATGGCCGAGCAATACCCGACCGTCCCCACCATCCCGTCGCCCATCTCCGAGGTGCAGCAGAGCGTCGTCGAGATCGTGGCCAAGGTGAAGAAGGTGGACTTCGAGGGTCTCTCCAAGCAGCTGAAGACGCTGCTCACCACCACCAACCAGAAGGTGGGTGATTTCGACGCGAAGGCGCTCGGCGAGAAGGTCGGCGGGGCCGCCGACGCCGTGACCGCCTTCGTCAATTCCCCCGAGGCCCGGCAGACCTTCCTCAATCTCAACGCCGCCCTCACCGACCTGCGGGTGGTGCTGGCCCGGATCGACGGCAACGTCGGCCCGCTCAGCGAGGAGATGAAGAAGACCCTCGCCGACGCGCAGGTCGCGCTGAAGTCGCTTGAGGCCACCGCCGTCACAACGCAGCGCTTCATCGCCGCGCAGGGCGGGGTGGGCGACGAGGTCACGACCTCGCTGCGCCAGCTCTCCGACGCGGCCGCCGCGCTCGAGCGGCTGTCCGACGCCCTCTCGCGCAACCCCAGCTCGCTCATCGTCGGCAAGAAGAAACCGGGGCAGCCCTAATTTAGGACAACCATCCGCCTTCGCCCAGGCTTCGGCGCGACAAGCAAATGAACACGACCAAACCCAGACTTTTTTCGGTGGCCTTCAGCCTTCAGCTTTCAGCCTTCAGCCTTTTGCTCGCTGCCTGCAACGTCCTGCCGCAGCCGCAGGCCGACGCGGTGCGCAATTTCACGCTCAGTGCGCCGAGCGCGGCGGCGCCCGTGGCGGGCGCGACGCAGGTGCGGCCCGTGCAGGTCGCCGGGCATCTGCGCGGCCGGCCCATGGCGGTGCGCGTGGCGGCGAACGAGGTGGTCTACCTCGAGGATGTCCGCTGGGCCGAGCCGCTCGACGAGGCGGTCACGCAGCTGCTCCGCGCCCGGCTGGGATCGGTGGGCGGCGGGGCCACGGTGGCGGTGACGGTTTCGCGTGCCGAGCTCGACCGTTCCGCGGGCAACACGGTGCAGCTGGCGGCCACCTACACGATCACCCGCGCCGGGGGCGACCCCGACGCGGTGGAGCGCGGGGCCTTCACGGCGACGCCGCGCCCGTGGGACAGCCAGGATTACAGCGGCGTGGTCGCCCTGCTGCACGACGCCGTCGCCGAACTCGGCGACGCCCTCGCCGCGGCGGTGGAGAAGAAATAGTCCAAGCGGTATTCAGGGCCGGATAAAATCACCGCCTACAATCAGGTGGTTTGTCCGGCTGCTTGGTCACCTGGTTCAGGTTATCACGCCGGGTGGAATGAATAGCGGCGCCATTCTCTGTATTGAAGATGATGCCTTGTTGCTCGACTTTCTGGTCTTTCAACTGGAGCGCATCACGTCCGGCCACATGCAGGTCCTGCGAGCCAAAAACGGTGCCGACGGAATACAACTGGGTCGCGATCATCAGCCTGGATTGGTCATCCTCGATCTTGGCTTGCCAGACATAGCGGGCGAATTTGTTGCCGCAGAAATGGCGGCGATCAACCCACTGATCCGGATACTGGTGCTGACGGCAGCCGTGCCCGAGATGGCATTTGGGCGACTGATGAACGGCCGTAATATCCAGGGCGTATTGGTGAAATCGTCATCCCAGGGAGCGGACTTGGAACAGGCCGTAAATGAAGTGCTGGCTGGCCGGCGCTATTTCCAGGGGGCCGTGCTGGCTGCCATGGCACGGGCCCGCCGGGAGCCGGACCATTTCTCCAAAATTCTATCCCGGCGGGAAACCGAGCTTCTGCCCCTGTTTGGGTATGGCTGGCCGAATGGCAAGATCGCCCGATATACCCAACTCAGCCCGGCCACGGTGCGAACGCATCACCAAAATATTCTGGCCAAACTGAACCTGCATGGGCGGGAGGAGCTGATGCGGTGGGCCCTGAAGAAAGGGTTTATTGATTTCCGCCACGAACCTGGAGCGGTGCAGCCCGGCCAAAATGCAAGGCACGCACCTTCCGGCTGCCAATCGGTCTTACGTAATATTACGTAAGTTAAAAACTTCCCTGACAGGGACAGGCATGTTTTCTCGAAAGCATGAGGAATTCGGCCGGCCAGTTGCCCCTGATTGACCCCACCGAGAACGGGGCGACGGGGATTGGTCGAGCGCAGCGACAGGCGAATAGACCGCTCGGATAGGCCGGGTGTAGGCAGAAGCACAATTCCCCGGGGAAACACGAACATGAACAAAAACGACAACCGAAAGCGTTCGATCTTGATCGCCTTCATCCTGACGCTGTTGGGCTTGACGGTCCTTCCGGGCTTCAAGTGCACGGCGGAAGACGGACGCGGAGGAAAGGTCACGATCGAAAGTTAACGAGAAAGCGGGGGAGGCCCGCCGGTCTCCCCCGCTTTCTTTTGCCATGAAGCCGCACAAAATCCGCAGTATCCTGATGGGAATGATCCTCCTGTGTGCCAGTGGCTCGGAGGGGGGGATGCTGTTGGATTTGCGAAACCAGTTTCGGCAGCCCGAGCAGTATTTTGTGCTTAAGCGGATAGGCCCTTCCTTCACCATCCGGTTTGTGGAGCCGCTGATTCACCGCGCCGAATTAGCCTCCTTGGGGGTGGGTGATTCGATTCCCGCAAACGCCGAGGCCCGCATGACCTATGATCTCATGGTCAATGGCCGGCCGGCGCGGCCGGTGGAGGTAGGGCTGCAATTCTCCGGTGACCGTTTGCTTGGCATCAGCCTTCCCGTGGTGCTCTATGAATTGCTTGGTCCGGGTAATATTTTATTCATCATGCGCGTGGCCGGGGGCGCGGGTAATCAAGAATGGCGGGGCGAAGATATTTCAACCCAGCAAGTCAGCGCAGCACTGATAGCGGCCGGGTTGGGCAAGGGTGGGTCACCCGAGAAGGTCGTGATCAAAATGGTGCCGGTTCAGCGGGATGCTAAAACACTGACCCTGACAATTGAGCGCCCACCCGGGGCGGAAACATACAAGTCGATCAGCGTGGCCTACCGCTAAGCCGTATCGAGGCAGAAGACTTCCTGCGAATGACACGAGCGGACGCGAATTTGCGGATTCCCGAGGAGCTCCCGCCGATCCCTGGGCTTGGTTGCAACACTGCTCAGCCTGAACTCCGCAGACCGATCTTGTCACAGAGAACACAGAGCCGGGAGAGAGTTCTTGGGGAAATGCTATCGCTGCGATCCTGAAACAGTCCCGTCCCACAGGGAGCGGGCATGACGGTGCAACTGCTTGCATCAGAGTGC
>JAQSDJ010000002.1 GCA_029945855.1 Lacunisphaera sp.
AGCATCTGGCCGTCGGCGGAAAGCTGGGCGGGCGGCACCGGCAGGCCGGCCGCCCGCGCCGCCTGTAAGCAAAAGTATTCGTTGGTCGCCAGCGCGGGGTATTTGGCGGCTTCGAAAGTCTTGAGCAGGTGGGTGGTCCCATGCGTCGTGATGCGCTCCCGCTCGATGGGACTGAACTGGTCGACACGCAGGCTGCCATCATCGCGGATGAGCAGCTTGGGCTGGACGCCGGCCACGCCGGAATAGCGCGCGTAGCGCTCCAGCAAATCACGGAACAACTCGCCGGTGCCACGGTAGGCCAGCAGGTCCGCAAGATTCTGGGCCGGCACTTCGTCCAGTTCCGCCGCCGAAGGCCCGAAACGCAGCCGGCCGATGAGCGAGCGGCCGACGACTTCGAGGAGCGCCAGATCATCGAACACGGGCAGTGCCTTGGCGAACATGTTGCCGAGCGCTTCCCGAAGCGCTCCCTCGGGCAGGCTCATGTCGAATACGGGATGGAGCACGGCGGCCCGTTCCGCGAAATACGCATCCGGGCCGACCGGCATGAGCAGCGAGACGGCTTGGGCCGGTGCGAGGCCGGCCGCGTAGGTGAAGCGGTTGGCTGGATCTTCCCGTGTCAAAACTCCGACGGGCGAACGGTTGACGAAAACGTTAGCCACGGGAGGAAGGGGTTAGCTGGGCGAGCGTGGCGTCTGTTTCTTTGAACGCAGTCTGACGCTCCTGGCGGTTGCGGGCATAGGTTTCGTGCAAGGTCAGCCGGGGATTCCGCTGGCGCACGATTACCTCGAGGCCGAGCCGATCACAGATTTGGGCAAGCTTCCGGACGCCTAATTCGGAGATCACCCCGTTTTCGAGTTGAGAAATCGTGGATCGGCTCATGTGCAAACGCTTCGCCAGCGCAGCTTGGGTCATGCCTGCCTTGCGTCTTGCGTCTCGAATGAGGGTGCCTGCTTCGGTGAAGTCCATGTTTCGTATATAATACATTGGAAGCATATTTCGCCTTATATCGAGACATTTGTATTATATGCGATACATAACATATCTGATCGTGAGGAGAATCTGCGGACTAAGCCAAGCCACTGGAAAGACGCCTCAATAGGTGTTATTCAGTTTATATTATTGCATCCTTGGCTAGTTTTACTAGCCATGGATGCAGGAATATAAACTACCTGAAAACGGAGTTTATTTTCTAACAGCCATGACCAGTCTACCTAGCCATAACGGCGTTAAAATAAACCAGCGACTTCTCACCGCTCCAGCTGGAGCAGTGCTGACTTTGGCATGGCTGAAAGCCCAGGGCATATCCGGAAAATTGGCCAATTATTATGTGACCTCAGGATGGCTGTATCGATTGGGAGATGGAGCCTATACCCTGAGATCCGATGCCCCGGACTGGCTCGGGGCGGTGTTCGGACTGCAGCAGAAGGCGGGCTCTTTTCATCCCGGCGGTCGGACCGCGTTGGAACTCGTCAGCCTCGCCCATTTTCTTCCGCTGGGGGAGCGGGCTCCTTTGTATCTTTTCTGCCGGACAGGTGTGCGCCTGCCGGAATGGTTCAAGAACCTGCCTTGGGCGGAACGGGTGCGCCAGGTCGGAACCAATTTCCTACCAGCGGACCTAGGGCTGCGAGATCACCCGGTCGGGGGCCATGCGGTACGGATATCGGATCCGGAAAGGGCCGTGCTCGAATTCCTGTTCCACCTTGACGTTGATGAGGCCGGCTATGAACACGCGAGACTGCTGTTCGAGGGACTCGGCACCCTGCGCCCTGCCCTGCTCCAGACCCTGCTGGAAAAATGCACCTCTGTAAAAGTGAAGCGGCTGTTCCTGCATCTGGCGGAACTGCAGCAGCACCCGTGGCTGCAGGAACTTGATCAGTCGCGGATATCGCTGGGGCGCGGCAAGCGAGTGCTGGTGGCGGGCGGGCGGCTTGACCCGAAATTCCTGATAACCGTGCCGACTGCGGTGACGGTGCCGGTGGACGCCCCATGAGAACCAGCGTCTTTTTTCCGCAGGCCGATCTGCTGGTGCAGGTGCTTCCGTTTGTGCACGCGGAGCGGTGCTTCGCGCTCAAGGGCGGCACCGCACTCAATTTCTTCGTGCGGGATTTCCCCCGGCTGTCCGTGGATATTGACCTGGTGTATCTGCCGGTGGAGGACCGGGCGACCAGCTTGCGGGGCATCGACGCGGCTTTGCGGCGCATCGCAGCCGCCATCAAGCGTGCGCTGCCCGGTCTGAAGGTCCGAGCGCAGCAACCGGCCGGACAGGATCACGTGGTCAAGTTGGGCGTCCGGGCCCCGGGTGGAGCGGAGGTGATCATCGAGCCGAGCACCGTGTTGCGCGGCGCGCTGCATCCGACGAGCGATATGACCCTCGCACCCAAGGCCGCCGAATTGTTTGGCCGGTCGGCGACGATGCGCGTGGTGTCATTGCCGGATCTGTATGGCGGCAAGATTTGCGCAGCGCTGGATCGGCAGCACCCGCGGGACCTGTTCGACGTGCACTTGCTGTTGAAAAACGAGGGGCTTACGACGGAGATCCGCCAAGCCTTCGTGGTATTTCTGGCAAGCCATGATCGGCCGATGAACGAATTGCTGACGCCGAACCGGAAGGATTTGAAGCAGGTTTACGAGGATCAGTTCAACGGCATGACTATGGAACCGGTGGCGCTGACAGTGCTCGAGGCCGCACGGGAAGAGTTGGTCACGCGGATCAATGCGGAGCTTACCAGGGAGGAGCGGGAATTCCTACTGTCGCTCAAGCGGCTGGAGCCGCAATGGGAATTGCTCGGGTTGCCGGGTGTCGAGCTGCTCCCGGGTCCGCAGTGGAAACTATATAACCTGCGGAAGATGGATGCGGTTAAACGGCAGGCCGCTGAAACCCAGCTGAGGAATAAGCTAGGGCTCTAAGCGGTCTGGCTCAGCCCGCCGGCTTTTCGGGTCATTGGTTGAGCGGGCCGCGAGGCGTCCCACCGGAGGATCACATCAGCCCCAAATATCCGGATATTCCGACAATCGTCTTTACGGCAAGTCTGGTCACCGGATGAACCTTGCCCCAGATTTCACCGGTGGGATGCGCTCCTGCGTAGTAATGCTGGGGGTAGTCCTTGTATTCCTCCCCGTAGAAAAGGGCGCTGTCCCCCGTGGAAACGAGCAGCGTCCGGTAGCTCTTCTGCTGTCCGGCCAGGTCGGTTCTGAAGGCCGCCAGTTCGCCGACAATTTTGATGGTGCCGGCGGGCGTAAGCGCCACACCGTCCCGATAGCCGCTGACATATACTCCGTCGATGCCCTTCGGCAGACTGAAGTTGGCCGCCCGCCAAACCTCATCCTTGACCTCAAAGACCGACTGGCCGCCGGTCATTCCTTTGTAGATTTCGGTGCTGACTCCGAAGTCCGCTTTTCGGAGTTCAATGCGCCGACCATCCAGATTGATGTAGAGATCCTTCATTCCGGTGTCGGGAACGTCGTGTCGGCTGAAAACCGAAACTATTTCTTATGGTCAACCTCGTGCTTCGCTCCCCCCGCCTCGATCCCGCGACGGGCGACTTCGAACGCCTTACGCGGAATGAGCGGCGAACCTTGGTTCAAATCATCACGCCGCTGGGCCAATTCCTTCAACCTAGTGGCGAGCGTCGGGAGATCGGCTTCAATGGTGCAGTCAATGGTGCGGAAGATCCGAGCTTGGTTGCTCAGAGCCTTATAGGCATTGCCAGCGTCGGAGTGGCGGCGGTGCCGCTCGCTGGGATTGACGAAGGTAACGAGGGCACTGCCCACGGCGACTACCACGGCAAAGAATCCGGAGAGAGCCGGTTGATTGGAAAAGGCTGACACGCCCGCAGCGGCAGCGCAAATGGTGGTGGGGATGCCGAGCCAGAGGTGGCGGTGCTCCCAGGGCTTGGCCGCTTCCCAGTGTCCCTTGGCCGAATATAGCGAGTCCTCCTCGATGCGCGAGGCTTCGGCTTTGATCTGTTCCAATGGGTCAGCCATAGGCGGGAAAGTAGTCTCCAAATAGCATTCGGTATTTGTCGAAGGCGAGGTCAATCCGGCCGTCGGCGATTGCCGCCTCGGCCTCCAGCGCCCACCCCTCTGCGCGGAGCAGGCTTTGGTTGGTTTCGGTCAGCAGGGTTCCGGTCAGGTAGGCGCCGACGTCCCCGCCGTAGCCGGCAGGGTCCGCGAGTTTATAGACGGTGGCTTCCTGCGCCTTGGTGAAGAAAAAGCGCAGGCCGGACGGAAAATCGTTGATCGTTACACTGGTCAGGATCTTCACCGCCATGGCCTCGAGATGAAACGACCGGAAGCGTTCGCTGTGCGCCCGGTTCCAGGCCTTCAGCATTTTGATGAGACGGACCAGGTCACCCTGATGAAACTCATTGGCTTCGGACCAGAGCTCGATGTGCCGCTTGGGATCGGTGCTGAGCCAGCTGTTGGTGTTGGCGTTGGGGATGAGATATCCCCCGCCCTGCCGGTTGAAGGCCGGCACCACGTCCACCATGAAATCGGTGAAGGTGATGGTCACGGCCTGTCCGTTTTTGCTGACGCGCGGAGTCGTCGGGTAGGTCTTGCGGAGATGTTCCCTGACTTGGTCGAGCAGGCCCTGGGGCGTCTGGTTTTGGTAGTAGCGCGAGGACAATACCGTGAAGAGGTCCACATCCGCCTTCTTCAACGGCCCGATCATGGTGTCGCGTGCGTAGGAACCGGTCAGGAACGAATCCAGCACTTCAAAGCCGGACTCCACCGCCGCCCGCACCCCCTTCTGCCGGGTCGCCACGACGGGCGCCTGCAGGTCGGTGATTTCGAGGTTGGCGCGGAAAAGGCGGAAGCCTTCGGAAAGCGAGGTGGCCATGGTTAAGATTTAGGGAAGCAACCGTTGAAGACAATGTCCCACTGGCGGCAGGCCTCTTCATGATAATCGAGGTGGGCGGCCCGGATGGCCGACTTGGCATGATCCCGGGAATATGCGCCAGTATTCGCTGCCGCCACTCGGGGCGACCTAGGAGGTGACGCTGGATATCCCAGGGAAAATGCGCAGCGATGGTCGGTTCCCCGGCCAGTAGTGACTCCCCCAAGGCCGCCACAGCCTCGGGTGTGTCCAGTGGCATGAGCAACCGGGCAGCCGGAGCCGCTGTTTCCTTGGTGCGCAAAAATAGCCGGAGGGCCGGAATCAACGAAACATCTTTTATATCAAGCATGCTAAGTGCATGCAGAACGGCCGTCATCAGTTTGAGATTGAACGCTTCGGTCTCGACCAATGCGCGGAGCCTGCTTGCGACATCCGGTCTGGCACTGAGCCCGAGGGCATAGGCTGCATTGATCCGATTTTGCAGGGGTTCGTTCAGGCCTAGTGCCGTGAGCGCAGGCTGAATATCCGCATCTTTCATCGGTGGACCTTCCGTGCGAATATCCGCCAGTGTTTCAAAGATGGCGTCCTCGCCCCAGCGCAGCACGGTTTCGACGATCTTGGCATCATCGTTCCGCGCGGCCAGCAGGATCAATGCTTCGCTTTGATCCCACGGCAGCTGCTTGGGCGAACTTTCCGTCCGGATGAGCGAATCAGCGCGGCGTCGCAAACCTGCGGTCACCTCCGGTGTGTCAACCAACGAAACATACTCCATCCAGCCTTGGAACAATGGGTCCGCGCCCTGCACCCAAGCCGTGACGGCAATCTTTAATCCTTCGCCGCCAATTCGGACCAGCAGCTCGAACACCACGTCGAGATCATCGCGAAATCTCGGCTCGGGTTGGCCAGCCACTTCAGCCAGCACGCGCCCAAGCTCAAGGTCGAGGGGGGTGTTTTTCCAGATGGGATACTCGTCCAAGGCCGCAGGATGCCGGCCAAGTTTCGCTAGAATTTCCGCCCGACTGCTCATCGCACGGACATCGTTGACGTTCCGCCCTGTCCAGCCCCGCAGGTCGTTTTCGAATTGGCGCAACAATTGGCGCAGCGGTTCGCCGTGCAGCCGATCTGGACCGGTTTCGAAGAAACTCACCAATTGCCATGCTGCCTCCGGTTCCGCCGCCAGCCACTCGATCAGGACACGGCTGGTTGCCTCGGGCTCACGTAGCCAAAGTTCCCGCATGGACGACTTCTCGAATAAAAACAGCCGGCGCCGGCCTGCGGCTCGCAGGCAGTTGACAGCCGCCAACGGCGCGAGCCGGGCCAGCGCCACAAAAGCGAACCCTTCGTCGACACCTTGGGCAGCGGGGTCCGTGGCCCAAGCCTGCAATCGACCCACTTCGCTGGTATCCGCAAAGCGGATGATGCATCCGCAAAGCACCCGGCGGTGTCCGGCCGCGAGTCGCGCTAACAAGCCCGGCCCGTGGTCCAGCCAGAGCGGAGCCGCGGTGGTCAATGGCATGCGGCTGAGGACATATGCCATATTTGCCAACTCCTCGTCTGACAGG
>JAQSDJ010000003.1 GCA_029945855.1 Lacunisphaera sp.
ATTGTCGTAGTGGTAGGTGGTCGTCTGCGGGTCGTAGCCCGGGCCGCTGCGGGCCGTGTCGGGATCGGGCGTCGTGACCGTGTTGATGGCATCGTCGGCGAAGTAGGTATAGCTGGTCGCGCCGTTGCGCGCATCCGTGGCGGTCTCCAGCCGGCCATGCTCGTCGTAGCCATAGGTGACTGCGGCCAGTTGCACGTCGGCGGCGGTCGTGACCGTGGCGGAGGCGAGACGGTCGTTGGTGTAGACCTGAATGTTCTTCACTCCATCGGGGCCGGTCGAGGTGATCGTGCGGCCGCCGGAACCATCGGGAACCGTAACCGAGGCAGTAAGCTGGCCGCGAACGGTCTGCCATGAACGGAGGCCGTCGGCGCTCTGGTCGGATATGGAGACGGTGACTGGCGTGTCCTGACCATCGGTTTCCCAGACAGTGCTCGTGGCGCGCTGGACAGTGTAACTGCCGCTGGTTGTCACCGTCGTCACGGTTTTAGTGATCCGGTCGGTGCCTTCGTAGTCGATTGTATTGTCCGCATCGAGATCTACCGCTGTCACCTCCTGCTCACCCCGAGCGTTGTAGGCAAAGAGCGTGGTCACGCCATCCGGGTCCACCTGGCGGACGAGCTGGCCGATGCCATTGAAGTAAGCCTGCGTGGTGGCGTTGTCCGCAAAAACGGTCTTGTAAGTCCGGCCGGCGAAGTCGGTGAAAGATTTCACCCACTCCGTTGCGGCACCTGCCGGCCCCACCAGGGTTTCCTTGGTGAAGAGCTGGCCGGACTCTAGGCCGTATTCGTAAGCGCGAGGAGCCGCCGCGGTGCCCGCGACACTGAGCAGGGAGCCATCCCGGGCCGTGATCTCGATGCGGGTACCGGCATCCGGATTGGTGGTGGTGCGCGTGGTCTCGCCAGTGGTGGCGTTAAGGACCTCGGCGTAGCCGGTCGGCCGGTTCAGCGCGTCATTCCGCTCGGTCAGCCGGCCGGCGAGATCGTAGATGTTGGTCTCTTGGATCATCTCGCTGCTGTCGCTGCCGATACGCGTGATGGTTTTCACCCGGCCATCCGCGTAGTAGGAGGTGCGGGTGGTGAGGCCCGCGCGGGTCACATGTGTCTGGCGCCCAAGGGCGTCGTATTCGTAGGAGGTGACAGCACCGGAACGGTCGCGCGAGGAAGACAGGCCGCAACAGGCGTAATCGCGGGTCTCATAGGTGCCGTCGGCATGGTCGAAGCGCCCGGGCCGGCCGAGGGCATCGAACTGGGTGGCCGTCCAGGACGAAAGCGTGAGCGTGCTGGCGATGTCCGTGGTGGATTCACCCGTGACCTGACCGCGAGCGCTGGTGAAGGTGACCGTGCGCGTGCCGGAGACGATATCGTCGAAGGTGCCGTTGGGCTGGCCGGTCTTGGTGATGGCGGTCTGCTCGCCGTTGGCGTCGAGGGTGTAGGTGGTGAGCGTGGCGGTGCCGTCAGGATTGATCACCCGGCGGGTGAGTCCGATCAGGGGATCGGTCGTGTAGCGCAGGGTCTCGGTCACGAGATTGCCCGCGGCATCCCAGGCCGCCCCGGGGGCCACGCAGCGGATGGCAGAGTGGCGTGTGAAGGTTTCCGTGCCGAGGGTTACGGCCTTCGACCACTCAATCTCATAGGCGCGGCCGGTTTCTGTGCCGAGGGTGGTTTCGATGGTGGTCGTCAGCTGCTCAGTCTGGTGGTCCCCGTCGGCATCCGCCAAGGACGTGTAGATGTTTTCTGTAACACGACAGAGGTTTTCGGCTGCTGTCGCCGCGGCATCGAGGAAGGGCCGGATGGTCTTGAGCGTGCGTCCGGTGGAGTGATAGGTGTGGCGTTCCCACGAGCCATTGGCGTTGGTGCGGAGTTTCAACCGTCCGTAATTATCGCCGTCGGTTCCGCTGTTGTCGTAGAAGTCATAACTGGTCGTGAGGGCCGCCCCAGCCGGATCGAGCACCTCGCTGATCAGTTCCTCGCCCCACGCATAGGTTCGGTAGGTCCTGGCGACCTTGCTGACGGCCGTGCTGCCGTCGGAGATCGTGGTGGTCTTGGTCGTGTCGGCGCCGGCCGTCACGATCACCAGGCTCTCCTGGCGCAGCCCGTTGCCCGTGCTCAGCGACCAGGTGTTGCTGCCCGCGGTATAGGTGTAGAGCGATTCCTTCACGTTGGCCCCGCGGGTTTCCGTGATCTTGAGGCGCTCGGTCACACCGGTGTCGGGGTTCTCGAACTTGTAGGTGACGTAAGGAGTGCCGGAGAGCGTATAGATCTTGGTCACCGGGTCCTGAGCGCCGACATCGGCCGTGGCGTAAAAACGCACCTCGTAAGAGGAGGTGTTCAGCGTCAAGATGTCGGCGAAAGTCTGCGGGGCCTTGAGCTGCCGGAGGGCATCAGATCCATCGCGCACAATTTCGACGCTGCCGTCGGCCGGCGCGGCAGGGACCAAGGCCACCGGAGTATAATGCGCCGCGGCAAGAGTCTCCGCCTCCAGCAGAATCTCACCGGAATTGGTGCCGGCCGGACCCTTCCCCAGGCTGAGGCCCACGTGAATGCTTCGGAGGTGAATGTCGGGATCGCCCGGCGGTCGGCTGCCGCAAGGCGCCCGCAGCTCGATGCCGAGGATGGCATAATCCACGTCCTTGCTCGGCACCTTAACCTTGCCGGACAGAGTGACCGTGCCGCCTTGGGGGATATTTCGCCGGTCCACCGTCTTGCCCGACTCAACAAAGGAACCGCTGGATCCATGCGGCCTCTCGCCGTAGCTGATGTAAATGTCATACTCCCCGGGGCAGCCCACCTCGAACTGTGCCCGGTAATCCACGCGGCTGACCGCTACTTCCAACGCGGCATTGAGCGTGGTTTCATAGGCAACGGGCGGCGATGCAGGATCAAAGGCCGTATAACCGGCGTTGCCGATTGCTGCATCAGCCAGGGCTGTCGCCCGTTGCACGGCATTTTCAGCGTCATCTTCCTCGCTGAGCTCTTCAACGACCTCACTGCTGGAATCAAACTTGAAAGAACCCGGCGGATTCGACAGGCAAATCCCCGTGCCCGCCGTCCGCCGCTTGGTTTGGGAATCGACCGTGACCTGCGTGCCCGGGCCATAGCTCGGGCCACTGGCCGTAAATAATCCGGGCGGCGGCGCCACCTCATTGCCACCAGCAGTCATCGGAAATACGTCTATCGCTTGATACCGTTTGGATGTGTTCGTGTCCGTGCTAAGCATCATGCCGGTTGGATCATCGGCAGAATATTCCTGCGTAATAGCCCATTCGTCCCTTGTTTGCGGGGAATTCAGCACCCCGATAATGTGAGAGGGCGCTGATGGATCCATGGGCGCAAGCGTATCGATCGAACCGCCCACATTGATCCCGATAGTATACTGTCTTTGAGCGAAAAAGACCGTCGCCTTGTGCGTGATATTATTCATCGCGGCCCAGCCGGAAAACTGCCCGTCATCCCATCCGATTTTGACGTTATCCCGATAGTAACCACCGGAATCGGTGACAAAGGCCGTTGCGAACAGCTCGTATTCCAGTGTCCCGTCACTGGGGTGGACCACGCCGGTCGGTTTGACGCTCCAATCCCAATTGACGGTGTGGCCGTGCTGCAAGGTCCCCGTGCCAGAATCCGAAACGCTCGTCGGATAAGTTTGGGTCGGACAGCTGGCATTCGGCCATGCGCCTTGAATCATTTTGCCTGTTATCTTCTTCTTGAGATATATTTTGGGCGGATTGCTCGCGACCACGCTCGGGGGATCAGTAAATTCGCTGAAGCCAACCAGTGATGAGGAGCCCGCGCCGGACCGGACCTCGATCTTTCCCCCAACGGGCGTGAGTGGCTTGCCACCGTTGGCTGGACATGAATTGGCCGAGGCCGGCAGCGGTAGCAGGCCGAGCACCAGCCAGCCCGAGAGAATGCGGACACAAAAGGAATTGGGCTTCATCGTAAATATCTCCTCAGCGGTTGGGTGAATAAACCCGAAGGTTCACCGCCCCGGTGGAATCGGGCACCTCGCCTTTCAGCGGATGGCGACCGAGCAGGTATTCCTGCATATTGGTCAGGCCGTCGCCGTCAGGGTCGTCATCGGGGCCATAGCCCAGATGACCGAAGTATTGCAGCTCCCAGGCATCGGGCAGGCCGTCGGGTTCGGCACCGACGTTCGCGAGTCCGTAGCGGGTGCCGAACTCGAACTCGACCGAACTGCGCTCGGCCGGACTGAGCGCCCGGTTGAAGATCATGACCTCGGCAATCCGGCCGCCGAAATAATCCGCCGCATTTGCGGCGCTGCCGCCCACGGCGAAAGCCGCGACCGCCTTGTGCATGTTTTGCTCCACGGTGGTGGAACCGGCCGTTTCACCGTTAACATAGGCGGTTTGCGTGGTGCCGCTCTTGATGAAGGTGATCAGATGCGGCTGGCCGGTGGCGTAGATCGATGGACTACCCTCCCCTTGCCAGCTGGTCTGGGCCTGATTGCGCCAACGCAGCATGAATTTGTCGGTGGCGGAGCCGTCCTGTTGGAACGCAAATCCCTGCTCGGTTTGGGCATCATGGTCGAGCACCACGGCACCCGCCAATTGCGTCGCCGAGGGCTGAAACAGGATCAGCACAGTCAGGTCCTGGCCGGCGGCCGGTGAATCCAACAGGTCGATCGCGGCGGATTTCAGCCGCTCGCCTCCGGCGAAATCAATCAGGGGTTGTCCATTGAGCGCATTGCCGGCCCAAAAGGGCTGTTTGAGCGGATCTGTCTGGGTCAGATGGAATCCATGGCCTGAGGCATCCTTCCACTGACTCACACCACCGGTCCCGTCCTTCGTGATGCCAAAATCCGGCCGATACCAAGCGCGCAGGCCGGAGGCGACCGTTGGCGCCGGCCAGATCGTGTAGGTGCCGGCGTAGGTGATGTCGTAGTGGGCGCTGACATCCACATTGTTGGAGTTTTTCACCGTAGCGGTCGTCAACCCGACGTAGAAGCCCGCGGTCGGGCTGCTGGTGGCCGCGTAGGCATAGGCGATGGTGTCCATGGCGGCCAGCGAGCCGGTGGTGATCGAGGCCGCGGCGCCAGTGGGCGTGGTGTTGCCGTCAGCCGTCCTGGAGCCCGCGAGTGTCACCGTGATACTGCGCTTGGCGAGGATGATGTTGGTCGTGCCGCTGGCTACGTTGTAGTCGGCATCAGCCGCCTTGGTGGAGGTAACGAGCACCATGCCGGTGCCGGCGATCGCGGTAAAGGTGCTGCCAGAGATGCTGCCGCCCGTGGCCGAGGAATAGATGACGGCACCGGCGCCGGATCCGCCGGAACTCGCCAAGGCGCTGGTTTCACCATAGAAGATCGCAGCGGGCGTGGCGGTCACTGTCAGCTCGGCTTGGTTGATCCGGGCGAAGTTCACCCGGACCGTGCTGCTCGTGATTGCCTGGTAGTTGAGTTCGGCTGCCTTGGTTGCCTGAAGGTCGACCCAGCCGGTGCCGGTGTTGGCGGTCAGGCTATTGCCGGCAAGCGTAGCCACCCCTGCGGCGGATTGACCGACGATCGCGAAACTGACGGCGCCCGCGCCCGAACCTTCGGTGGTCGTGAGCGTCTGAGAAGTGTTAAAGTCCTGCGACGTGACCGCATTCAGTGTCAGCGGTTGCTGCGTCCCTGGAGTGATCGCAAAGTATCCCCCGTGGGTGATGGCATAGCTGGTGGTGCGAGCCGTGGGTGCGACCGGGTTGGAAATGGTTGCGCTCGTCAGCCCCGTGTAGGTGCCCACATTAGCGCTGCTCGTAGCCCCGAACCCATAACCAATGGTGTCCGTGGCCGCCAAGGTGCCGGTGGTAATCGAGGCCGACGCCCCGATCGCGGTCGTGTTGCCGTTATAGGCTTTGGACCCGCTCAACGTAATGGTGATGGGACGCGGGGAGATCGTGTAGTTACCGGCGTAAGTGATGACGTAGCTGGCAGTGCGGCCCGTGGGCGCGGCGGTGTTGGAAATGGTCGCGGTCGTCAGCCCAGAATAAGAGCCGGCTACAACGCTTGGGCTGGCCGCAAAGGCGAAACCAATTGAGTCGGTGCCGGCCAGCGTGCCAGCGCTGATGGCCGCGCTGGCCCCCGTGGATGCCGTGGTGCCATCGTAATCCTTTGAACCAGCGAGTGTCACTGTGATGGGTCGGGCCGTCACGGAGTAGCTGCCCGCGTAAGTGATGGCATAGGAGGAGGAGCGCGCCGTCGGCGCCGAAGCGTTCGTGATCGTCGCCGTGGTCAGACCGGGATAGCTGCCTGCAACCGGGCTCGCTATTGCGGCAAAGGCATAGCTAATACTGTCTCCCGCGGCCAAGGAACCCGAGGAAATCGAGGCGCTGGCTCCCGTGGAGGTCGAGGTGCCGTCATAGACTTTGGCGCCCGCCAAAGTCACCGTGAGCG
>JAQSDJ010000004.1 GCA_029945855.1 Lacunisphaera sp.
TTTTCGTCGGCAGAAGAATATCCGGTTGGGAGCGGATGGCGGTGCCGATGGGCGGGACCGTGTGATTGGATGAAAGGATGCGGCAGTGCATGGCGACGAGCGTGCCCTCGCCGATGGTGACGCCGCCGTGACCGTAAATGACGGTGTAGGGCCCGAGAAAAACCCAACGGGCGATGTCGATTCTGCCGCCGTAGGCCGCAAAGACCACGCCCAGTTCGAGCGAGCAATCCCGACCGATCACCACTCGGCCGGCGCCGGGCGCGAGGGTGACTCCGGAGCCGATCGTGCCGCCGGCGCCGAGATCCGCGCCGCCGGCCCGCAGGCGCAACCGGCGCAAGCCGTGTAGCAGACTCGTGAAGAGGGAGGTCATGGAATTGATTGTCAGCGGCCGGAAAGATCGGCCGGCGGCCGCGTGCTGCGCTGCCAACCGGCGGGGGCCGGGCGCACGCCCAACCGGAGCAAGGCGGTGACAAGCTTCAGGCCGATGCGGCGAATTGTTTGAGCCATGTGAGTTTCTCCTCGCGGGTTTTTCCGAACGGATTGCGGTAGACCTCGTCGTTGAGCACGAGCAGGTCGACGTCGGTGTTGAGAAAGCATTCCCAGCCTTCGACGGCCGTGCGCACGATGGGTTGGCCCGAGACGTTGTAGCTGGTGTTGATCAGGATGGGCACGCCGGTCAGCGCCTTGAACGCGGTGAGCAGCCGGTGCATATCGGCGTGCGTCTCGCACCGGATGGTCTGCAGCCGTGCCGAGTAGTCGACATGGATCACACTGCCGATCTCGCTGCGCGGATAATCGAGACGTTCACGCAGCGAGGCGAACTGCGCCGGCTGGGGCGTGCGGCGCGACTCCACGAGGTTCGCGGTGTATTGCATGTAATCGCTCGGCTCGGCGGTGTCGAACCACGCGGAGCAATCCTCGGCGAGCACGAGCGGGGCGAAGGGCCGGAAGGACTCGCGGAACTTCACGGCGAGGTTCAGCCGCGACTGCATGCCGGGCTGGCGGGCGTCGGCGAGGATCGAGCGGGCGCCCCGCGCGCGGGCGCCGAGTTCCATGCCGCCGCCGCCCCAGGCCACGATCTTGCCGTCGGCGAGCTGGCGGGCGACGTAGTCAAAGAGGTCGCCGTCGACCGGCACGCGCCACGGCGCGGCCCCGGCAGGCGCGGGACCGGGTGCGCTGCCGAGGTGGAAACCCCGGAAGTCGACCCGCAGCGGGACCCCGGCGCGGACCGTGCGCTCGTGCAGCAGCGCGGCGCCGAGGCCGCTGCCCATGTCACCGCCGACGGGGGAATTGAAGACCCCGGAGAAAAGCTTCGTGCGCCGGAGCTCGCCGGCGGTGACGCAATTCTGGGCGCATCCGCCGCAGAACAGCAGGTTTGCCTCGCCGGTCTCGGCGCGGACGAAGCGGGCCATCTTGAGCACCTCGTCCTCGAAGATCTGCTGCAGCGAGGTGGCGAGGTCGATGTGCGCGTCCGTGAGCGGATCCTTGGGCCCGCGCACCGGCACGCCGGTGGCCTCGGCCACCAGCGGCATTGCGGCCATCATCGATGCCCACGTGAAGCGGACCGGGGCCTTCAGCCGGAAGCCGCCGCGGTCGTCGGTCGAGAACAGGCGCGCCAGCTGCTCCAAGTATACCGGGCGGCCGTAGGGCGCGAGGCCCATGACCTTGTATTCGGAGCCGAAGGAGAGAAAACCGAGCGCGTTGGTCACCAGTGTGTAGAACAGGCCGAGGCCGTTCTCGTAGGTCTGTTCCCAAAGCAGCTTGATCTCGCCGTGGTCGATGATGCCGGCGCTGGCGCTGTAGTCCTCGCCCTTGCCGTCGACACAGAGAAAGGCCGCGCGGTCGAACGACGAGCTGTGGAACGCGCCTGCCACGTGTGTGAGGTGGTGCCAGGCATAGTGAAAGCGGGCGTTTGGCAGCAGCCTGCGCGCCGGTTGGGTGTAAAGTCCGGGCCAGCGCTCGGGCAGCAGCCGGCTGAGTCCGCGGGTGAAGGCGTTGCCGGCCCGGCCGGTCAGTTTGAACAGGTGGCTCTGCAGCGGCTTCTCGGCGAAGACCACGTCGGTGACATCGTCCGGTGTGCGGCCGGCGGCAGCAAGGCAGTCGGCGATGGCCAGGCGCGGGAAGGTGCCGTCATGTTTCAGCCGGCTGTGACGCTCCTCCTGCGAGGCGGAGATGAGCCGGCCGTCGACGAAGAGCGCGGCATTAGCATCGTGACCCAGGAGGCCGCCGATGCCGAGCACGACTGACGAGACTGAAGCTGATGAGGTCATGCCGCTCTCAGGTGATGAGGAGGAGATGATCGTTTTCCTGGTAACGTCGGGTGGCGGAGGCAGCGGCGGTCCGTCCCATCTCCTCCCAGCGCGCCCGTTGGGCAAAGGCCTCGCGCAGGGTTGCGGAAAGATGGGCCACACCCGGGAGCGAACACAGGAAACCCGTGCTCCCGTGCACCAGCCAGTCTTCGGCGCCTCCCACGCAGGTCGCCAGCACGGGCCGCTGGCAGAGCATAGCCTCGGGGATGGTCATCGGCACACCGTCGTCGATGGCGGGCGAGACCATCAGGTGGTTCGCGGCCCAGATGTCCCGGAGCTGTTTCGCGTAACCGCGGAACACCACCCGGTCACCCAGGCACGTTTGCGCAGCGAGGGCCCGGAGAGCGGCTTCATGCGGACCTACGCCGTAGATGTTGAGGCGCCAGTCGGGCAGGCGGTCACCGGAGCCGACCAGCGCCTGCAGGAGCAGCTGGATGCCTTTGCTCTCGTCGAGGCGCGAGACCGTGGCGAGATTCATGGTGACGCCGGCGGGCCACGGGGCGACGTCGGCCGGTTGCCAGCGCAGTGGGTTCTGGATGACGCGGGCGTTCGGCAACGGCAGGTCCAGGTGGCGCCGGGTGATGGTGAGATTGCGGGTCGAGACGAAGTTGAGGCTGTCCGCCGAGGCGAACGCCTCGCGGATAAAACTGAGATCCGCCGGGGCGAGCTGCGGGTGCTCCTCCTGCCAGTTGGCGACGAGCCGGTGTTTGATGCCGGCCCCGCGCAGCCACACGGCAAGCTCCTTGTGCAGGATGAGATCGTAGGTTCCGCCCTGGCTGAAGACGACCACCTCGGGCCGGAATCGGCGCAGCGCCTCGATCAAGTGGGCGTCGGCGGACCGGGCCAGCCCCAGCTGGCGGAGCACCCGCGCGCCGAGTGAGGCCCGGGCCGGCGGGGGATCGCGGACGACTACCTCCGCCCCGGCGCGGATCAGGGCGGAGATGCGCGGATGCTCCGCCACCGCCGTGGAAACCGAGAGGAGCAGCCGGTCACCCCGGCCGGAGGCGGCCTCTGCCGCGTGCGTCCAGAGCGTGTCGGCCCCGCCCCACGGGTAATGCAGAATGGCGGAGATGAAGGCGATTCTCACCGGTCGGGAGGCAGGCTGGCGACGGTGTCGCCCTCGCAGGTCGCCAGGTCGTAACCGAGTTCGAGCAGCTCGCGGTAGAACTCCATCCGCTCGGGCAGCGTATTGCAGGCGTGCTCGAAAAGGATGAGGCGCGGCCGGTGCGCGGCCAGGCCGCAGGAGCGTAGCAGGGTCAGGTCGTGGCCCTCGGTGTCGAGCACGAGCAGCTCGCAGCGCTTGCCGCCGAACTCCCGCCAGACCTCGTCCCAGGCGACGGTCTCGACCTCCTCCGCCACGATCGCCGTGTTCGGCAGGCCGAGCTCGCGGGTGACCTGCTCGAGCCGCGCGCGGGAAAAACTGCCGAGGCCGCGGGCCCAGTCGGGGAGGGTCGCAGTGGCGGCCGGCGCCAGGTCGTAGATCAGGCGCCGGCCCGCGGCCACGTCCACCGCGGCCCGGCGCAGCCGGAGGCGCGGGTTGGCGCCGCGGTGGCGCTGCAGCGCGGCGAAGTTGCCCTTGAGCGGCTCGAGCATCAGCCCGGTCCAGGCGTATTGGTCGATGAAAGGCTGCAAGGGGTCGGCGCGCTGGCCGTCGTTGGCGCCGACCTGGATGAAGCGGAGCCCCTGCAGGTCGGGGAAAACGCGCAGCAGCACGTCGTTGAAGGCTGAGACCGGAGTATGATCCAGGTAGCGGACCCCGCGGTGCCGCGCGCTGGCGAGCACGACGCCGCATCGACGCAGAAAATTGATAAGGGGGCGGATCATATGGGAAAGCCCATCTGGGCGCCGCGGCGGCCCGAGAGCCGCCGGTTGGGCGATCTCATAGCGAGTGTGAATGCCGCGCCGCAGGTAAGTCCGGCGCGGGAAAGGGCCGTGTGAACACGTTCGGAGGGAAGGGTGCGTAAGAAAATCAACCTTGGCGGGGGAGGCGGATCCAGCCGGCCGGCACGACGTCCGAGGCGTCGTGCTTGCTCTGGTCGAACCATGGCTCCGGGGCGACGATCAGCTTGGCGGGCGCGGCATTGAGCCAGGCCGCCCACCACGAGAAGGTGCTGTTCGCGACCGCGAGGTGGTCGCAGAGCGACATGAGCCGGATCTTGTCGTAGGCGTGCCAGGGTTTCACGCAGCGCACGAACTCGTGCGGGCCGGACGGCGTGAACTCGCGGGCGACCGCCTCGATGTCGTCGGAGAAAATGTAGAGGGTGGCCCCGGGGCTGCGCTCGCGGAGCAGCCGGACCGCGCGCTGGTAGTAGGCGAGGTCGAGCACCCCGATTTCCTTGGCGAAGGTGGCGTTGCGGCCGTAGTCGCCGCGCCGGAAGTGCACGGCGGCGGAGGGACCCGAGCGGATCCGGTCGGCCAGCGCGGCGACCTCGGGGGTGGGCGGGTAGCGGAAGGTGAAGTGCAGGCGGAGCAGGTCGGCCGCGCCGGCGAAGAATTTCTCCGACTGGAACATGCCGTTCAGGTAGGTGGGGTCGGGCTGCTCGAGGAATTGCGGGTAGAACGCGAAGGTGGGCGGCTGGTGCCAGTTGCCGGGCTCGGCGTGGCGCCGGGCGTAGTGCTGCAGCCGGAGGGCGCCGGCCACGGCGACGGACCAGCGCTCGGTGCGCGTCAGCCTCACGCCGCGGACCCGCTCGATCTCCTCCTGCGTCGCGAACTGCTCGGTGAGATTGAAGCAGGACAGCGCGTAGCGGTTGTGCGCCTCTAGGCCGGGATCCTCCCGGAACCAGGACACGTCGAGCTTGAGGGTGGTGCGGCGGCGCTCGGCGAGCGCGAGACCGGCGGCGTATTGGAACATCTGGTTGCCAAGTCCGCCGGAGAGCCAGGTGATAATCATGGGATGCGGAGCGGGTTAGGAGGAGAAGGCGCTCCGGGCCCGGCCGGCGAGACGGCGGGCGCGCCGCAGCGCACCGCGGCCGCGGCTCGCAAGGGCATAGGGCCACGTGCGGAGATGACGGAGGTTGAGGTAAAGGTGGTCGCCTTCGCCGGTGGCGTGGCCGCGGTAGGATTCGTGGGCGAGGGCGAAGCCGTGGGCGCGCATGAAGCGCGTGAGGTCGCGGTCCAGCGCTTGCCCGCGGTAAAGTTCCTGCGTGGAAACCTCGAGCCAGATGGCGGTGATCCGCGGCAGCATGGCGCCGGCGCCGGCGAGCACCCATTGCTCGGCGCCCTGCACATCCATCTGGATGAAGTCGATGCGGCTGATCCCGCGGTCGGCGCAAAAGGCCTCCAGGGTCTGCGTCGGGACCCTGATGGTCTCCTTGAACTCGATCCAGCCGTGCATCGGGCCGGACTGGGCCGGTTGGAGCAGCGAGCTGGACTTGTTGCCGTAATTCCACTGTTCGCCGGCAAAGAGATCGGCCGGCCGGCCGGAGGATACATGAAACGTCGCCTCGCCGGCCCGGTCAGAGAGCGCGAGCGGCACGAGTTCGGTGTTGCTGGTCGCATAGCGCGCGAAGTTGGCCCGGACCAGCGCTTGGTTCGCAGGCAACGGTTCGAAGGCAAACACCCTCGCGTGCGGGCAGAGTCGGGCGTAGCGCACGGAATCCTCGCCCTCGCATGCGCCGATGTCGCAGATCACGAGTTCCTCATGCGGGCGGAAAAGCCGACGGAACTGCATCTCGGCTTCACTGGGTCGGGCGAGGTAGTCGGTTAGGTCGACAGGCTGGACTGGATCGGGCATAGCGCGGCGGAAAAGTCAGATGGCATCCGGGCCGAGGTCACGCACGGAGTCCGCCCGGGCCTTCTCCATGGCGATTTCGATGGCCCGCTCGGTCGGATCGGCGCGCCACCGGCGGTAAAGGGTGAGGAGCCGTTCGGAGCCGGACGCGACGTCGCGCAGCAGGGGCTGGCCCAGCAGGCGCCGCAGTAGGTTGTAGGAGTAGGCGTGGCCGGCCGCGAGGCGGGTGAAGTATTCGGGAGTCATCCG
>JAQSDJ010000005.1 GCA_029945855.1 Lacunisphaera sp.
CTACATCCGCAAGGACGGCAGCCGGTTTCCCGCGGTCGTGTCGGTCACGGCCCTGCGCGACGACAGCGGCGGCATCATCGGCTACCTGCTGATCGGCACCGACAACACCGCCCGCAAGCAGGTCGAGGCCGAGCAGAAGCTGCTCGATCAGCGGCTGCGCGACCAGCAATTCTATACCCGCTCGCTGATTGAATCGAACATCGACGCCCTGATGACCACCGATCCGTCCGGCATCATCACCGACGTCAACAAGCAGATGGAGGCGCTCACCGACTGCACGCGCGACGAGCTGATCGGCGCGCCGTTCAAGAACTACTTCACCGATCCCGAGCGGGCCGAGGCCGCCATCAAGCTGGCGTTGAGCGAGAAGAAGGTCACCAACTACGAGCTCACCGCCCGCGCCCGGGACGGCAAGGAGACCGTGGTCTCCTACAACGCGATGACCTTCTACGACCGGGACCGGCGGCTGCAGGGCGTGTTCGCCGCCGCGCGCGACGTGACTGAGCGCAAGCGCCTCGACCAGGCGCTGCAGGAAACGAACGTCGAACTCAAGAGCGCCAAGTCCGCCGCCGAGAAGGCCAACCTGGCCAAGTCGGATTTCCTCTCCAGCATGAGCCACGAGCTGCGCAGCCCGCTCAACGCGATCCTGGGCTTCGCCCAGCTGATGGATTCGTCCACGCCGCCGCCGACCGCCGACCAGTCCGCCCGCATCGCCCAGATCCTCCAGGCCGGCTGGCATCTGCTGAACCTGATCAACGAGATCCTCGACCTCGCGGTGATCGAATCCGGCAAGGTTTCCCTGTCGCGGGAGCCGGTATGCCTGGCCGAGGTGATGGTCGAATGCCAGACCATGATGGAACCGCAGGCGCAGCAGCGCGGCATCGCCATGACCTTTCCCCGGTTCGAGCAACCCGTTTTCGTCTGGGCCGACCGGACCCGCCTGAAGCAGATCGTCATCAACCTGCTGTCCAACGCCATCAAATACAACCGGGAGCAGGGGAAGGTGATCGTGGAATACGCCGTGACCCCGACGGAGCGCGTCCGCATCGGGGTGCGGGATACCGGGCACGGTTTGGATCCGGGAAAACTGGCGCAGCTCTTCCAGCCCTTCAACCGCCTCGGGCAGGAGGGCAACGGCGTCGTGGGCACCGGTATCGGCCTGGTGGTGACCAAGCAGCTGGTGGAACTGATGGACGGCGCCCTCGGCGTGGAAAGCACGGTCGGCACCGGCAGCTTGTTCTGGGTCGAGTTGCGCCCGAGCGTGGCCCCGGGCCTGATCGAGGTCGCGCCCGAGCCGGCCGCCCCGCACCCGCTGCCGCCTCCGGTGCCGGCGCCGAAGCACCGGCGCACCCTCCTGTATATCGAGGACAACCCGGCGAACATGGAACTGGTCGAGCAGCTCATCGCGCGCCGCCCCGAGCTGCATCTGCTGAAGGCCGTGAACGGCACCCTCGGCATCCAGCTCGCGCACACCGGCCGGCCGGAGGTGATCCTCATGGACATCAATCTGCCCGGCCTCAGCGGCAGCGCGGCCCTTAAAATCCTGCGGCACGACCCGGCCACGGCTCACATTCCCGTCGTGGCCGTCAGCGCCAATGCCATGCCGCGAGACATCGAGCTGGGCCTCGAGGCCGGTTTCTTCCGCTACCTCACCAAGCCGATCAAGGTGAACGAATTCATGGAAACCCTCGATGTGGCCCTGGCCTATGCCGGCTCCAACCGCGGGTCCGCCGCGCCGCAGCCCCTGGCATGATCAGCCCCGCCGACATTCTCAACGCCCGCATCCTGATCGTGGACGACCAGGCCGCCAACGTGATGCTGCTGGAGGAGATGCTGCGCGGGGCCGGCTACACGAGGCTCACGTCCACCCGGAATCCGCGCGAGGTCTGCACCCTGCACCGCCTCAACCGCTACGACCTGATTCTGCTCGACCTGCAGATGCCGGGTTTCGACGGGTTCCAGGTGATGGAGGGACTGAAGGAAATCGAGTCGGGCGGCTATCTGCCCGTGCTCGTGATCACCGCCCAGCCGGACCACAAGCTGCGCGCGCTCCAGGCCGGGGCGAAGGATTTTGTCAGCAAGCCCTTTGATCTCGCCGAGGTGCTGCTCCGCGTCCGCAACATGATCGAGGTGCGCCTGCTGCACCTGAAGCTGACCCTCCTCAACTTCACCCGGCTGGAGAATTCCCAGCGCATCGCCGGGCTCGGCGACTGGGAATATAACTTCGCCACGCACCGGCTGGTCTGGTCCGAAGGCATCTACCGCATCCTCGGCCTCGCGCGGCCGGAGGTCGCGCCCGGCGCCGGGGCCTTCGACCGCGTCGTGCACCCGGACGATCTCGCGTATGTCCAGCAGAAGCAGCAGGACATCGGGCATGGTTCGGGCCGGGCGGAGTTTGACCACCGCATCATCCGCCCCGATGGGAGCATGCGTTATCTGCATCAGATCACCGAGACGACCGTGGATGCCGAGGGGCAACCGGCCCGGGCCTCGGGCATCATGCAGGACATCACGGACCGCAAGTTCGCGGAAGCCGCGCTGCTCAAGAGCGAGGAGCGCTTCAAGTTCGTGGCCCGCGCCGTCAGCGACGTGGTCTGGGACTGGGATCTCGCCGGCAACACCTACTGGTGGAACGACGGCTTCCTGACGAACTTCGGCTTCGCCGCCGGCGAGATCGCCCCCAGCGTCGCGGCCTGGACCGGGCGCATCCATCCCGAGGAACGCAGCCGGGTGATGGACGGCATCCGCCACGCCATCGCGGCCGGGGCGGAGACCTGGGCCGGGGAATACCGCCTGGAGCGCAAGGACGGCAGCCATGCCTTCGTGGCGGACCGCGCCTACATCCTCCGGGACGCGGCCGGCAAGGGCATCCGCCTTGTGGGCGGCATGCGCGACCTCACCGAGCAGAAGAAGGTGGAGGCCCAATATGTGCGTGCCCAGCGCATGGAGAGCATGGGGACGCTTGCCGGGGGCATCGCCCACGACCTGAACAACGTGCTCGCACCGATCCTGCTTTCGCTGGAGCTGCTCAAGCGCGATCCCACCAACGACCCGCGGCGCGTCAAGATCCTCAACACCATCTACGTCAGCTGCTGCCGCGGGGCCGATCTCGTCCGCCAGGTCCTCTCCTTCGGCCGCAAGCTGGACGGCCAGCGCGTCGCCGTGCGGTTGCGGCCGATGTTCGACGAGCTCAAGGGCGTCATCAGCGGCACCTTTCCGGCCGGCATCAAGATCGTGGTGGAGACGCCGGCCGACCTCTGGCCCATTCAGGGTGATCCGTCCCAATTGCACCAGGTATTGCTCAACCTCGCCGTCAACGCCCGGGATGCCATGCCGCAGGGCGGCAAGCTCACCCTGGCGGCGGCCAACCTCACCATTGACGCCCAATACGCCGGCACGAGCCAGCAATCGAATGTCGGCGCGGCGCAGCAGGCCCGCTCCGGCGCCTACGTGGTGCTGACCGTGACCGACACCGGCCACGGCATCCCGGCCGAGGTGCGCGACCGGATCTTCGAGCCGTTCTTCACCACCAAGGAGGTCGGCAAAGGCACCGGGCTCGGCCTCGCCACCGTCCACACCATCGTCAAGAGCCACGGGGGCTTCATCAATGTCTACAGCGAGGCGGGCAAGGGCTCGACGTTCAAGGTCTACCTGCCGGCCGACCCGGCGCTGCAGGCCGCGCCGGAGGCGGCGGCCCGCCCGGTCGAACTGCCGCGCGGCCGCGATGAACTCGTGCTCGTGGTCGACGATGATTTCTCGATCCGCGACATCACCCAGCAGACGCTCGAGGATTTCGGCTACCGGGTGCTGACCGCCTGCGACGGCGCCGAGGCGGTCGCGGTCTACGCGAAGCATGAGCTGCAGATCGCCGTGGTGATCACGGACATGATGATGCCCGTCATGGACGGACCTGCGACCATCCGGGTGCTCATGCGCATCAATCCGGCCGTGAAGGTCATCGCCGCGAGCGGATTCACCTCGGGCGAGAATGTCACCAAGGCCCGGAACGCGGGCGTGTTGCACTACCTGCCCAAGCCCTACACGGCGGAAGCCCTGCTCAAGTTGTTGCGCGTTGTCATCGACGAACCGGTGGCCTCCGCCGTTCCCTGAGTCGATGAACCGGAGCAGCGCACCGCCGTCGTCTCCCCCGGACTGGCTCCAGGCGGCCGGGATCCGCCTGCTCGCCTGGTGGCCGGCCAAGCTGATCGGGATCTCCCTCGGAATGTCCGTCTTCTTCGCCGTGTATTTCTGGGTGCTCCGGCATCCGCTTTATCCGGTCACCATCATGCCGCTCACCGCGATCGACCGCTGGATCGGGTTTCAGCCCGCGGCCCTGCCGCTCTATCTGTCCCTCTGGCTGTATGTCGTCCTGGCCCCCTCGTTGTTGACCAGCCGTCGCGAGTTGGTTGCCTGCGGTCTGGCCTGGACTGCGCTCAGCGCGATCGGGCTGGGGATCTTTCTCCGCTGGCCGACCATCGTGCCCCGACCCGCGATCGACTGGTCGCTGCATCCTTCCCTGGCGTTTCTCAAGTCGGTCGACGCCTCGGGCAACGCCTGTCCCTCCCTGCATGTGGCGTTTGCGGTGTTCACCGCCTTCGCGCTCGGGCGCATTTTGCGAAAGCTGGGCGCGGGGCCGGGCATGCGCGCGGGCAACTGGTTGTGGTGCCTCGTCATCCTGTATTCCACCGTGGCCACGCTCCAGCACGTCTTTCTCGACGTCGTGGCCGGCGCCGCCCTCGGCACGCTCATCGCGCTCGGGTTCCTGCCCTGGCTGCGCGGTGAGTCGGACAATTCGGCTGGGCTCCGCGAAATCAACCGGATTTGACATGCGCCACCGGCTGTTGCATCTGTCCCCCATGTCCCACAAGAAGCCACCGTCCCGCCCCGAGCGTCCGACCCCTGGCACGGTGGTGGCGGAAAAACATCGGGCCAAGCTGAACTCCCTCCCTGACAATCAACGCGCCGCCCTCCTCGAGGAAGGGATGCAATTGATTTATGGCGACCAGCGGCCCCCCAAGAGCACCGTCCGTCGCGCTTGACACGAACGTGCTGATGGATCTCGCCCGCCGCGAGGGGAGCACCATCGATGCAATTGAACTCATGCGGCGACGTCTGTCCGGAGCCGCTTTTTTGGTGCTACCGACGGTCATTCAGGAGCTGACCTATATCGCGCGGGACGGTGACACGGTCCGGGAGCAGGAGGATGCCAGGCAGGCGCTCCGTGGCATCCGCACCTGGGGTTTTCATCCGATAAACTTCATCCCCACCGGTCATGCGATAACGGAAAGCATCGCCGGGAAGATTCGCGCGGCCGGGTTGCTCCCTACCCAGGAAGTGAATGACTCGCTCTTTGTCGCTGAAGCTGCCCTGGCCGGTTGCGTCCTTATCCTCTCCTCGGACCGGCATATCAGCGACATCGAGCCGGCGCGGCTCAACCAACTGCTGAACGAGGCCGATGTGGCGGCGGTGGTCATTTCCAATCCGCGAAAGATCATACGTGAGTATGGTCGCGGCACCAAATAAGCGGCGTTTTGTTCCATGTCGCATCTGCGCCCCAAAGCAGGATCGATCACCGCGACCAAACAGGAGGCTCAGGGACCGGCCAGCTGCCCGGGCGCGGGGATGACGCAGCGGTAGCCTTGGTCGTGCAGCCGCTCCAGCACGCGGCGGATGGCGTTGACCCGGATTGCCGCCGGGATCCGCGGGCCTTCGTGCAGCAGCAAAATGGAGCCCGGCGCCACCCCGTGCAGTGTCCGGTCCGCCACCGCCTCAACCGTGCCCGGACGGCGCTCCAGTCCCCGCGCGCTCCAGCCGATGCCGGTGAGGCCGCGGGTGCGCAGCGCGCGCCCCAGCCACAGGTTCTTGATCCCGGCCGGCGGACGGAACCGCGTCGGCCGCGCCCCGGCGCGCTGCAGGGCCGCCAGCCCGGTGTCGAGTTCCCAGCGCACCTGCGCGGGCGAGGCGGCCCAAAACGCCAGCAGCGGATGCGTGTGCGTGTGGTGCCCGATCTCATGTCCCGCCGCGGTGATGGCCGCGATAAGTTCGGGGTGCCGGGCGGCGCTTTCGCCGATGACAAAGAACGTCGCGCGGGCCTGGTGGGCCGCGAGCAGTTCGAGGATGCGCGGCGTGTCCTCCGGGTCGGGCCCGTCATCGAC
>JAQSDJ010000006.1 GCA_029945855.1 Lacunisphaera sp.
GCGATCCTGCTGGTGAGCATCATCCAGAACGGCGGCCTCAGCCACAACATGGGCATCTGCGGCTCGGCCAAGACCGAGTTCGCGGCGCGCACCGGCGTCTCCGGCAATTACCTGAAGCGCCTCATGATCATCCTTTGGGCCTTCGCCGGACTCATCGCCGTCGCCATGTTCGGCGCGGGCGGGTTGTCCGACCCGGACGGCACTTGGGGCGCCATGTCCAACAAGCTGCTCGGGCCCGGCCTGATCGGCCTGATGCTGGCCGGCGTGCTCGCGGGCACGATGTCGACCCTCGCGGCCAAGGCGTTGGCCATCTCGTCGCTCTTCGTCCGCAATGTCTACCGGCAGTTCTGGCCCGACCTCAACGAGACCCGGGGCGTGTTCTTCGCCCGCTGCACCATCGTCGTCGTGCTCGCCCTCGGCGCCATCTCGGCGTGGCTGATGGGCGATTTCCTCTCGATCGTGAACATCGTCCTAACGGTGAACCTGCCCTTCGGCGCCTGCGTGCTGCTGGGCTATTTCTGGCGCCGCCTCACGGTGCAGGGCGTATGGAGCTGCGTGATCCTCTCGACGCTCATGATCCTCGTCATCCCGTGGACCGCCGCGAAAGTGCCGGCGCTGGCCCACAACCAGTTCCTCGCCCAGACCAGCCTGACGCCGAGCGGCCGGCCGGCCGGCGTGTATTTCGCGAATGTCATCCATCAAGATGCGGCGGACCTTACCAGCCCGCTCGTGGGCAGCGGCCGCCTCAACCTCGAGTGCCTCATCATGGACCAGGTCGGGCTCCATTCCGCCAAGATGTCGCCCAATATGCGGCTCACCGCGCAGTTCTTCTTCGACGGGTTGTTCCCGTTTGCCGTCCTGCTCATCGCCAGCCTGCTCACGCGGCCGACCGACCCGAAGCTCGTCGCGCAGTTCTACGGCAAGATGAAGACCCCGGTCGGCGAGACGCCCGAGCTCGAGGTCGCCGCGATGGAGGAGACGCGCCGCAACCCCACGCGGTTCGACGGCACGAAACTGTTTCCGCGGACCAACTGGGAATTTTGCAAATGGACCAAGGTGGACACGGTCGGCTTCCTGATCTGCAGCGCGCTCTCCGCCGCGATCGTGCTGCTCTTCATCGGGCTGCTGAAGTGGGCCGCGCCGTGAGGGGGAGCCTGTCATCCGGACGGGCTTTCCCGCAGCAAACCGGTCCGGCCTGTCAGCCATAGGCTTGGCGAGGGCTGAAGGACTGGTGCCACCAACTGACCCATGAACGAAGCCCTCCGCCTCGAATGCCCGCATTGCGGGGAGACGTTCTTGCTGGCGTTCGACACCAGCGAAGGCAGCGCCGAGTTCACGGTCGACTGCGAGGTCTGCTGCCGGCCGATGCAGCTCAGCGTGCGGGTCGACGATGACGGGCAGATCGAGAGCGCGGAAGTCGTGGAGGAGTGAACAGTCTGGATCGGTGGGCCAGTGAGCTTGCTCACGCCGGTTGCGCCCGCAAGCGGGCTGCCCACACGCCCGAAAGGGATGGCCGGTCTCTCAACCGGCCACGGCTGGTCGGGAGACCAGCCCTCCGACTTGCTACACCTTCACGAAGCAATACGACCGATACGAAACCTCGCCGCGCTGGAGGGCGGCGTAGATGCGCGAGCCGCGGATGCCGGCGAAATCGCGGCCGAGCTTTTGGAGGAATTTCGGCAGATACCGCACGAGCAGGGCCTCCGAGCGCTCCGAGTTGCGTTCCATCCCCCGCAGCACCTCGGCGTTGATGACGCGGGTCTGCACGAGCTGCAGCGGGGCCGCGGCCAGGGCCTTTTCCCAGTCGGCCAGGCCCTCGCTGAACCGGAAATCGGCGTAGAGAAAATGCCCGCCCGACCGGAGCACGCGCGCCACCTCGGCTAGAAAACGCGGAAAGTCGGGATAGCAATGCGACGCCTCGACGTTGAGGACGACGTCGAAGGTGTGGTCGGCGAACATCAGGCGCTGGGCGTCACCCTCCACGAAATCCAGCCCCTCGAGCGGGTGCCGGCGCTGGCAGAACTCGACGCCGGTGCGGTTGAGATCCAGCCCGGTGTAGTGCGCCGGCTGCATCGTGCGCGTGAGGAAAGACGCGCCGCCGCCGTGACCACAGCTGACCTCGAGAACCTTCCGGCCGCGCAGGTCGACCTGGCTGGCGACGTGATGATAGAGCTGGATGCAGGCGCGGTTGGGCTCGTCCGCGGGGCTCAGCGGCAGACCCACGTGCGGATCGGTTTCGAAAGCGTAGTTGAGGAACAGCACCTCCTCCTGCTGCAGCCGGCGGGTGAGGAAGGGATACCACAGCTTCCAAATGGCCTTGCGGACAAAGCCGATCGAGAAAAGAGGATCGATGAGGGACACGGGGAAGTGATTAGTGAAAGTGAGGGTGAGAGTGAAAGTGACAGACACGTTTCACGGAATCGTCCGGCACACTATTCACCTTCACTCTCACTTTCATTGCCGGGCTTGGCCCAGCCTACGGCAATTTCGCCTGGATCAATTTACTCACGGCGCCGAAGTCGAGGAGCGGGGCCTCGGGGCGCTGCTTGAGGGCGGCGATGACCTTGCCCATTTCCTTCTTCGAGGTGGCGCCAGTGGTGGCGATGACCTCGGCGACGAGCGCGTCGACCTTGGCGGCATCGAGGCCGGCCGGCAGGTATTTCTGCAGGATGGCGATCTCGGCGGTGTTGGCGGCGACGAGGTCGGCCCGGCCGCCCTTCTCGAATTCGGTGCGGGCGTCGGTGAGGTTCTTCACGGCCTTGCGCAGGGTGGAGAGGGCCAGCGGCTCGTCGATCGGCTTGCTGGAGTCCAGGGACGCCCGCTGGATCGCGGCATCCATGGTGCGGAGCGCGGTGGCCGTGGCCGTGTCACGGGCCTTCATGGCCGTGATGATGTCGGCGCGGAGGGTTTCGTAGGTGGTGGGCATGTTGGGAAAGACAGGGGGCGGAAGGAAGAAGGAAGACCGGAAGTTAACCACTAATGCACACTAAGCAGGCACTAATTTCGGAACAGCCGGTGTAGTTCGGGGTTTATCCCCGACAGGCGGCGGTCAGCTGTCGGGCATAAAGCCCGACCTACATGACTGCCAATCAAGGAGGCCATGGGAGTGATCAGTGGCTCGAAAGCCCCTGCTCAGCTCACCGCAATCACGCGGTAGTCACTGCGCTTGCCGCCGAAGTCGAGGGAGAGGGTGTCGCCCTGCTTCCGGCCCACGAGCTGGCGGCCGAGGGGGGACTGCGGCGTGATGACCATGACCTCCTGGCCGTCGGCCTGGATTTCCGTGCCGCCGGCACGCGGGCCGATGAAGTAATGGCTCAAGCCCGCGCCTTCGAGCGTCACCAGCGCGCCGAGGCTGATGGGCTCGCCGGGGGCAAAATCCCTGACCGGCAGCGACTCGAACTGGGCGACGGCCTGCGCGGCCTCCTCCGCGGCCTTGGACTGGCCGTGGGCGAGGTAGGAGGCCTCGAGCCCGCGCGTGTCGTATTTGTCTTCGGCCTTGTTTTCCTCGTCGGTGGCCTCGGCATGCGTGGCGAGGGCGGCGGCGGTCAGTTGTTCCAGATCGGCGGTGAGCCGGGCGATGACGCGGGCAATGAGGGCGGACTTGGTCACAGAAGGGCGCCACTACAGGGCAACCGGGGGAATGTTCAACCTGTTAATGGCCGGGAGGCCCGATGACGCGGAATGCGGTAGACAAGCCGGCCCGGGGCCGGGATAAGTTCCGCCCTCGCCGCCGGAGCATTCAACCAACCTTCCGGCCGCGAATTCGCACTATGAATGGCATGGAACAGACCTGGCGCTGGTATGGACCCGATGATCCCGTGACGCTGACCGACATCCGGCAGGCGGGCGCGACCGGCATTGTCACGGCCCTGCACGAGATCCCCATCGGAGAGGTCTGGCCCGTCGCCGCCATCCTTGAGCGCAAGCGCATCATCGAGCTGGACGCCGCCGTCACGCCGCCGCGGCGCCGCGGGCTGCGCTGGTCGGTGATCGAGAGCGTGCCGGTGCACGAGGACATCAAGATGGGGGCGCCGTCGCGCGACCGCTACATCGCGAACTACCAGCAGACGCTGCGCCATGCCGGGCAATGCGGCGTGCCCACCGTGTGCTACAACTTCATGCCCGTCCTCGACTGGACGCGCACCGACCTCGAGTTCGAGCTGGAGGACGGCTCGCGGGCGCTGCGGTTCGACGCGCCCGAGTTCGCCGCGTTCGACCTCTTCATCCTCCAACGTCCCGGCGCGGAAAAAGATTATACGCCGGCGGAGGTCAAGGCGGCCCGCGAGCAATTCGCGGCCCTGACGCCGGAGCACAAGGCGGTGCTGCAGCAGAACATCATCGCCGGCCTGCCGGGCGGCCAGCAGGGCTACACGCTCGCGGAGTTCCAGCACCGGCTCGACGCCTACCGCGGTGTGACCGAGGAGCAGATGCGGGAGAACCTCGCGTATTTCCTCCGCGCCATCGTGCCGGTGGCCGAGGAGGCGGGCATCAAGCTGGCCATCCATCCCGACGACCCGCCGACGCCGCTGTTCGGCGTGCCGCGCGTCGTGAGCACGGAGGAGGACCTGCGTTTCATCTGCGGCGTCCACGACTCGATCTACAACGGCTTCACCCTATGCACGGGCTCGCTCGGCGTGCGGGCGGACAACGACCTCGTCGGCATCATCAAGCGACTCGGCAGCAAGCTGAACTTCGCCCACCTGCGCAGCACGCAGCGCGACGAGGCCGGCAGTTTCTTCGAGGCGGCGCACCTGGAGGGCGACGTCGACATGTTCCGCGTCATCCGCGAGATTCTGAAGGAGCAGCGCAAGCGCGTGGCGCTCGGGAGGAGCGACGCGGTGATCCCGATGCGCGCCGACCACGGCCACACGATCCTCGACGACCTGCACAAGAAGACCAACCCCGGCTATTCGGCGATCGGCCTGCTCCGCGGGATGGCCGAGCTCCGCGGATTGGAGATGGGCATCATCCGCAGCGAGGCGTTCTTCAAGCAGTAGGGTCGGCCGCTTCGATTGAAGGTGGAGCCCGTCCTCCGGACGGGCTGAGTGACGCTGTATCCCTGGCGCAGAAAACCTGCCCGGAGGGCAGGTTCCACCTTGTTTCACTGCCGAATCACGCCTCCAGATCCCGCGGGAAGATGCGGATGACGTGGTAGCTGGCGCGCCCGGTTCCCGGATTGCGCAGGCCGTGCAGGTCCATCGACGCGAAAAAGAACACCGAACCGGCACCGCCCTGGTGCGGAACACCGTTGATGGTGGCCTCGACCGTGCCTTCCTTGACGACGACCAGCTCCTCGTCCGCGTGCCGGTGGGCGGCGTGGGAGATTTCGCCGGGATTGATGGTCGTCAGGTGCGTCTCCAGCAGGGCGAGCGTCTTGGTGGCGGCATCGAAATAGGGGCGGACCTCGCCCACCGCGGTCGGGGTGGCCGGGAGTTTGGTGAAATCGAAAAGAGTGGAGGGAAGCGGTGAGGCGGTGGTCATGGATGGAAATATGATTTTGTGGGAGCTTTAAGTCGGGGCATAAAGCCCCTCCCACATTACCCGAAAGTATTTCTGAAGTCCGGAGGCACGTTAATTCTTCGTCTCGTCACCGTAGATGGCGACCACGGCGGGCTGGCCGGATATCCGGTGGGCGCGATACATGCCGGGGGAATTGAACTCCATGGCCAGATTGCCACGGGCATCGAGGGCGATGACGCCGCCGTCACCCCCGAGGGCCTTGACCTTGGCGAGGGTGGCCGCCGCGGCCGCGGCCAAGGGCTTGTGCTGGTATTCCAGTTGCGCGGCGATGTCACGCGCGACGCCGACACGGATGAAATATTCGCCCCAGCCGGTGGCACTGACGGCGCACGTGGCGTTGCTGGCATAGGTGCCGGCGCCGATGACGGGCACATCGCCGACGCGGCCGAACTTCTTGTTGGTCATGCCGCCGGTGGAGGTGCCCGCGGCGAGATTGCCCGCGCGGTCCAAGGCGACGCAGCCGACCGTGCCGTAACGAGACTGGCGGACGAAAGCGCGGTCGGCGGCGGCGAATCCCCCCGGGGCGCCGGCGCCCTTTTCCAAGGCCCGGGCGCGTTCGAGCTGCTGGCGGCGGTGGTCGGTTTGAAAATACTCGTTCGG
>JAQSDJ010000007.1 GCA_029945855.1 Lacunisphaera sp.
TGATGAAGAGCCAGGGTTTTTCATTGGTGGCACCGGCTTCCCGCCGGTGGGGATCTGCGGCTGGAAGCCGCAGCCACCAGCGGGCCAGACCGCGACTGTCAGCCCCCTCGGCGCACCGGCCGCTTGCCAACCGGCCGGGGGCGGCGGATACTGGCCGCTGCGATGGAGACGCTGAAACGCTATTACGACGCCCTCATCGAGCACCCGTTCACCAATGGCGTGCTGCCGCATTTGCTGACGGTCGCGGGCTTTCTCCTGGCGTTCTTTGCCATCGCCCGGCTCATGAGCGACCGCAAGCAGCCGGGCAACACCTTCGCCTGGCTGTTCGCCATCGCCTTCGTCCCCTACGTTGGCGTGCCGCTCTACCTGATGTTTGGCGGCCGGAAGCTCCGGAAACTCGTCGCGCGCAAGGCCCCGCTCTGCCCGGTCCTGCCGCCGGCGAGCCAGGGCCCGTCGGCCGACACCTTCGTGGCGCGCGTGCTCACGCTCAACGGCGCCTGCCCGCCGGTGGGCGGCAACGCCGTCACCTTCCTCACCACGGGCGAGGACTCCTTCGAGCGCCTCGAACACGGCATCCGCTCGGCGCAGCACAGCATCCACATCATGACCTTCATCCTGAGCCGCGACGCCGTGGGCAAACGGTTCGTGAAGCTGCTCGCCCAGCGCGCCCGGGAAGGCGTGAAGGTCCGCGTCCTCCTCGACGGCCTGGGCTGCTTCCTGAGCAGCGGCCGTTTCTGCGATCCCATCCGCGAGGCCGGCGGCGAGGTCGTGCGCTTCATGCCGGTGATGCCGTTGCAGACGCCCCAGTCGGCCAATCTCCGCAATCATCGCAAGATCGCCGTCTTCGACCACCGGGTCGCCGCGCTCGGCGGCCGCAACGTGGCCCTCGATTACATGGGGCCCACGCCGCTCCGGCGCCGCTGGCGCGACTTCGGCAGCATCATCGAGGGGCCCGCCGTCCGGGTGCTCGACGAGATCTTCCTCGCCGACTGGGCGTTCGCCAGCGGACAGTCGCTGGCGAAATTGCAGAAGGAACTGCCCGCCGCCCTGCCCGCCGCCGCCGGTTTCAGCGAGGTGCAGATCGTGGCCAGCGGACCCGACGTGGCCGGCGACGCGCTTTACGAGGGCATCCTTTCCCTCGTGCAGCAGGCCGAGCGCAGCGTGTGGATCGTCACGCCCTACTTCATCCCCGACGAGGTGCTGTTCCGCTCGCTGCTGGTCCAGGCCCGGGCGGGCATCGATGTCCGTATCGTCATCCCGGCGAAATCCAACCACCCCATCACCGACCTCGCCCGCCGGCATTTCCTCCGCGGCCTCCAGGCCGCCGGCGCCAAGATCATGCTCTACCAGCCGGGAATGATCCACGCCAAGATGCTCCTCGTGGACGAGCAGACGAGCCTCTTCGGCTCGGCCAACATGGACCTGCGCAGCCTGTTCCTGAACTTCGAGGTCGGCGCCGTCACTTATTCACCCGCGGAGGCCGCAGCCATCAGCGAGTGGATGCAGGGCGTGTTCGCCCAGTCCAAGCCGATGCATGAGCCGCACCGCAAGCCCCGGCTCTTTCCCACCATCGGCGAGGAGATCGCGCGGCTGCTGGCGCCGCTGCTGTGAGGGAACTGGTAGGGGCGCTTGCCCCCAAGCGCCCGGGCTGTTGGGGCAACAGCCCCTACCTCTCTGCCTCCCTCACACCCTTCCGATCCGGCCGCCCAGCGGCCACATGACCGGCCGCCGGCCGTGTCCCCAGAGCCGGTTCAGGTCGGGTTCCAACCCGGCCACCGGATCGATCCCGAGCGTCTCGGTGTAGTGCGTGACGGACGACCACGTGCGCAGGTAGGCGGCGAACTCCTCGGCCGTCCACCTGACCTCCAGGTTGATTTTCGGGAAGGGAATCTCCTCGAACGGAAACTTGAGGTTCCGGTAGCTTTTCTCCGCCTGCTTGCGTTCGGGCGGCCAGTAGGGCCCCACGGTCTCCTGGTAAAAATGGCGGAGCGTCGCATCGATGAGCGGATCGATGCTGCACACCGCATAATTCCAGATCGCCAGCAGCCCGCCGGGCCGCAGCACGCGCCGGACCTCGGGATAGAAGATCTTCAGGTCGAACCAGTGCGCCGCCTGCGCCGCCGTCACGAGGTCGGCCGTGTGGTCGGCCACGCCCGGCGCCAGTTCCGCGCTCTGCCCGTAGGTGACGCGCGGGTGCGCCGCCGCCGCCGCCAACTGCGCCGCGCTGGGCTCCGTGGCCACGACGCGCTCAAAATGCTCGGCCAGGGCCACCGCCGCCTGCCCGTTGCCCGTGCCGCAATCCCACGCCAGCGAACGCCCCGGCGCCAGCCGCGCCAGTTCGACAAACAGCTCCGCCGGATAATTCGGCCGCGCCTTCGCGTAATCCGCCGCTTTCGTGGAAAAATGGTCCTGAAAGCTCACGGCACCTTTATCGCACCGCCGGTGTTGAATCACCAGCACGGCGACGACGTCCGCGGAGCATTGCAGCGCAGGTTATGCAGATGATGCAAGAATCTGGTAGGGGCGCTTGCCCCCAAGCGCCCGGGCTGTTGCGGGCAACGGCCCCTACCCTAGGACACCGCCCGGCCGGCGATGAACGCCTTGATCGCCGCGGCGTCGGCCGGCAGGCGGTGCTTCACCACCGGCTGCGCCTTGAGCGCCTCGAGGGCCGGATGCACCGGCTCCTGCCCGATGGCGTCGCGGATGGCCGCGGGAAACTTCGCCGGGTGCGCCGTGGCCAGCACCACGCTGACCCGCGCAGGATCAAGCGCCTGGAAGGCGCAGGCGGTGTGCGGATCCACGATGTAGCCGAAACGATCGTGCACCGAGCGGATGAGACCGGTGATCTCCGCATCCGTCGCCCGCGAGGAACTAAAGCCGGCCGGCTTGAAATCCGCGAAGCGATGCGCACCGGTCGCCTTCATCTCCGCCATGATCGCCCGCACCTGCGCGACGTCGCCACCCACGGTGTAGTAGAGGAAACGCTCGAAGTTCGACGCCACCTGGATGTCCATCGAGGGCGCGAGGCTGGCATGCACCTCGCCGGTGCGGTATTCGCCGGTCGTGAAGAGCCGGTGCAAAATGTCGTTCCGGTTCGTCGCGACCTTGAAGCCCGCCACCGGCACGCCCATGCGCGAGAGCATCCAACCGGCGAGCACATTGCCGAAATTGCCCGTCGGCACGACGAACTCCACGTTGCCGCGCTCCGGGGATGGCAGTCGCAGCCAAGCGAAAAGATAATAGACGCACTGCGCCAGAATGCGCGCGAGGTTGATGGAATTGACCGCCGACAAATGGTGCTGCGCGCTGAAGGCCTGGTCGCCGAAGATCTCCTTCAGGACGCGCTGGGCGTCGTCGAAGCTGCCGTCGATCGCGATGGCGTGGACGTTGGCCGCGCCGGTGCAGGTCATCTGTCGCTCCTGCAGCGGCGACACGCGCCCGTCGGGATAGAGAATAAAGCTGGCGGTGTGCGGCTTGCCCAGCAGGCCGTGGATGGCCGCCGCGCCGGTGTCGCCCGAGGTCGCGCCGAGCACGTTGATCCCCTGCCCGCTCTTCGCGCACTGGTGCTCGTAGAGATTGCCGAGGAGCTGGAGGGCAAAATCCTTGAAGGCCAGGGTCGGCCCATGGAACAGCTCCAGCACGTAGGTGCGGTCATCCAGCCTTTTCAGGGGCGCGATCTCCGGCACGGCGAAGCCCTGGTAGGATTTCTGGATGATGCCGCGCAGCACCGCCGGCTCGAGGTCGGTGGCGAAGAGCCGCAGGAACTCAAAGCACAGGTCCGCGTAGCCCAGCTTTTCCCACTCCCCCAGCCGCCCCGAGATATCCGGCAGCTGCTCCGGCAAAAACAGCCCGCCATCCGGCGCCAGGCCGATGGCCACGGCCTCGGAAAAGCCGACCGGCTCTGTTTGGCCGCGCGTGGAAATGAACTTCATCGGCCGGATCAGCTAGCCACAAAAAGCACAAAAGGCACAAAAATTCCGGAGCATTGTTTTGCGCCTTTTGTGCCTTCTGTGGCCAAAGCCTCAGTTCTTCTTGTCCAGCCCGAAGGCCGAGTGCGCGGCGCGGACGGCCTCGTCGGCCTTGGTGCGGTCGATCGCGAGGGTGATCTTGATCTCCGAGGTGCCGATGAGCTGGATGTTGATGCCCTTGTCGCCCAGCGCCGTGAAGAGCGCCGCGGCCACGCCGGCGTGCGTGCGCATGCCGACACCGACCACGGAAAGCTTGGCGATGTTGTCGTAGGCCTTGATCTCGCCGCCGCCGAGCTTCTTGAGGACGGCCGGGAGCACCTTGACCGCGCTGGCCGCGTCGTCGCGCTGCACCGTGAAGGTCAGGTCGACGCCGCCGGTGTGGGCGACGTTCTGGACGATCATGTCCACGTTGATGCTGGCCTCGGCGAGCGCGTTGAAGATCGTCGCGGCCGCGGTGGGCTTGTCGGGCAGCCCGCTGATGACGACCTTGGCCTGGTCCTTGTCGACGGCGACGCCGCGGACGACGACCTTTTCCATGTAGGCGACTTCTTCTTTCACGATGGTTCCTGGGTTGTGGTTGAAACTGGAGCGGACCTCGAACACGACGCCGTATTTCTTGGCGAACTCGACGGAGCGGGACTGCATGACCTTCGAGCCGAGGCTGGCGAGCTCGAGCATCTCGTCGTAGCTGATCTCGTCGATCTTCTGGGCGGTCTTCACGATGCGCGGGTCGGCGGTGTAGACGCCGTCGACGTCGGTGAAGATCTGGCAGACGTCGGCCTGGACCGCCGCGGCAAGGGCGATGGCGGTCAGGTCGGAGCCGCCGCGGCCGAGCGTGGTGATCTGGCCCTCCTCGTTGATGCCCTGGAAGCCGGCGACGATGACGACCTTGCCGGCCTTGAGGTCCTTGAGGATGCCCTTCGGCACGATCTGCTTGATCTTGGCCTTGGTGAAGACCTGGTCGGTCAGGATGCCGGCCTGCGCGCCGGTGTAGGACACGGCCGGGACGCCGATGGCCTGCAGCGCCATCGCGGTCAGGGCGATGGTCTCCTGCTCGCCGATGGCCAGCAGCATGTCGAGTTCGCGGGTGTCGGGCCGGTCGGTGATGGCCTTGGCGCGGGCGATCAGCTCGTTGGTCACGCCGGACCGGGCGGAGACGACGATGACCAGGCTGTTGCCCTCCTCGCGCGTCTGCTTGATGCGCTGGGCCACATTCTTGATGCGGTCGACGTCACCCACCGAGGTGCCGCCGTATTTCTGGACGATGAGAGCCATGGTAGAACCCGGTTAAATGGCCTGTCCGGGAGCCCTTTGGCAAGGCGGGAGTGCGGGGCATACGTCATAACCCTGGCGCTGCCGGCCGAGCCCTTCCGAAGTCATCACTCGCAAGAGTGTCTGGATATCACTCAGGGCGACGCTCAAAAACGGCTCCTGGCGACCGTCGGCCATGGATGACGGCGATGATACGGACGATCTTGCCCTCTATCTCATAAATCAGCCGATATTCGTGGATAAACAGCTCGCGACAATTCTCCCGGCCAATTTCCCGCACGACGCGTCCGCGCCAGGGCAGAAACTGCAAACCACGACCAGCAGCCAAAATCTTCTCGATCACCGCCGAGGCATAACGCGGCGAATCCTTGGCGATGTAAGCCGCGATCCCGTGCAGGTCGTCCCGGACCTGTGGTGACCAGATTACTTCAAAATCCACTTGGCCAGGTCCTGCTCCATCACGGCTTGAGGAATGCCGCCTTCGGAGACGAGACGTTGCTGGCCCAGCTTGATCTTCTCGAGCACGAAGAGGTGGTGCTGGATGTCTTCCAGCGTCGAATCGTCGGGAAGCTTTTTGATCATCTCGACGGCTTCGGTTTTATCCGCGCTCATGGACGGAAACCTAGTCCGAGCCCCTCCAAAGTCCAGAGTCCTTTCAGATGTCAGCCAACGCCGATTGCCACTGCCGGCCCAAAGACCTCAGCTCCCTGCGCTCGGTCGGTTTATCGCGAGGCCCGCGAGCGGATCCAGCGTTCTTCCACTGCTGTAATGTGGGAGGGGCTTTATGCCCCGACAGGACACTGGCGACAT
>JAQSDJ010000008.1 GCA_029945855.1 Lacunisphaera sp.
GGCGAGCGCGGCCAGCTGCATGAAACGCGAATCGACATCCGACGCCGCGCCGCGCAGCGGCAGCTCGGTGAACGTGTTTTGGTCCGCCCCGAGCCCGACGAGGACCAGCACCGGCCGGCCGGCGGCTGGCCGGAGGCTTTGCACGGCCAGCGTGGCCAGGCTGACCGCGATCAGGGCGGCGACACCCCAGCGCGCGAAGGCCAGCCAGCGCGGCGGATCGGTCCGGCGGGTTGGTCCGGGGCCGGACCGGGCGGCGGCCAGCGCGTCGATCCGGTCCTCGATCTGCCCGAGCAAGGCGGCGGGCGGCTCGGCCGGGGGCAGCGCCCGGATGCCGCAGGCAAGGTCCGCCTCGAGGTCTCGGACGAGGGCGGCGAGGGCCGGGTCGCGGAGAAGGCGCGCCTCGAAGTCGGCGCGTTCGGCGGCGGGCAGCTGGTCCAGCACGTAGAGACTGGCGAGATCTTCCTGGGGGAGGTTCATGGCGAAGGGTCGTGGAGGGTGGTGCGCAGCCCGAGGAGGCCGCGGCGGATCCAGGTCTTGATGGTGCCGACGGGTTGGCCGAGGCGCGCGGCGATTTCCGGGTGGGTGAGGGTGGAGTAAAGCGCGAGTTCGAGGGCGTCGCGTTGCGGCGGGGCGATGGCCGCGAGGGCGGTGCGGAGACGTGCGGTGGTCTCCTGCACCTCAGTGGTCCGGCGGATGTTCTCGCCGGTGACAAGTTCCGCCGGCGCGGCGTCGTCGTCCGGCAGCGGGGTGGCGAGGCGGGCGTGACGGTTTTTCCGGAGGTGATCGATGCAGGTGCGGCGGAGGATGGTGACGGCCCAGGTGAACGGGCGGGACAGGCGCGCGTCGTAGCCGGGGGCGTGGCGCCAGATCTTCACGAAGGTGTCCTGCAACGCCTCCTCGGCGGCGCCGCGGTCGCCGACCAGGCGGAGCGCGAGCGGGAACAGGGCGGGGCTGTAGTGCGCGTAGAGCCGGCGGAACGCCGCGCGGTCGCCGGCGGCCACGCGGGCGAGCAGGGCGATCTCCTCGGTGATGTCCTTCTCCGGCGACGGCATGGCAGGGCGGCTCAGGGCTTGGCGGGCACCGCGGCGGGCTTGGGGAAAAGGATCGGCTCGATCTTCACGGCGGCGGCCTCGGCCGCGCCGCGGAAAACCTTCTCGAGAATCTCATCGAGGTTTTCCCCGGGGCGCACGTAGTGACGGAAGGTGATGATCCCGAAGTCGTGCTTCCGGCCCGCGGCGGTCAGCGTCATCCAGCCGCGGAACGTGATGTCCCCGAGCGTCTCCTCGCGCAGGGGCTGGTTGAAGATGCGCAGCTCGGTCTCATGCGCCGGGGTGTTGGCGGCGAAGCGCTCGGCCTGGATCCGCATGGGCCACTGGCGCTCCTTGGCGAGGGCGGTGAAGGCCATATCGAGACGGTCGTAGTCGGTGATCGCCCCCTGCTGATACAGCAGGCTGTCGACCACGACGATCGAGAAGATGGGCCGGTTATCGGGGGCCTGGGGGGCCTTCTTGGCGAAGACGGGGACGGCGGCCAGGCACAGGGTGGCGATCAGCAGGACGGGCAGGCGGGTTGTCATGGCGGCAAGGGTCGACGGTGGAGCATGTCCAGTTCTACGCAAAGGGGCGGCGGACAGATGCAGGCTGGGCGGGTTTGCCGCAAAAGTCGCCCGGAAATCGCGGGCCGGAAAAGAGCAGGACCAGCGTCGACAGTCCATCGACCGTATTGAAATCGAAGACTTCCCGCGAATAACGCCAATGACGCGAATTTCCGGGGAGTTACCACCGATTTCTTCGGCTAGGTTGCTAGCCCCGTCCTGTGACTGCTGAAACCGGCAAGGCTTGGCAGTAATTATTCGCGTCGATTCGCGTCATTCGCGGGCGACTGGATTGTTCCGGTTTGAACGACCAATCCGCCGGAGCCGGGCCTACTCGATCTCGGCCGGGCGGCCGATGGCGGCCTGGTAGGCCTGGTGAAGCTGGAAGGTCTGCCACGCGCCGAATTTCTGGCCGAGCTGGGCGGCCAGGTAGAGGCCGCAGGCGATGACGGCCATCGAGCCGGTGACATAGAGGGCCGCGGGCGTTTCCCCGATCAGCAGCTGGGCGCCGCCGTAGATGCCGGAAAAGGTGCCGAGCAGGCCGGTGATGAGATAACCGTAGAGGAAGAGGGACCAGATCTCGCTCTCGGGGCCGTAGGTGCCCTCGATGTGCGTGGCGCCCTCCGGCGTGGGCTCGAGGCTCAGGAACAGGTGGGGCGACCAGTAGCGCCGGTCCTTCGCCGCGATGTGCAGGCCGATGAACTGCGGGAAGGCCTTCACCTCGAGGCCGGGCGAATGCGCGGCGAGCGAACGGAGGATTTTTTCGCGGACGGCGTCGGGGCCGGGCTCCACCGTGTGGGCAAAGCGCGGCCGGATGCGGAAACTGCTCATGCGTGGATGGGGCGGGGCGACGCCGCCCCGGGGGTGACGTCGAGGATGCAGACCGGCAGGATTCGTCAACCGCGAAGGCGCGGGTTCCGGGGTGTGTCCGCTGGCTGCTTGCCTGCCGTGGCACGGCGCGGCAGGCTGGATCGAGCGCATGAAACTGGAGCGGACCATGGCGGGATTGGAGGCGCGGTTGCGGCCGACGGGCGCGGGGCGATTCGGCGGCGCGGTGTTCCTCGCGTTGTGGCTGGTCTTCTGGGCGGCGGGAGAGGCGTTCGCACTCTGGATCCTCCTCTGGGGCGGGTGGGCGCTGTTCACCGGCCAGCCACCCGGGCCGGGGCGGGCGCCGCTCGAGACCGGCCCGGCCCTGGCGACCGGCGTGTTCCTGCTGGCCTGGCTGGCCTTCTGGAGCCTGGGCGGCTTCATGGCCGGATATGAATTTTTCCGGCTGATCTGGAGCTCCGACCGGATCCTGGCGCGCAGCGACGGCATCGAGCTGGCACGCCGCGTCGCGGTCTTCACCGCGCGGCAGTGGCTGCCGCGCGACCAGCTGCGGCGGATCTACCGCCTGGCGTCCTCCGGGTCGGCGGTGCTGGCCGAGACCGCGGCCGGGCCGGTGGAATTGACGCGCAACGGGACGCCGGCGCAGCAGGCCGGGCTGGTCACGGTGCTGGTGGCGGAGCTGAAGCTGCCGCCGCCCGACCGGCTGGCGCCGGAGCTGCCCGCGACGTGGCGGGTCGTGGCGGCGCCCGAGGGCGGGGAGGTGTTGGTCAGGAATCCGGCGACGCGCCGGACGCAGGCCCGGGTGGCGTGGCTCATCGCCCTGCCGCTGGCGTGGATCGCGCTGGTCGTGCTGCGCGAGGCGTGGCTCCAGCCCAACCTCGGGGCGGTGGCGCTGATGCTCGCGGCGGTGGCCGGCTTCGCCGTGTGGGGGGCGACCCGGCTGACCTCGACCCGGCACGAGTGGCGGCTGGAACACGGCCGGGTGGTGCAACAGCGCCGCACGGGCGCGCGGGTGCGGGAACGATTCACGGGCACGGCGCTGCGGTTGACGGAAACGACCGACAGCGACGGCGACACCTGTTTCAAGCTCGAGCTGCGCGACGACACCGGCCGCGGCCGCGCGCTGGAGAGCAGCATGCAAGATCCGGCGGAGCCGCGCCGGCTCGGCGGGTGGCTGGCGTGGCGCGCCGCCGTGGCGTTCGACGATCAGGCCACGCCGGAGATCAAGGCCCGGCGCGACGCCGAGCTCGCGGCCTGGCGGGCGGCGAACAGCCGGCTGGTCCAGGAATGGTTTACGGGGCTCTTCCGGCGCCGCTGACCGCGGGCGGAAATGTGTAACGTATTACGTTACACATTTCCGGCGCAGGCTCAGGGGAGCGTGGCCCGGTCGATCACGACGCGGTTTTTCACGTCGCTCTTCAGCATGCGCTCGTAGGCGCCGTTGATCTGGTCCATGCGGATCATCTCGACATCGCTCGTGATGTTGTGCTGCCCGCAGAAATCGAGCATCTCCTGCGTCTCGGGCAGGCCGCCGATGAGCGAGCCGGAGAGGGAGCGGCGGCGCATGAGCAGCGGGAAGGCCGCCACGGGCAGCGGCTTCTCGGGCGCGCCGACGAGCACCAGGTTGCCGTCGCGCTTGAGCAGGTTCAGGTAGGCGTTGAGGTCGTGCGTCGCGGACACGGCGTCCAAGATGAAGTCGAAGCTGCCGGCCTGGGCCGCCATCTGGGCGGCATCGGTGGAGACGACGACCTCGTGGGCGCCGAGGCGGTGGCCGTCGGCGACCTTGCCGGGCGACGTGGTGAAGAGGACGACGTGCGCGCCGAAGGCCTTGGCGAACTTGACGCCCATGTGGCCGAGGCCGCCGAGGCCGACGATGCCGACCTTCTGGCCGGGGCCGACCTGCCAGTGTTTCAGCGGGGAATACGTGGTGATGCCCGCGCAGAGCAGCGGGGCGGCGGCGGCGAGGTTCAGGTTGGCGGGGATGCGGAGCACGAAGCCCTCCGTCACGACGATGCTCTGGGCGTAGCCGCCGAGCGTCGGGGCGGAGAGGTGCCGGTCCATGCTGCCGTAGGTCATCACCATGCCGGCGCAGAACTGTTCCAGGCCCGCACGGCAGTCCGGGCAGGTGCGGCAGGAATCGACGAGGCAGCCCACGCCCACGGTGTCGCCGACCTTGAACTTCGTCACGCCGTTGCCGACGGCCGTCACGCGGCCGACGATCTCGTGGCCCGGCACGGCCGGATATTGGGTGAAGCCCCACTCGTTGCGGGCGAAATGCAGGTCGGAGTGGCAGACGCCGCAGTATTGGATCTGGATCTGGATGTCGGTGGCGCCCGGTGTGCGGCGCTCGATGGTGGTGGCGCCGAGCGGGGTCGTCGCGCTGGTCGTGGAAAAAGCCTTGGTGGAATAGCAGATGGGTTTGGCCATGGGAGGAAGGGTGGACCCAGACTAGAGACCTGAAACCGGAAACTTGAAATCTGAAAGTGCAGGCGGGCGCAGGTCTTTGCGTTATTTTCCCCGTATCCAGTGCCGGGCAATGAGGTCTTATTCCTTTCAGGCTGCCACAGCCCGCCATCACATGAATAGCCCCACCCATCCATCGTCCGCGCCCCGGACTTGTCGCTGGCGCACCTGGCTGCAGGCCCGGATCCCGCCTCTCGTGCTGTCGGCCGCGGTGGCGGCGCTGACCGGTTGCAGTCTGTTCCTGCCCGCCACCCCGACCCCGATCCCGACCCGGGCGACCCGGATATCCGCCACCGATCGGACCGGGACGCTGGTGGTATTCCTGCGCGGGCGCGGCGGCTCGATCGAGGATTTTGAAAAGGAAGGCATGCTGGCGGCGCTGCGGGAGGCCGGCGTGAGGGCGGACACGGTCGTGGTCGACGCGCATCTCGGTTATTATTTCAAGCGGACCGCGATCGAACGGCTGCGGGCTGACGTCTTGCAGCCCGCGCGGCAGCAGGGCTACCGCCGGATCGTGCTGGTGGGCGTGTCACTCGGCGGACTCGGGGCGCTGCTGTGCGAGCGCGATCATCCCGGTTCGGTCGACGCCCTGGTCCTGCTCGGACCCTATCTGGGTTCCAAGGCCCGGTTGTTCGACAAGATCGACCAGGCCGGCGGGCCGGCGGCCTGGTCGGCCGGCCGCGACCCGCGGGCCGGCGGCGTCGAGGAACAGATCTGGATTTTTCTCGGCACGAGACTGGCGGCCCTGCCGCCGACGTGGCTGCTCACCGGCCGGAGTGACCCCTATGCGCGCGGCCATCGCCTGCTCGGTGGAATGCTGCCGGCGGCGCGCGTGGCGACCATCGCCGGCGGGCACGACTGGGCGACCTGGCGCGCGCTCTGGCGCGAGGCTTGCGCCGACCCCGAGCTGTTCCCGCACGAACGAACCACCCCATGAGACACACGTTCCCCCGCCTGGTCATCATCGCCGCCCTCCTTGCCGGTGGCGTCACCCCCCTGCGTGCCTTGACCTGGGCGCCGGGCTGGACCGTGCCGCCGGCCGCCCGCGGGCGCGCGGTCACCCCGGCGGAGCGCACCGAGGCCCGGCGGCTCGGTGACGCGGCCGATTCGGCGGCCAGCATCCGGACGGCGATCCACGCCTGGGAGCAGGTCGCTGCG
>JAQSDJ010000009.1 GCA_029945855.1 Lacunisphaera sp.
TGATGATCGTCTTCACGGATGTGGCCGCGTCCGTGGCCGCCGTGGCGCCTGGGCGTTCGGCCAAGGCCCACGCCCGCAGCCCGCGGCTGGCGGAACTGGAGCAGGAACTCCTGCGGGTCCGCGGCGAATCGCGGGCGACGCACGAGGAGATGCAGACCTCGCAGGAGGAACTCCGTTCCGCCAACGAGGAGCTGCAATCCACCAACGAGGAGCTGCAATCCACCAACGAGGAGCTCACCACCTCGAAGGAGGAGATGCAGTCGATGAACGAGGAACTCCAGACGGTGAACGCCGAGCTGCAGGCGAAGGTGGACCAGCTCTCGCAGGCCAGCAACGACATGAAGAACCTGCTCGACAGCACCGATATCGCGACGCTGTTTCTGGACAAGGCGCTCAACATCCGGCGGTTCACGCCCCAGGCGACGAAGATCATCAAGCTCATCACGAGCGACACGGGCCGGCCCATCACCGACCTGGCTTCCGAGTTGCGCTACCCGGAACTGGCCGACGATGCCCGGGAGGTGCTGCGAAAGCTGACCGCGGTGGAAAAGCCGATCGGCGCGCGCGACGGCCGCTGGTTCACGGTGCGCATCATGCCCTATCGCACGCTGGACGACCGGATTGACGGCGTCGTGATCACCTTCGCGAACATCACAGCGGCCAAGACGCTGGAAGCCAACCTGCGGGAGAAGCACGCCGTGCTGGAAAGACACTCCACCGCCCAGGACATGGTGCTGACCCGCCGGAAGCGGACCGCGAAGCCGTGACCCGTCGCCCCTCTCTGCCATGAAAGGCAAGCCCACCTCCCCGCCCGCGGCCACCCAGCTCCGCCGCCACGCCGAAAGCCGGCTGCGAAAACGACCGGGCCACAGTCCGTCCCGGACCGGCGGCCCGAGATCAGCCGCCGACAGCCAGCGGTTGCTCCACGAATTGCAGGTGCACCAGATCGAGCTGCAGATGCAGAACGACGAGCTCAAGCAGACCCGGGATAAAATGGAGGAGGGACTGGAAAAATACTGCAGCCTCTACGATTTCGCCCCGGTCGGCTACCTGACCCTCGACCGCGAAGGGATCATCGGCGAAGTCAATCTGGCCGGGGCCGGCCTGCTCGGGGTCAACCGTGCCGCGCTGATGCACCAACGTATCCGTGCCTTTGTCCTGCCGGCCGACCGCCCGCTGTTCGACCATTTTCTCCGGCACGTGTTTGCCCACACCACGAATGCGGAAGGCGAAATGCGGCTCGCCCGCGCCGGCAAGCCCCCGGTGGACGTGCGGATGCGGGCCAGTCGGGCCGGCGGAGGACAATCCTGCCAGGTGGCCCTGACGGACATCACCGGGCAGAGAGAGGCGGCGAACAAGGTGCGGGTGTCGGAGATCCGCTTCCGGCGGCTTTTCGAGACGGCGCACGACGGCATCCTCCTCCTCGACCCCCACACCCGCAAGATCACCGACGCCAATCCGCTCATGACCAAGCTGCTGGGTTACCCGCGCGACCAGCTGGTGGGCAAGGAGCTGTTTGAGATCGGGCTGCTCAAGGATGAGGGCGCGAGCCAGGTCATGTTCCAGAAGCTGACCCGGAAACACGAGGTCCGCTACGAGGACCTGCCCCTCGAGAGCCAGGACGGGAGGCATCAGGAAGTCGAGGTGGTGGCCAACCTCTATCAGGAGGACGGTCACTCGGTCATCCAATGCAACATCCGCGACATCACGGCGCGCAAACAGATCGAGGCCGCCCTGCGCGTGGCGCAGCTCCAGCTGGCCCGGCATGCCGGGCAGCTCGAGAACCAGGTGACCAGGCGCACCGCGCAGCTGCTGGCGTCAAACCAGGAGCTGGCCGTCGCGCTTGACTCCACCCGCCTGGGCGCGGAGCAGAACCGCGTGTTGCTGGTGGAGGCGCAGCTGATGCACAAGAAGCTCCGCCACCTGACGCATCAGATCCTCACCGCCCAGGAGGAGGAGCGGAAGAAGATCAGCCGCGAGCTGCACGACGACGTCGTGCAGACGCTCGTCGGCATCAATGTCGAGCTCTCGGCCCTCGTTCACGGCAACTCCGCCGGGGTGCGCCAGCTGAAGGACAAGATCACCCGGACCCAGCGGCTCGTGGAAAAATCCGTCGATTCCGTCCACCGCTTCGCCCGCGAACTGCGGCCGACGGTGCTGGACGACCTCGGCCTGATTCCCGCGCTCCATGCCTACTGCGTGAGCCTGGCGGCCCGAAAAACACTGAAGATCAAGCTGACGGCCTTTGGTGGCGTCGAAGCCCTCGAGAGCGACAAGCGGACCGTCCTGTTCCGCGTGGTCCAGGAGGCCCTCACCAATGTCGCCCGGCATGCGCATGCCACGCAGGCGCAGGTGGTGATTTCCAAGATCCCGGACGCGATCCGCCTCGAAATCCGCGACAACGGCAAATCCTTCGAGGTCAAAAAAACCCTCCAGACCAGACACAACAAGCGCCTCGGCCTGGTGGGCATGCGGGAACGCATCGAGATGGTCGGCGGCAACCTCGTCATCGAATCCCTGTCGGGTAAGGGCACGACGGTGCGGGCGGAAATCCCCTTCAACCACGCGAACCATATCAAATGAATACTCCCAAACTAATCACCGTCCTGCTTGCCGAAGACCATGCCATCGTCCGCCAGGGCCTGTCCGCCCTCCTCAAGGCCGACGGCCAGTTCAAGATGGTCGGCGAGGCCCGGACCGGCCGCGAGGCCGTCGAGCTGGCGCGGACTTTGCAGCCCGATGTCATCCTGATGGACATCGCCATGCCGGTGCTCAACGGCCTGGAAGCCACGAAGCAGATCCTCACGGCCAATCCCGCGGCCAAGGTGCTCATCCTCTCCGCCCATAGCGACGACGTCTATGTCGAGCGCATGATCGCGGCCGGCGTGGCCGGCTTCCTCGAGAAACAGAGTTCCGCCGAGATCCTGACCAAGGCGATCCACGAGATCGCCAAGGGCAAACCCTTCTTCAGCCCGGCCATCGCCAAGCGCCTGGCCGACAATCCCGGCAAGCCACGCGACCGCGACGGCATGGTCAAGGTCCACGGGGCGCGCCTGACGGCCCGCGAGTCCGAAGTGCTCCAGCTCGTGGCGGAAGGGCAGGCCAACAAGCAGGTCGCCGCCGAGCTCGGCATCAGCATCAAGACGGTCGAGAAGCACCGGCAGCACCTCATGGACAAGCTCAACATCCACGACACCGCCGGCCTGACGCGCTACGCGATCGCCGCCGGCGTCATCGAGAGCAGCGTGCAGCTGACGGTGACCTGATCCTGAGATCATACAGCCCCAGACCGCAAAACGCGTTTAGCTCCGGACGGGAAGAAACCGGTAGGGCGAATCCTCCGGATGAGCCGGTCGGCACCGGCGGCTCGTCGGGACGACTCGCCCTACCCACAGCGCCGTCGCTGTTTCCTAGGAGTTGGGTGGATATTCCGCTCTAACCATGGGAGAACTGAATGGTTTCATGTGGGCCAGCCCGCTCGCGGGCGCTCTTCAGAGCGCGAGCATCAGCCTTCGCCGGGCCTACGGCTGACAGGAGCTCGCTGGCCCACGCCAATTGCATGAGTTCGGCGGAGGGTGGGGCAGACGGCAGGCTGCCCCCGAATCCCGCGAATCGACGCAAATGACGAAGTGACGGGAAGGTTGCGCTGGCTTGGATGACAAACCGATAAGAAGGCACACCCTGGCTCCTGGGGTCTTTGCCCCCGCGGCAATCCCCCAAGTAGGTTCATGCCCCATGGTGCCACGGAGGGAACAGGACTATGTTGAGCTTAAATCATGAATATCAAGAACCTCGCTCTGCTGGCCGTCGGCAGCCTCCTCTGCTTTCCCTCCGCTCACGCGCAGTCCATTCTGGGCTCGACCGGCAGCTACGGCGTCATGGCCGGCGGCACGGTCACGATCAACGGGAGCGGCACGACGATCAACGGTGATTTGGGCTCCATCGGCGTCATCGCCGGTCCCGGGGGCAATTACACGGTAACCGGTGGCTCGCACGTCACCACCAGCACCCAGAATCAAACCGATTTCACGAAGGCGTTCAACGGGTTGGCCGCCATGACCCAAACCGCGAATTTGACCGGCTTGATCCTCGGGACGACGGCCGGGGCGGTCACCCTCACCCCGGGGGTATACAATTTCGATTCCACGGCGCAATTGACCGGCACGCTCATCCTTGATGCCCAGAACCAGAGCAATGCTGCCTGGGTGTTTCAAATCGGCTCCACCCTGACCACCGCGGCCACTTCGGCGGTGACCCTGGTCAACACCACCGGTGACAGCGTCGCCAATTACGGCCTCTTCTGGCAGGTGGGCTCCACCACGGCCTTTGGCGCGGGCACTGCCTTCAAGGGCAACGTGCTCAGTGGCACCACCATCACGTTCGGCACGGGAGCAGCCATCAGCCAAGGCCGCGCGATGACGGGGTCGAACACCATGACCCTTGATGGCAACCAGATCGATTTCATCGCCGCCAACTCGGGCTACAGCGGCGGCCTGACCTATGACGGTGGCGGGAACATCGTCGCGGCCGCGATTCCCGAGCCCTCGACGTATGCGCTCTTCGCCGGCCTGCTGACGCTGGCCCTGGTGGTCGTCCGCCGGCGCTCGGCCGGTGCCGCCGTGGGTGCCTGAACTCGGCCGCTTACGGGCCGCGCGCAAAGAGCCGATCCGCCTATCACGGCGCCGTGCGGCGGCTTGATTTGTCGGTCGGGGTTTATCCCCGATGGGTTCAATACCCCGACGCTTGCGGCGGCTTGGTCTCGGGACCATCTCACGGCGAGGTCGCCGTGGCTCCAGATCGAAACACTGGAGCGCGGGCGACCTCGCCCGCGGGTTTTCATGTCAAATGCCCCGGAGCGTGCTCCGGGGATCTTTACCCCCGACGTGTCGGGCGTTCCGCCTTCGCCAAGGCTACGGCGGACAAGAAAGCCCGACCTACCCATGAAGGATATTTACGGAACACCGCCGTAGGTAGAGTGGCCGGGGAGAGGGCTGCGCTCCTGTTCACTATTCCCCTTGGGTAGGTCTAGACCCCATATGGTCGGAGGCACCGGGGAATTACACTCCGACCAGCCTATGAATATCAAACATGTCTCCTTGCTTGCGGCCGTCGCCCTTGCCGGGCTCGCTTCGCCGGTCGTCGCCCAGACCATGGTCGCCCTCGGTGCTGCGGGCAGCTTCGGCGTTCTGGCCGGCACCTCGATCACCAACAGCGGAGTGACTGTCGTCAATGGGGACCTGGGCGTGAGTCCCGGGGCCACCGTGACAGAGACCCCGGCCATTACCGTGAACGGAATCCGGCATGTGAACGACAGCATTGCCAGCGACGCGCAAGCGGCCCTGACCGCGGCCTATAACAACGCCGCGGGGCAAACCCCGACCGTATCGCTTGGGGCGGCCTTCGATCTCGGCAGTTCGACGCGGACGGCGGGGGTTTACAACAGCACGGGTTCGTTGGCGATCACCGGAATCCTGACGCTCGATGCCCAAAGCAATCCCAATGCCGTCTGGATTTTCCAGGCCGGGTCCACGCTTACGACGGCCAACAGCAGCCAGGTCCAGTTTATCAACGGCGGTTCCGCCGCCAATGTCTTCTGGCAGGTCGGCAGTTCGGCGACCTTCAACGACACGTCGCAATTCGTCGGAAACGTGCTGGCTTTGACCAGCATAACCCTGAACAACGGTGCCATAGTCGATGGCCGGCTGTTGGCGCGAAACGGCGCCGTGATCCTGACCTCCAACACCGTCTCGGTTCCGACCGCGATCCCCGAGTCTTCCACCTATGCGCTCGTCGCCGGCCTGCTGACGTTGGGCCTGGTGGCCGTCCGCCGTCGTTCGCCCGGGGCCGCGGTCCGGGCCTGATATTATTCGGTTAAGGTCCCTTTGCCGGCAGGGACCACGCGAGGTGCGACCGTTACCCAAAGCGGGCACAGGGACGT
>JAQSDJ010000010.1:0-491 GCA_029945855.1 Lacunisphaera sp.
CATGGGCAATTATCTCGCCGGCACCAGCGTCTCCTTCACCGGCATCACCACGACGCTCGGCAACGGCGGGGCCCGCGCGCTGGCGCTGGCGGGCGTCTCCTTCGCCGGTCCCGGCGCGGCCAATGCCCTGGGCGGTCCCGGCGGCGGCGACATGGATGGCGGCCTGCAATATGTCGGCGGCGTGCTCGTGCCGATCCCGCCCCCGGTGGTTCCCCCGGTCGTGTTTGCGCCGGTCGTGCCGATCCCGCCCGTCGTGGTGATCCCGATCGTCGTCTACACCGGCAATGTCATTCTCAGCTCGACCGGCGCCTTCGCCCCCGGGCCCTCCGGCGTGACCCTCGTCCCGGGCACGAATTATCCCGCCACGATCCTGACCATTGACGGCAATTCCTCGAACGCGACGACCCCGGCCTCCCTCACGATCAACACGGCCACCGTCTACCTGACCGGCACCGGCAACACCTACACGGGCGGCACCATCGTCAACTCCG
>JAQSDJ010000010.1:501-5895 GCA_029945855.1 Lacunisphaera sp.
GCGGCCAGCCTGCCCGCGAACCAGGCCATCGCCCTCAACATCAGCACGCTGAACCTCGACCAGCCCGTGGCCGGCACATTCGGCGGCGTGATCTCCGGCAACGGCGCGGTCATCAAGCTGGGCGCGGGTGCGCTCACCGTCACCGGGGCCAATACCTACACGGGCGGCACCATCATCAATGCCGGCTCGTTCATCACCAGCACCGCGAGCCTGCCCGCGAATCGGGCCGTCGCGGTCGCCCCCACCGGCTTCCTCGTCTTCGATCAGGCGACCGACGGCACCTTCGGCGGCGCCATCACCGGCGGCGGCACGATCCAGAAGAAAGGCGCGGGCGCGCTCAACCTCGCGGTCACGACCAACTCCCCGGTCGACGTCCAGGCGGGTAAGTTCTATCTCAACACCGGCGTCGGCCGGACCACTGTCCAGGCGGGCGCATTGCTCGGCGGCACCGGCACCATCTCCGGCAATCTCGTCAACCACGGCACGGTCAGCCCCGGCGCCTCGCCCGGCACGATCAACGTGACCGGCAACTACACGCAGTCGGCCACCGGCAACCTCGTCATCGAGATCGCCTCGGCCTCGTCGTTCGACAAGGTCGTCGCCACCGGCACGGCGGCGCTCGCCGGCGGCCTGCAGGTCAACACGCTCGGCACCTACAGTCCGCTCGGCCAGTCGTTCACCTTCCTCACCGCCGCCGGCGGCGTGAGCGGCACCTTCGGCCCCCTCGCGGGCAATATCACCAGCAGCGCCGCCACCCAGGCCTCCGTGGTCTATGCCCCGACGACCGCGACCGTCGTGTTCACCCAGCGGCCCTTCGCCGGCTTTGCCGTGACGCCCAACCAGGCGGCCGTCGGCGCCGCCGCGCAGGACGTCCCCGTCCTCACGGCCGCGCTCAACACGCTGCCGCAGGCCGGCCAGTTCCCGGCCGCGCTCAACGCCCTCTCACCCCAGGGCTACCAGGTCTGGTCCGACTTCGCGTTCGCGCACGCGACCTCCCTGGCCGACCGCCTGCTGCGGGATGTCCGCGCGGTCTCCGGTCATGACGAATACTATTTCGAAGGCGGCCAGCGCCGTGGCCGCGCCCGGACCGACCTCGACGTCGGCTCGAGCCGCTACACCAGCAGCCAGGGTCTGGTCGGCGGCAATCATGCCGTCACGGCCGACACCACGGTCGGCGCCTTCTTCGCCTTCGGCAAGACGACCGCCGGCCTCGGCTCGGTCGGCAGCCAGACGACCGTGAAGGACAAGACCCTCGGCGTGCGCGCCGCGTGGTCGGGCGGCCCGTTGTTCGCCGAGGCGATCGTCGCCTATGGCTTCAACAAATACGAGTCCACCCGCCCGATCATTTTTCCCGGCACGTCCGCCGTCGCCACCTCGTCCACGAAGGGCCACCAGTGGACCGCCGGCATGACCGTCGGGAAGCACCTGACCAACGGCCGCCTGACCGTGTCGCCCTTCGCCGGCTTGCTCGCGAGCCGGTGGACCGGCAACCGCTTCACCGAGGAAGGGGCCGGGGACTACAACGCGACGGTCTACCGCCAGACCGCCCGCTCCCTGCGCTCGCAGCTCGGCGTGGATGGCCGGCTGATGCTCGGGCGGTTGCAACCGCATGTCCGCGGCGCCTGGCTGCATGAGTTCTCCAACGACTCGCGTGGCCTGGACGCCGCCTTCGGTGGCGTGAACTACACGGTCGTCACCCGCCGCGCCCCGCGCGACAGCGCGCTCTACAGCGCCGGCCTGGACTTCGTGCTCGGGCCCCGCGCGCTGATCTACACCGACGTTTCCGCCCAGACGGGCGGCACGACCAAGGTGCTTAATGAGTGGACCGCCGGACTCTCGATCAACTTCTGAGTCCGCGCCCCGGATCGCTTCAACCCCGGCCTGCAACGGCCGGGGTTTTTTATGTTCGGCGGGGGCGGGGGAGCCGGCGATCTGTTGAGGGACACCCCGGCGAGGTCGCCGTGGCCCCTGTCCAATGAGCTGGAGTGCGGGCACCCCGCCCGCAGCGCGGCCCGCGCCCGCCAGTAGGTCAAGGCCCCATAGTCGCGGGCCCGCGAAGCGCGTATCTTCGCCGTTCCTGCTATGAAAACAAAACATCTGTCACTTCTGTTGACCCTCATTGCCAGCCCCATCGTGCTGTTCGCCTCTTCCGCCACCGACAACAAGATCGAGGAGGCCGCCAAGGCTTCCTACAATTACCGCACCGTCCTCGAGAACAACGTGAAGGTGCAGGTCAAGGACGGCATCGTCACTCTGACCGGCACGGTCCAGGACAAGGACGACAAGGCCCTTGCGGTCGACACCGTGGAAAACCTGCCCGGCGTGATCGGCGTGAAGAACGAGATCAAGGTCGAGTCCGCCTATCCGGAAAAGTCCGACGGCTGGATGGCCTTCAAGATTCGCGGCCGCCTCCTCGTCAAGGCCAACGTCAGCGCCTCCACCACCAAGGTGGAGGTCAAGGACGGCCACGTCATGCTCAGCGGCACCGCCGACAACCTTGCCCAGAAGGAACTGACCGCGATCTACGCCAAGGACATCGACGGCGTGAAGTCCGTGCAGAATGACATCGTCGTGACCGACAAGCCGACCGTCGGCGAGAAGCTCGACGACGCCTCCATCACCAGCCAGGTCAAGTTCGCCCTGCTCACCCACAAGTCCACCAGCGCCCTGAAGACCAAGGTGGTCACCCAGGACGGCGTGGTTCTCGTGACGGGTGAGGCCGCCTCCGATGCCGAGAAATCCCTCGTCACGAAGCTCGCCGGCGACGTCCGCGGCGTGACCAAGGTCAGCAACAACATGATCGTGAAGGGCTGATCGAGCCTCGACCGACCAACTCAACGGCGTGGCCGCCCCCGGGCGGCCGCGCACCGTTTTGCCCGCTTCTTCCTTCATCACCACAACGTTCGCAACCATGCCGCCCGTCAGCAAAACCCGTCCCAACGGTGAGCCCGCCCCGGGTCGCTCCTTGAAACCCCTGCGCCTGCGCGCGCTGTCCGCCCCGGCCACCCGCCGCCCCTTGGCCTTGCCGCCGGTCGCCGGCCCTGCCGCCCCTCCGCGCCCTCTTGTGGCCCGCTCCGCCCCAACCTGATTTCCCTCCTTCCCCATGAATAAAGTCGTCTCCCTCGCCCTGCTCGTCATTGGCATCATTCTCCTCATCGCCGGCGTCGCCGCCTCCGATTCCGCCGCCTCCGGCGTCTCCCGGTTCTTCACCGGCAACCCGACCGACAAGACCATGTGGCTGATGATCGGCGGCATCGTCGCCACCATCGTCGGCGCCGCCGGGCTGCTCGGCGGCTCGAAGTCGTCCTGACCGGTCCCACGCCGGCCCACCTATTTTCCAACCATGAAAAACAACAAAGATACCGCCCACACGCCCAAGGAACTTTTCAACGAAATGCAGGCCCTCGTCGCCGAGGCCCAGTCCATGATGGCTGATTCCGTTTCCGAGCACACCACCGACGCCGTCGACGCCCTGCGTGCCCGCTTTGAGCAGGCCCAGGAACGCTTCGCCGACGCCTATGCGGTCACCCGCAAGAAGGTCATCGCCGGGGCCCAATACACCGACGCGACCATCCGCGAGAACCCCTACCAGTCGATCGCCATCGCCGCGGGCGTCGGCCTGCTGGTCGGCATCCTGCTCGGCCGCCGCAGCAAGTAACCGGTCCCGTCATGGACCCAGAGACACCCGTGCCTACGGGCTTCCTTGCCTCCTTCCGGGCGCTCGGGGATGTGCTGCTGGCGACGGTCTCGGACCGCCTCGAGCTGTTCTCCCTCGAGCTGCAGGAGGAAAAATTCCGCCTGATCCGGATCTTCCTCTGGATCAGCGCGGGCATTTTCGCGGGCCTGCTGGCGGTCACCTTCGCCAGCCTGACCCTCGTCTACCTGTTCTGGGAAAGCGCCCGCCTGGCCGTGCTCGGCGGGCTGGCGGTCTTTTATGCCGCGGCGCTGGTCGCAATCATCATCGCCTTCCGCCGCTTCCTGGCCCGCCAGCCGCAGCCGTTCGCGGCCACCCTGCAGGAAATCAAGGAGGACCGCGCATGTATTCGGACCGGGAGCTGAACCGGCTCGCCGCCTACAAGGTATCGCTCCGGCGGCGCATCGCCGCCCGGCGCACCGAGTGCGTCCTGCTTGTGAGCCGGCTCACCCGGCCCGTGGCCTGGCTGGACCGGGCGCTGGCCTTTTGGCGGCGGCTCTCGCCCTTCACGCAGCTCGCGGCCGTGCCGCTCGGCCTGCTCGTCTCCCGCGCCGTGCTGCCCCGCCGGGGCCTGCTGGGTTCGCTGGCCCGCTGGGGTCCGCTCGCCTTCGGGGCCGCCCGCGGCCTGGGCGCCGTGTTCCGCTCACGCTCCGACCAGACCCGGTGACCTCCGACCAGGCGCCACCCCGGCACGGTGCGCCGCGGGCAGGCGCCGTCCGACCCAAACCCCATGGCCACGACGAACAAAGCCGGACCCAAACGGATCCTGATTGTGGACGACAAGGCCAGCGATACCCTGTTGGTGAAACTTTACCTCGAGCAAACCGGCGACTACCTGGTCGGGGAGGAAAACGATGCCCTGGCGGCGCTGGCGACGGCGGAGAAATTTCGCCCGGATCTGATTCTGCTGGATGTGCTCATGCCGGGCATGAACGGCGGGGATCTGGCCGGGAGCCTGCGCGCGAACCCCCGGCTGAAACACGTGCCGATCGTGTTTTTGACGGCCCTGGTGACCAAGGCGGACATCAAGTCAGGCGTCGGGCAACTCGGGCGGTATCCCTTGCTGGCCAAGCCCCTCTTTTTGCCGGACTTGCTGGCCTGTCTCAGGCATCAACTGCGTGGGGGCCAGGTTGCGAGCGAAGCCAGCCGGCCGTGCGCGGACGGATTGACTCCAGGTAACTGACCGGCCCGATTGCGGTCTCGCCCAGCGGTGGCGGATGGCGGCTGCGGCTGAGGCTGCGCTTCGCGGGCCGGGAGGTGTTCACCTCCTATCCGCAGGGGAATTTCCTCGCTACACTGGGCGCGTCCTGCCCGGACCGTTCCATGGATCTTTTTCCCCTCACCACCCCGGAAGCCGAGTCCCCCGTGCTTGGGCCGGGCGAATCCATCACGGATGTCCGGCGCGCGGAAGCCGTGCTCAAGGCCGGCGCCCTGCAGAACGCCATCCTCAACAGCGCCAACTTCTCCAGCATCGCCACCGACGAGAAGGGCGTCATCCAGATCTTCAACGTCGGCGCCGAGCGCATGCTCGGCTACGCGGCCGCCGCGGTCGTGAACCAGATCACGCCGGCCGACATCTCCGACCCGTCGGAAGTCATCGCGCGGGCCAAGGCGCTGAGCGCCGAGCTCGGCACCCCGATCACCCCGGGCTTCGAGGCCCTGGTGTTCAAGGCCTCGCGCGGCATCGAGGACATCTACGA
>JAQSDJ010000011.1 GCA_029945855.1 Lacunisphaera sp.
TGACCCGGCGCAGGTAAACCGACCAGTCCGCGGCCGTGACCTCCTCACTCGCCGCCGGGAGTGCGGCGGCCCCGTGCAGCAGGTGGGCGGCGGTGGTGAACCGCTGCCGCAGGGTGTCGCCCATCCGCTCGGCCAGCCGGTCGAACCGCAGGCGGGCCGACTGCCGCACCTCCCCGGCCACCACCTGCCAGACGACCACGGAGAGGCCCGCCATCAGCAGGAATACCAGCCACGGCAGCCACGTGATGTGGCGGCGCGTGGCTTCCTTGACGAACTGCGGTAACATCGGAAATTTCTGCTTCGGCCCGCGCAGCAAGGCGACTTTTTTCTCCACCTTAAGACAGGTCTTGGCCGGCACCCGGCCTCCGGCCGGCCGGCGGGGGCGGGCGCGTTCCAAGGCGGCGAGCAATTCGGGGGATTTGATCGGTTTGCTGATGTAGTCGTCCATGCCGGCGGCGAGACACGCCTCCCGGTCGCCCTGCATGGCGTTCGCCGTGAGGGCGATGATCCAGGGCCGGTCCCGCGGATCGGGCCGCGTCTGCACGAGCCGGCGCGCCGCTTCCAAACCGTCCATCTCCGGCATCTGCACGTCCAGGAGGATGATGTCGTAGGGCTGCCGGCGCACGGCCTCCAGAACCTCGAGGCCGTTGGCCACCACGTCGGCGCGGAAACCGAGGTTGCGCAGGAGGTGCACGGCCACCTTCTGGTTCACGGCGTTGTCCTCGGCCAGCAGGATCTGCTCGGCGCGCGCGGCGGTCGGGACGGGGAACGGATGCACGGAGTGCGCCCGCGCCGCCTCCTTCTCCCGGCCCGACCAGAACAGCTGGGCGAGCGCGTCGAGGAGCTGGGACGGCTTGACCGGCTTGGTCAGGTTGGCGGCAAACAGCCCGGTCGGATCATCCTGCCGGCCCATGGAGGAAAGCAGCACGAGGGGCAATTCCTCCCGGGAACGGAGCCGGCGCATCTCCGCCGCCAGCATGAGTCCGTCCATGCCGGGCATCTGCATGTCGAGGATGGCCGCGTCGAAATGCTCGCCGGCCCGCAGGAGGGCCAGGGCCTCGGCCGGGGTCTCGACCGCCAGCGGCGTCATGCCCCAGTTGCGCGCCAGGTCGCTGAGGATGCGGCGGCTGGTGGCGTTGTCGTCGACCGCGAGGAGGCGCCGGCCCTCCACGCTGGCCTTCGGCCCGCCGGTGTAGAGCCGCGGTTTGCTGACGACGGTCTGCGCCTGAATGCTGAAGCTGAAGGTGCTGCCCTTGCCCACCTCGCTCTCCACCCACATGCGGCCGCCCATGATCTCGGCCAGCCGCCGGCTGATCACCAGGCCGAGGCCGGTGCCGCCGAATTTCCGCGTGGTGGAAGCATCCACCTGGCTGAAGGACTGGAAGAGCCGGGCGATCCCCTCGGGCGGGATGCCGATGCCGGTGTCGGTCACGCTGAAAACCAGCTCCAATTCGCCGGCGGCCACGGCCTGCGGCCGCACGGCGAGCAGGACCTCGCCGCGCCCGGTGAACTTGACCGCGTTGCCGAGCAGGTTGACCAGGATCTGCCGCAGGCGGGTGGGATCGCCCCGGATGGTGCCGGGGGTGCCGTCGGCGATCTCGTAGAGCAGGTCGAGGCGTTTCTCCGTGGCGCGGGTCGCGAGCAGGTCGAGCGTGCCCTCGACGCATTCGCGCAGGGAGAACTCGATCTTCTCCAACTCCAGCCGGCCGGACTCGATCTTGGAAAAATCGAGGATGTCGTTGATGATGGTCAGGAGCGCATCGCCGCTCTGGCGGATGGTCTCGGCGTAGTCGCGCTGCTCGGCCGTGAGCTTCGAGTCGAGCAGCAGGCTGGTCATGCCGATGACGCCGTTCATGGGCGTGCGGATCTCGTGGCTCATCATCGCGAGGAACTGGCTTTTCGCGAGGTTGGCCTGCTCGGCGGCGGCCTGGGCGGCCTGCGCCGCGGCCTGGGCCCGCTTGACCTCGGTGATGTCGACCAGCGCGTTCAGCTCCTGCGGCAGGCGGCCGGTGAGACCGTGGAAAACCTGGCGCGACAACCGCACCCAGACCACCTTGCCGTCCTCGTGCACGTAACGCTTGTCGAGGGTGAAGCGGTCGATCTCCCCGCTTCGGAGCCGCCGCACCAGTTCCGCCTGGGGCGCGACATCGTCGGGGTGCGTGCGGCGTTGGAAGATATCCGCCTGGGCCTGCGCCTGCTCCGGGGTGACGCCGGAAAGGCGCACGTGCTCGGTGTTCACGATGCGCGTGGCGTCCTGGCCGGCGATGGCCCACGAGAGACCGACGGGCACGGATTCGAAAATGAACCGGAACTGCGCCTCCTTGTGCGCCAGCTCCTCCTGAGTGCGCTTGACCGCCGTGATGTCCACGATGGTGGAAAGGTGTTCCTCGGAGCCGTCGGCGTGGACGCGGCGCTGGTTGGTGAAGGCGACCCACACGATCGAGCCGTCGGACCGGATATAGCGCTTGTCGAGGGTGAACCCGTTGATCCGGCCGGCCATCATGTCCTGGTGCAAGGGCTCCTGCCGGGCCAGGTCCTCGGGGTGGGTGCGATTCCGAAACGCCCCGAGGTTGGCCTCCGCCTCCGCGCGGGTCAGCCCGGCGATCCGCAGGTGCGCGTCGTTGATGAGCCGGCTCACCGGGCCATCCCGGGGGATGAGGGTCCAGACGATGCCGGTGGTGACGGACTCGAAGATGAAGCGGAACCGTTCCTCCTCCCGGGCCAGCCGCTCTTGCGCCTGATGCCGCTCCGTGAGGTCCATCATGGTCGCGACTTCCTGCAGGATCGTCCCGTCCGCCTCGCGGTAGGCCCGCACCGTGAGCAACCCGTGCATCATCGAGCCGTCGGGGCGCACGTAGCGCTTCTCCAGGCTGTAATGGTCGGTCTCGCCCCGGCGCATCCGCGCCGACTCGACCTGCTGCCGCGCCCAGTCCGCGGGCGGGGTGATGGACTCGTAGCCGCCCGGCTGCAGCGCCTGTTCGCTCGTCAGGCCGGTCAGCCGGAGGACCGCCTCGTTGACCCAGGACTCGCTGTGGTCGCCGTAGTGGGTCCAGCTCACGCCGATGTCCAGGGCGTTGAGGATGAAGCGAAATTGCGCCTCGTGCTGGGCCAGCTCCGCCTGCACCCGCTTGCGCTCGGTGATGTCGAGCTGGATGGACATGTAGCCGGTGATCGCGCCGGCGGCGTCGCGCAGCGGCTGCATCTCGAAATCGGTCCAGATCTCCCGCCCGGTCTTGGCGTAACAGAGCAATTCGCCATGAAACTCCCGCCCGGCCTTGGCGGCCAGCGCCACCGTCACCAGCAGGCGGGCGTCGGTCTCTTTTCCCTTGAGGAGATGCGGTCCGAAGTGGCCACGGGCTTCCTCGATCGTGTAGCCGAACAGCCGGGTGAAGCCCTCGTTGATCCAGACCACCTTGCCCGCGGCATCCGACAGACCCACGGCATTGGCCGTATGCCGGGCGATCAGGGCCAGCCGCTGCGCCTCAGCCTCGGTGCGCCGGAGATCCCGGGTGATATTCTCCGCGAGCTGCCAGGCCTGCCGTCGCGAATTCACGAGCAGGTAGACCGCGCCGGCGGTCAGCAGGCTGGTGAGCAGGCCCGCGCCCAGCACGCCCCAAGACAGCAGGGTGTTGCTCGAGCTGATAAAGCCGGGCCGTTCGCTCGTGCACAGGGTCCACGACTGGCCCAAGATTTCCAGCGTCAGCCGGCCGTTGAAGCGCCGCTTCGCCTCCTCCCCGGCGGGATTTGGGCCGGTCAGGGGTTTGGCGTCATCATAAAGCAGATGCCCGGCCGCCGGCACGTCGCCTTCATAGACTTGAAAATGCACCTGAACGGCCGCCTCGTCGACCGCCCCGTCCAGCAGTTCATCAATGCGGATCGGGGCATAGACCCAGCCCAGCTGCGCCGCCAGCCGCAGCTCGGGACTGCCGAGGTGGGCGCCGTTCGCGTAGACGGGCTGGAAGAGGAGGAAGCCCGGCACTTCCCGATTCTCGTAGTTCAGCCGCATGTGGCGCGACAGCGTGAGGGAGTTCTCGCGGGCCGCCGCCTCGGCCGCGTCGCGCCGGCTCGAGCCCGGCGCAAGATCCAGCCCCACCACCCCGGTGTTCCGGTCGCGCGGCTCAATGCTGGTGACGACATACAACCATTCGCTCTGGCTGGTGCGCGCCGCCTTGAAATCGGGAGCCCCTTCCGTCCGCACCCGCGCCTCGAAGGCGTCGAGGTCGGCCCGGCGCACCCGCTCCACGTAGCCCAGCCCCACCACCCCGTAATCAAAACGCTCCGTGACGGACCGGAAATACTCCGACCACTCCCGCACGGTCACGCGGTCGCTGGCGTTGGCGTGCGCCCGGGCCCCGGCGAGGATGTGGGCCGGCGTCTGGAATCGCGCCTGGATCAGGTTCGCCAGCCGCGACGTCTGCAGTTCGAACCGGGCCTGGTTCACCCGCTGCACCGACCGCCCGACCAGCCACCAGGCGGCGAGGGAGATGACACACCCGACCACGAACACCAGCAGCGGCAGCAACCGACTGCGCTGATGGCGGGAGGCGGGATCATCCGGGACAGACATGCGCCCCCACTAGAAGCGGGCGCGCTGCCGGAAGCGACCAATTTTAGGCGGTGCAACCGCACTCACCCGAGCTGCCGGGCCAGCCAGTCCGCCGCCGTGCCCGCCGACGGCTTCGCCAGCAAGGTCCGCAGCTGCGCCGCCTGCCCCCGCGTGCGTTCGCGCCGCACCTCATCCGTGGTGCCCTCGCGCAGCTGGCGCGCCAGGGCCTTCGCCGTCGCCGCGCCCTGGATGAACTCGGGATACATCGGCTCCTTGAGCAGCAGGTTGGCCATGCCGATGAACTCGACGCTCACCAGCATGCGCCCGAGCCAGTAGGTCAGTGTCTTGGTCTTGTAGACGACCGCGCCCGGGATGCCCGCCAGCGCGCAATGCAGCGACATCGTGCCGCTCGAGGTCAGCACGGCCGCGGCGGCGGTGCAGCCAGCGTTCGCGCGCAGCTCGACCGCCGCGGCGAGCTGCGGCCACTTGGCCAGCACCGCCCGGACGGCCGCCGCCACTTCCTCGCTCGGATAAAGCACGACGGCACGCGCGGCCGGGGCGCCCTGGAGATATTCCTGAAACCCGGCCAGCAGGAGCGGAAAAATCTTCGCCACCGCCTGCGTGCGGCTGCCGGGCAGCAGGAGCACCGGGCCGGCCGGATCGTGACGCACCGGCGCCGCGTAGTCCGGCGCGAGGAACGGATGGCCGACGAACTCGACCGGCAGCTTCGTGTCGGCGTAGCAGGCGGGCTCGAACGGGAAGATCACCGCCATGGCGTCAAGGTCGCGGGCCATCGAGAAGCGGCGCCGCGGTTTCCAGGCCCAGATCTGCGGCGAGATGTAATAGAGCAGCTTTACCTGGCCCTCGCCCTGCACGCTCAGTCCGCGGGCGCGCAGCTGCGCGGCGAGCCGGAGGTTGAAGCCGGGATAGTCCACGAAGCACACCGCGCGCGGCCGGTGCTGCGCCACCCACCGGAGCGTTGCGTCGAACAGCGCCTTGAAAAACGCGTAGTGCTTGAGCACCTCGACGAAGCCGACGACGGAGGTTGCGGTCAGGTCGTGCAATAGCTGTGCGCCGGCCGCGGCCAACCCGGGGCCGCCGAGCGCGCAGATTTTCAATTGCGGGTTTTTTGCGCGCAGCTCGCGCACGACGCGCGCCGCGTGCTCGTCGCCTGAATGCTCGCCGGCGACGACGAGGAGGTCGACGCGACCGCCCGC
>JAQSDJ010000012.1 GCA_029945855.1 Lacunisphaera sp.
TGAAGATCCTCCGGCCGCACGAACTGGGTTCCGCCGAGACGCGCGCCCGCTTCAAGCTGGAGGCCGCGACGGTGGCGACGCTCGACCATCCGGCGATCTTGCCCGTGTTGAGTGTCGGCGAATACGACGGCCTGCCGTATTACACCATGAAACTCTGCGGTGGCTCGCTGGCGCAGCGGCTGGAGCACTACCGCGGTCGCGAGCGGGAGGCGGCGGAACTGGTGGCGACCCTGGCGGATGCCGTGCACCATGCCCACGCCCGCGGCGTGCTGCACCGCGATCTGAAGTCGGGGAATATTCTTTTCGATGAGGCGGACCGGCCGTTCGTGAGTGATTTCGGCCTGGCCAAGATGATGGAGGGCGCGGAGTCGGTCCCAGGGCCGTTCACCCGGCCGCTGCTGGTGATGGGCACGCCGGGCTATATGGCGCCGGAGGTGCTCAAGGGCGGGGCCGGGATGGCCACGATGGCGGCGGATATCTATGCCCTCGGGGCGATCCTGCATGAGTTGCTCACGGGGGCCCCGCCGCCGGCGACGGCCGCCGCCGGCGCACCGCGACCCGGGGTGGCGCGCGATCTCGCCGTGATCACCGCGCGCGCGCTGGCCGCGGAGCCGGGCCAGCGTTACACGACGGCGGAAGCGTTCGCGGCCGATCTGCGGGCGTGGCTCGCGGGCCGGCCGATTGCGGCCCGGCCGGTGTCGGCGGTCGGGCAGGCGTGGTCGGGGGCACGCCGCAATCCGCTGCCCGCGGTCCTGGCGGCGGCGCTGGTGCTCGCGTTCGCCGTGAGCGCGGCGGTTTTCGCCCTGAAAAACCGCGAACTGCACGCGGCCTTGACGGAGGCGCGCATGGCGGAGGCCCGGTCACAGGCCAGCTTGGCGGAGTCGCTCGTAGCCCAGGCGCGCGCGGTGCGGCAGAGCGGGCGCGACGGACAGCGATTTGAGACGATGCGGCTGCTGCGCCGGGCCGTGGGCCTCGGCGGCGCCAGCGAGACGGCCGGCACCGAGGCGCTGGCGGCCCTGGCCTTGGCCGACTGGCAATGGATCAAACGCCTGCCCGTCCTCCCGCAGTTGCGCGCCAGTGACAAGGTTGATTTCACGCCTGATCTCTCGCTCTGCGTGGTGACTTCGCCTGATGCCACCGCTCCGGAGGTGCGGCGCGTGGAGGATTGGGCCGTGGTGCGACAGGTGGCGCCCGCCGCCCCGTCCCGGATCGAGAAGGTGGGCTTCGGTCCGTCGGCTGGCTGGCTGTGTGCGTATTACGCGGATGAGACCCAGGCGGTCTGGGGGCCCGGGGATGGGCGGCCCCGATGGATTTTCCCGCCGAACGGGCGAACGGTCGCGCCGGTCATGGCGAACAACGCCGCCGGCTGGTGGTTCACCGGTCCCGGCCACCGCGTGGGCTGGCATGACGGCGCGACCGGCGCGGAGCATTGGCTGGGCGGCACCGGCACGGTGATCTACGGACTGACGCCGTCGCCGGGTGATCGCCACCTGGCTGTGGTGCGCGATGATCGGCTGGAAGTCTGGGACGTAGCAGAGGAGAAAATGATCTGGTCCTGGGCGGGGGACGCGGGTTTGGCCCCGGCGGTGTGGTCGGCGGACGGACGCTGGCTGGTGAGTGATCGTTTTGTGGGTGCCCCGGAGATCGTGGTCTGGGATGCGCGCACGGGCGCCGAGGCCCAAACCCTGCGGCAGGGGCAGTTGCGGAGCAGCCGGCTCGCGCTGCACCCGGATGGCCGGCGGCTGCTTTCGCTGGATTCGGAGTCGATCTTGCGCGTCTGGGATCGCTGGACCGGTCGGGAACTCGTGCGCGGTCAGGCGGGCACCCATGCGCTGCGACTCAGCGCCGACGGCCGGCGCGCCGCCGTGGGGGCGGGAAACAAGGAACTGGGGCTGATCGAATTTGGTCCCGACGAGATCGTGCGATATTTTCCCCTGGCCGAAGGGTCCCGTGCCCGCTGGGAAACAGCGGCCGTGAGCCCGGATGATCGCTGGCTGCTGGCGGCGACGAAGGAGGGAGCCCATGTCTGGTCGGTGGCCACCGGTCGGGAGGAACTGCGCTGGAAATTCCCACGCAGCGAGGCTGCCGGGGCGTTTTTCCTGCCGCCTGAGGGGAAGGTGCTCTATAGCGGAACCGAAGCTGGAGTGCAGACGCGGGCGATCCTCCTGCGCGATCCGCAGCCACCCGAGTGGGGGGAGGTTCAGGTCATGGCCCAGCGTGACCGGAGTATCGTCAAAACAATCTCGGCGGACGGGCGGAATTGGTGGGCGGAGAACTATGCCCGGAACAAAGTTCAGTTCTGGCCGGACGCGGACCCGGCCCGGGCCGTGGACGTGGCCGCAGGGGGAGCCCAAGGTATGGCGGCGCCCAGTGCGGACGGCCGTTGGCTGGCCGTGGTGGATTCGGCGGACCGGGAGACGAGGGTGCTGGCTTTGCCGGAGGGGCGGGTCACGGCTAAGCTCTGGCCCCAAGGGCACTCCCGGAGTGTGTTTTCCCCGGACAACCACTGGCTCGTGCTCGGTTCCAATCTCGGCTACGACATCTGGCGAGTCGGGGAGTGGGCCAAGCCAGCCGTGGTCATGCCCGTCATGCAACGGAGCTCCATTTATGGCTACGCGCTTTTCAGTCCCGACAGCCGGCGGCTGGCGATCACCACGGGGCCCAGTTCGATCGGCATCGGCCGCACGGGCACATGGCGACCGGAGTTCGTCCTTACCCTGCCGGGTCTCGCGCAGCGCGATGCCTGGGCTTGGTCGCAGGATGGCCGCACGCTGTTTGTGTTGTCCGGCCAGCAACTGGTCATGGCCTGGGACATTCCGGCCGCCGAAGCGACCCTGCGCCGGCTCCAGGATGAGGCCTTGGCGCCGCAGAAGCATTAAATCTAAACGCGACAGAAGGAATGGCGGCAAAGAGCACAAAACGAAAAACGGAGGGTTGAAGCAGAGGCGGGGGGATCCGCGACCTCGCCCCGTGGGTGATTAGCCCATCAGGGCCGATTCTTTGATTTCTTCTCTGCGTGCTAAGCGGCTACGAGATGGCGGTAGCCACGTTGGAGCGAAGCGACAACGTGGTGGCTGGCGGGCCACGCTTTCGCCTGCAGCTCAAGCGCGGCTACGCGGGGTAGCCGCGTTGGAGCGGAGCGACAACGTGGTGAGCGGGCTCCGTTTCGCCTGTAGGCAAACCGCGCTCAGCGTTTCAGCCCGTGCACAAGCGGGGCGAGGCGGGACCGGGTGGTGATGCCTAGTTTTCGGAAGATATTACGCAAGTGGGTGCGCACGGTGCTGAGCGAGCGGTTGAGCTGGCGGGCGATGGCGGCATTGTCATGTCCCTCGGCCGCGAGGATCGCAATGGCCCGCTCGCCCGGAGTCAGTAGCGCGAACTGGCCGAGCGCCCGGGAAACCTCCGCCTCCGGCGTGCGGGGCAGTTCGAAGTGGATCACGAACGAGGGATGCAGCGTCCGTCCAGCCGGGGATTCAACGAGGCGGATCGTCGCGCTGAGTCCGTCGGTCAAGGAATTCATCAAGGTTATCGACCGCTTCAGCCGGCTGAAATCGTGGGTGGTCACGGCGCTGTTCCAGGCGTCCTTCAGGGTCACGCAGGCGGCGGTCAGGTTGCCGGGCAGACCGGGCGCGGCCTTAATGGCGCGGGCGGTCGCCGCGCCGTGGCGCCAGCGGTGGATGGTCTCGGTGGCTGCACGGTTGGTGAAGCTCAGGGTGAGATCCCAGGTCACGATCGCGATCGGCAGGGGCAGGGCGTGCAGGGAATGCTCGAGTGTGACCTGGGTGCCGGCCGCGTTCTCCTGCGTGAGCAGGCGGACGACGGCGGCGTTGACCTGCGGGTGCAGCAGGCGCAACCCGGCGAGTTCCGCATCGGTGAAGTCGCCCTGTTCCGCCGATCGGAGGGTAGCGAGCTGGCCGATGAAACGGCCGTCGTCGGCCCAGAAGAGGAGGGCGGCGGCGTAAAGCCAGCCGTCGGGCTTGAGGAATTCCTCGAAGAACGGATCACCCGGAGCCGCGGTGTAGAAATCGCTCATCCTGGCCACGATGAGCCCTGGCTTGGTGGCGATGACGGCATTGAGCGGCGCGAGCTGGCCAAACCGGCCGATGTCCCGCGTGGGCATGGTGGTGCGCAGGAAGAACGGCATGATGCCGAGCGAGGGCAGGCCGATGAGCTCATAGTGCGAAGGCGTCGCCGCGCGGAGGAGGGCCTGCGTGGCCAGCCAGACTTCCTCGGGGGTGATGGCTCGCTGCAGGGCCACCAAGGCTGGTGCAACCTCAGGCCTGGGGGTAGGGCTCATGGGCGGTTAATTTCCTTAATAGCCTGTATAAGCAGAGGAATCGTCCTGATGGACGATATGGGGAAGGCGCCTCATTCAGTATAGTGCAAGCTTGCGTAAACAAGGTGCAATTCCCCGAACTGCAGGAAAATCCACCAATCTACCGATTCCGGCCACCTCGCGCGATCCTGCCGGTTTGACCAGAAAGCCGGCGCTCGATGCTGGCGCTGACCAGTGGGGGATGGCCGCACCGCACCAAGGGGAAAGCCAGAGTGGGCTCGCCGCGGAGAGTGCCTTTTTCCTGAAACTTCCCGCCAGATTTTTGCAGAGAGTAGGTGGACAACCCATGCTTACCACGAAAAGCCATGCCGGAAACGCCCCGGTCAGGGCGGCGCAGCACTTTGCGCCGCAAGCAGGGTGGCGCCTTTCGCGGCTCGCCAGCGCGCTGGGGTTGATGGTGGGACTGGGCGCGGGTGGGGTGGTGTGGGGGCAGACGATCGTGGTGTGGAGCGGAGGACCTGATCCCTCCTACGATGGCAACTGGGGTATTGCCACGGACTGGGTGGATCGTGCGACTCCACCGGCCATCTTCGAAACAGCACGGTTCGACCTGAACCAGACCTACTCAGTGAGCATGGTGACGAATACGGTCGTGAAAAACATCGAGGTGGCGGCAGGGGATGTGCGGCTCGACATTTTCAATAATTCGGAGGTCACTGCTACCACTGCTCTGAAGGTAAATAATGCCACGCTTCGAATTGCCAACGGCAAGGTGATTACAAATCTCGATGCTACGTCGGGAAACGGTGTGATAGCTGGTGCTGCCACATTTACCAATGCAAAGGTTTTTCTGGAAAATGGCTGGTTGGAGACAGGACCGACGATCAACACCGCGCCTCAGCCAGTAACCAATGACACTACACGCCCAAGTGACGGGAAATTGTGGTATTCAGGGACGCTATTGGTCGAGGGTCACGGGCATTTCATCGGCAATCTTGCCCCCAATCTCAGCTCATATTCTCTCACAGATATTCCCTTGGACGTTACGATTCGAGCGGTAGGTGGAAACTTGGTTTTGGGTAACAACACAAACGATGACTGGAGCTTGTTTGGAAATATCGAGACTGGCCCCAATACGGTTAGCATCACGGTGCTAAACGACTTTTCGCCGATTACTGGAGGCTCCAACCGTGTCTACGGCCGAGTGTCCTTGGCGGGCGGCACGTTGGAATCAAATCATCCCCTCGGCCTAGGCGGTGGCTTCGAGGGTTATGGGACTCTGCGTGCAACAGCTTCCATTGGAGGGTTTTCTATTAGTGGTAATTCCATTTTGACGGGTGATATGCTCTTGGACGTAGCCTATGGTGCTTACCTATACGGAAAAATAGAGATCGGAGCGAATCGATTAACGGTGAGAGGGTGGTCGCAAGCGCAACCTGGGTATGGCACACTTTACCTAAACAATATGGCTGAGATCGCTCTGGCCGGCGGTGAACTAGCGGTGAATCCCGTGCTCTATATGAGTGGAAACATCGGTGATACCTATCCCCTAACCTATGCCAGAATCACGGGTTTTGGCGTAGTGCGGGGAAAGACCGAGGCCGCTTACCAAGATAATCGCACGGGTGCGGGAGGGGCTTTGGTGGTGGTTTATCCAGCCGAGTGGTTTGTGCCTACAGGGGCGCTGACTCTGGCACAGACGCTCGGCGTAGGGAGCGACGAGGTGCGGTTGCTCTCAACCGCGCCGACAGTGCTAAACGGTGGCGCAACGATGACGGGCGGAACTCTGTATGCTCCGAATGGAATCTTGCTGGACGGGACCAACGTCGTGGCGGGGTCGGGAATTGTTTTCGGTGGGGCTACGGGAACAAATGCAGCGAACGGATGGGTGGGCAGCGGTGCGTTGACGCTGACGAGTGCGCTTAACGCCGGGAGCGGGCAGGTAACTTTGCTCGCGGGATCGCCGGTGGCGGTTGAGACAAAGGTTACACTCGGTGGAGGCACTCTGCTCGCACCGTCCGGCCTCTTCCTGGATTCCGGTGGCTCGCTGGAGGGGTCGGGCACGGTCGAGGCGCAGGTAAGCGGCAGCGGCAGCATTGCCCCCGGTGGCGCGCTCAACATCGGTGATTCCGCTTCGACGACCGGAGTCGCCTTTGCCGGCACCGTCACCGTCGGCGCGCACACGCTCACGCTGCGCGATGCGGATGCAGCGGCCTTGAGCAGCAGTGTCACCCTCGCCGGCGGCGAACTGGTGGCGGCCAACGGCTTTGATATCGCGTTCGGCAGCACACTGTCTGGCTATGGCACCGTGACCGGCGCGATGGGGGGCAGTGGCGCGTTCACGGCATCCGGCGGCGGGCTGACCTTCGGCTCCGCCACCGACGATTTCATTTTGGGCGCGGGCGGCGTGCTGAACGTCGGCGCTGAGACGGTGACACTCCACAACCACACCGTGGTGCTGGGCAACTCGACGATCCTCGCGGGTGGCCAACTCAATGTGGACAATGGTTTCACCTACGACACGTCACGCAAGGTCAGCGGCTACGGGCTGGTGTTCACCAACTCCGGGGCGGGCCTCGAGCTCGGCATGACCGATCCGACCGGCGCGCTCACTTTGAATTCGGCCTTAGCGGTCGGCAGCCGGACCCTCACGTTTCTCTCCAATGCGGACACCGTGCTAAACGCTGAGCTCACTTTCGCCGCCGGACGTTTAAACGGCTCTGGGTTTGGTCTCACTATCGGCTCCGCCGGCAGCCTGACCGGGTATGGCACGATCACGTCGGGTGTGGCCAACGCGGGCACGCTCAGTGTGACGGCCGGCAATCTGCTCACGATCAGCGGGGCCTTTGCCAACACCGGTAGTGTGAACCCGACGGGCATGTTGAGGCTTACGGGCGGCGGCGTGCTGGGCGGCACGTTTGGGAGCGGAGCCCTGGACTTGAATGGGAATAGTTTCACGCTGCCAAATGACTGGACGACACCGTCGGGTCTGACGGTCACGCTCGGCGGCAGCACGATCACCGGGCCGGGCGCCCTGCAAGTGGCGTCAGGCGCCACTCTGCACGTCGCCAGCGGCGGCGGCACGGTCAACACGGCGGTGAGCAATGCCGGCACCGTCACGCTGGGCGGTTCGCTAGGGGGCAGTGGCGCACTGACGAACCAAGGCACCTTGCAGGCGGAGGTTACGGCGCCCGGTTTCCACGCTGGCGTCAGTAATCCCTTGATCAACGCGAGTAGTGGCACCGTAAGTGTGCCGTTGGGTCGCAGCCTGACCTTGAGCGGGCCAGTCGATAACAGCGGGACGCTGTCGGTCGCGGGCACGCCGACATTGGTCAGTGATTTAATTCTGACGGGCACGGCCATAAACACCGGCACGCTCGACGTGGCGGGGGCGATGACGTTTGCGGGGCCGGTGACGAATTCAGGCAGCGCAACGGTTTCGGGTCAGTTGTATTTCAACGGCGGCGGCACCTCGACGGGAGCAATCACGCTCGCCGGAGGCCTCGTGGGGTTTGGTAGCACCACCTTCAGCGTGCCGAACGCGGCGACCAGCATCACAGGCCCGGGTGCGCTCACCTTTGGCGGTGGCACCACCACGCTCGACTATGGGATCAGCAATGCGCCGCTGACGGTCACGCAGAGCCTGGCTTTTACCGGAGGCGCGCTCGCCTTGCCGGGCGCGACCAGCCTCCGCACGAACGTGCTGGCCCTGGCCAACTCCGGTCAAACGCCCGACCTGCCTACCACCATTCTCGCCGGCGGCACCTTCATCTGGAATAGCGGCAGCGTGCGGAACACGCTTACCCTCGAGGCGGGAGTGAAGACGACCGATACCGGCTTTGATACCATCAACCTTGTCGATCCCTCGGGTTTGGTGGCGGGCATTCGGTTTGGCGGAGGCCATACGATCGACGGCACGCTGATCAACCGTTCCTCGACGCTGAGTTTCCAGTCCACGGTGGGCGGCCTTGGTCTCGGCGGGAGCGGCACCTTGCGCAACGAGGGCACGGTCTCGATCAACACCCTGGCCTCCACCTGGACGCCCACGGTGGAAAACGTCGGCACCGCCACGCTGGCGGGACATTTCTCCACCGTGAACAACGCGGCCAGCCTGACCATCGCGGCTTCGGGGGTAGATGCCCAGATCACGACGCTGACCCAGACCGCGGGCTCGACGACCTTTTCAGGCTTCCAGCACGCGGGGGGGCAAACGTGGGACATCCAGGCCGGCTCGACCCTGGCCACGCCCGATGGTGCCTGGCTGACCGTGGGCAGCTTGGTCAACGCCGGCACCCTCGATTTTACCGGCCCCACGACCGTGGTAAACCCGATGCAGAATCAGGCCGGCGGCAAGGTTCATATCACGGACGATATGCAGACCATCTCGCCCTTTCTCACGCAGAACCAAGGCACGATCATCCTCGACGGCCCCTTGGCCAAACTCTGGATTCTTATCAGCGGCGTGCTGGGCGGCACCAGTGTGTTGTCCAGTGAGCAACTGGCCACGATCGGGGGCGGCACGCTCGAAATCCGCAACGGGGCCAACCTTACGCTGAGCAACGGCATAAGCGGAGCGGCCAGTTTGATTGTGGGCAACGGCAGCACCCTGGCTCATACCGGCGGCACGCTGAGCGGGCCGGGCACGCTCACCATCCAAACCGGCGGCACGATGAGCATCAACGGCGGCGGCATCTGGGGTGACCGGGCGATCAGCAACGCGGGAACCTTCAATGCCAACGGTGCGCTCAATCTGCCCAACAACACCGCCGGCACCTTTGCCAATCTCGCGGGCGGCGTGATCAACCTCAACGGAGGTTACCAGTTCATCAATGCGGACCCCTACTACGGCCGCAGCGTGGTGCTGACCAATGCGGCCGGAGCGACGATCCGCAAGATCGGCGGCCCGGACCAATACGACCTGATCTTCTATAACGGCACCTTCGAGAACCGCGGGCTGGTCGAGGTGGAGAGCGGGCAGGGTAGACTCGGCCTGGGGAACTTCACGAACTACGGCAGACTTCTGGCGGCGGCCGGCACGGAATTTTGGCTGAAGGACGGCACGTTTAAGACGGGATCGGTGCTGGACGGGGCGGGCACCTACCGGATGCGGGAAGGGACGACGACGCTGGATACGGGGCTCAACTTCTCGGCGATAGACCTGTGGCTGAACGGCGGCACGATCACGGGGCCGGGTAATATCACCGTGCGCAACGGCGACTCCTTCCGGCATACCGACGGCACGTTGAATGGCCCGGGCACGCTCACCATCGAAACCGGCGGCACGATGACCATCAATGGCGGCGGCACCTGGGGTGACCGGGCGATCAGCAACGCGGGAACCTTCAATGCCAACGGTGCGCTCAATCTGCCCAACAACACCGCCGGCACCTTTGCCAATCTCGCGGGCGGCGTGATCAACCTCAACGGAGGTTACCAGTTCATCAATGCGGACCCCTACTACGGCCGCAGCGTGGTGCTGACCAATGCGGCCGGAGCGACGATCCGCAAGATCGGCGGCCCGGACCAATACGACCTGATCTACTATAACGGCACCTTTGTGAATCACGGCACCGTGGAGGTGAATTCCGGCTTCCTGCGCACCGTGGTCGGACTGCCCGGTGGGCAATTGACCGAGGGCACGTGGCGCGTGACGGACGGCGCACGGCTCATTCTTAACGACGACGCGGCCATCACGCAGAATGCGGCGACCGTCGTGCTCACGGGTGCGGGGTCGGTCTTCAACGGGCTGAATAGTCTCACCACCAACGCGGGTTCGCTCAGCCTGCTCGGCGGGCGCGCCTTCACCACGAGCGCGGCGATGACCAACTCCGGCACGCTGGCCGTGGGCAGCGGCAGTAGTTTTTCCACAAGTTCGACGTTTGCGAACAGTGGCAACCTGAACGTGACCGGCGCCTTCTCCGCCGGCGGCGGCCTGACGAACACCGGCACGCTCGGGGGCAGTGGCACCTTCACCGGCAGCCTGATCTCCGCGGGCACACTTTCGCCCGGCAATTCCCCGGGGCTCCTGACGGTCACGGGCAACCTGACCCTGCAAGGGACCTCCCAGCTTTACATGGAACTCGGCGGCCTCGTCGAAGGGGTGAGCTACGACAGCATCGACGTGAGTGGGATCATGGCGCTGAACGGGGCGCTGAATGTCGTGCTGGTGAACGGCTTTGTCCCGGCGACCGGGGCCACGTTCAACCTGTTTGATGCGAGTTCGTTCACGGGCACATTCGGTTCGATGAGCCTGCCCACCCTGACGAATGGCCTGAGCTGGAACAGCAGTGCGCTCTATACCAGCGGAATCATCATCGTGAGCGGCGCGGCCATCCCGGAGCCGTCCACGTATGCGGCGCTGGCCGGGTTGGGTGCGCTGGGCCTGGCGCTGTGGCGGCGGCGGGGTGTTTTGCGGTCCAGTTCGGCCGGCTGACGTGGCCTATGTGGGTTCTCGCTCGATTCGCCTTTCTCGGTCTCGTCTTTTTGTATCGGGCCTGCTGGCGCCGGCAGGGCGTGGATCAGTCGACACTTTATCGCGGCACCCGCCGCGTCACGTTCACGAAAAATGATAAGCTCTACTGGGGGCTGGAGTTTAAGACGCCCCTGATCTTCACGCTCACCCGGGAAGATGGCTGGGATCGCGGGTGGAAGTTTTTCGGGCTGACGACGGAGCTGCAGACGGGCGACAGGGCTTTTGATCAGACGGTGTATGTCGCCGGCGACCACCCCGCGCTGCACCGGCTGCTGGCCGGGGAGGCGGAGTTGCGCCGGCGCATCGTGGGTCTGTTTGATCGCGGGGCGCGGCGGATCTTCTCCGACGGGGCGCACCTTTGGGTGGAACCGACCGAATCGGCCCATGCTTCCGATCAGGATCTGGCCGAATTGCTCGGGATCCGCGGCGTGCTCCAGCGGGGCGAACCTTCCGGCTACCGTTGGTTTTCGGATCCGTTCCTGCTCAAGGCCATAGCGGTCGAGGCCTTGGTGTGGACGGTGGCGCTTTATGGGGCGCCGGCTCAGATTGAGCAGCTTTACCGCTCGCACGTGCTGGGGGAGGAGCAGCACTTCCTTGACTTGTGGACGCTGCTGCGGCCCAGCCTGCTGCTCGCAGCCGGGGTGTTTGTCGCGCTGATGGGTTTGGTCGTCGTCGTCCTGCGCGGATCATCGCGCGGACACCGGGTCATTCTGGAGGGCGCCTTGGTGCTGGGCATCTGCCTGCCTTTGTCGGGGCTGCAGGCCATTACGGATTACAGTCGCGCCCAATACCTTTCCGCTCCGCGACAGGATGTTTACCGGGTGATCGGGAAATGGAATACCGGGATCAAGTGGCGCAATCGCGACAATTGGCGACGGCCGAGCTATTATTTGATCCTTGAGCCGCGGACGGACGGTGCGCCGCTCGTGCAGCCGTATCTCAAGGTGAACAGCAGCGACTACTACGACGCGAAGGAAGGCGGCGCGGTCAAAATCACCTCCCGGGTCGGTCGATTGAACATTCCCTGGCTGGTGCGCCTGGAGGTGCCGTCCGGTTGGCCGCTGCCTTCCCGGCGCGGTAACTGATTGCCGGCGGGCAGGGGCCGTTGCCCGCAACGGCCTCGGGCCGTGGGAAGCGCCCCGGCCTACTCGAACCCGAAGAGCCGGCCCATCTCGCGGCGGTCCTTCTTGGTCGGACGACCCTGGCCGCGTTCGCGGGCGAGCATGTGCTCGATGCCGGCTTGCTTCGCCCGCTCGTATTCAGCCGCGGGAGTGAGATCGGTCAGGTATTCCGGCAGCTGCTTCGCCGCGAGGCGGGAGCGGGGCAGGGCGACGACCTTGAGCGTGCGGGTGATGACGCCCACGCGGACGGTGATCGTCTCCCCGACATGCACATCGCGGCCGGGCTTGGCCTCGAGATCGTTGATCAGCACGTGGCCGGCGCGGCAGGCGGCCGTGGCGAGGGGGCGCGTCTTGAACACGCGCACGCTCCAGAGCCATTTGTCCAAGCGGGGATCGTCCATGGGATTTAGGCGATAAGGTAAAATACCAAAGGCCAAACGCCAAATCCCAAAGAATACACTCAAAAGGAGGCAAAAGCAGGCTGGCTTCGTATATTTGGCCTTTGGGGTTTGGCGTTTGGAATTTACGCGGCTTGGCGCGTCCTAGTTGCTTCGGAATAAAAGGTGGCTTAGCTCCTCCCACGTCCATGAAAGTCCGCTTCTTCCCCGTTTTGCTGACCCTCTTTACCGCCATGACCCTCCAGGCTGAAACCAAACCCGCGTCGAAAACCGAACTCGCCACCATCGGGGGCGGCTGCTTCTGGTGCACGGAAGCCGTGCTGGAGCGCGTGCCGGGCGTGCTGAAGGCCGTCAGCGGCTACGCCGGCGGCAAGAACGCCAATCCGACCTACGAGGAAGTCTGCACCGGGCGGTCGGGCCACGCCGAGGTCATCCAGGTCGAGTTCGATCCCATGGTCGTAAGCTATGAGAAGATCCTCGAGGTGTTCTTCGAGGCCCATGACCCGACCACGCTGAACCGCCAGGGCGCCGATGAGGGCACGCAGTATCGGTCGGTGATTTTCTATCATGACGAGGCGCAGCATGTCGCCGCCAGCCGCGCCAAGCTCGCCGCGCAGGCGCATTGGCCCGATCCGATTGTCACGGAGATCGCCCCGCTGACGAAGTTCTACCCGGCGGAGAAATACCATCAGGACTATTTCAAGAACAACCCGACCCAGGGTTACTGCTCGTTCGTGATCAAGCCGAAGATGAAGAAGCTCGAGACCAAGGGCGTGATCCCGAAGGGGTGAACGGCGGGGTTGCTCTGTAGGGCGGGATCGTTGGCACGCCTCGAAAAACCGGCCTCATCCTTTCGCTGTCATCCTGAGCCGGCCTCATGCAGTTGGCCAGATTTCCCGCTCTAGTCATGGGAGAACTGAATGGTGTCAGGCGGGCCAGCCCGCTCGCGGGCGCACTTCAGAGCGCGAGCAAGCTCGCTGGCCCACGCCAACTGCATGAGTCCGGCTGAGCGCAGCGAAGGATCCATGGGCATGCACACATCCTGATGGATTCTTCGCTGCTCTCAGAATGACAATGGGGATAATGGCGGGATCAGCGATTCCGCCCTACAGCCAAACCGGCTATTCCCGCTCGCGCACGAACGGCACGAAGCGCACGGGGATGACGGGGCGCTGGGTTATCTTGCCCGCGCGCTTCGTCACCAGCACCAGGTCCTGGGCGCCCGCCTTGGGGCCGACCGGGATGATCATGCGTCCGCCGTCCTTGAGCTGGGCGAGGAGGGCCGGCGGAATCGTGTCGGGGGCGGCCGTGACGATGATGGCGTCGAACGGCGCCGCCTCGGGCCAGCCTTTCCAGCCGTCGCCGGTGCGGGCTTTGATATTTTTGTAGCCGAGGGAGCGCAGCACGGTGGCGGCCTGGTCGGCGAGGTCGGGGATGATCTCGATCGTGTAAACCTCGGCGCAGATCTCGGCGAGGACCGCGGCCTGATAGCCCGAGCCGGTGCCGATCTCCAGCACGCGGGTGGTGCGGGTGGGGGCGAGTTGCTCCGTCATGCACGCCACGATGTAGGGTTGCGAGATGGTCTGGCCGTGCCCGATGGGCAGGGGATGGTCGTCGTAGGCCTGCGGCTGCAGGTCCGCGGGGACAAAGCGGTGGCGCGGCACCTGGCGCATGGCGGCGAGGGTGGCGGGGTGGCTGATCTCCCGGAGTTCAAGTTGCTTTTCCACCATAAGGATTCGTCGCGCCTGCCAGGGATCCGGGGCGTCCGGGGCGGCCACCAGGGTCAGGCCGAGGGCCGCGAACACAGCCAGGTGCCGGACAGGTCGCATGCCGAAGGATAGTCCCGCCCCCGCGGAGAAACAAGTCCGGGTGTGCTGCGGGACGGCGCATAAAAACGGCGCCCGCAGGCGCCGTGGGATCCAAGGGGGGGGCGGAGACTGTTCAACCGTGCACCGGCAGCACGAACAGCAGCACGGCAAACAGGTGGCAGACGCTGCCGCCGACAAAGCACAGCTCGCGGGGGAGCAGGTCGAAGCGCGGCAGGCGCCACAGATAGAACGCGAGGCCGGCCAGGTAGCTCAGCACGCCGGCGAACCCGAGCCAGAGCGCCCCCGGGGGCAGGCTGGCGAAGACCGGCTTGATGGCGACCGCGCCCAGCGCGCCGAGCAGCAGGTAGGCCACCACCGTGACGGTGCGAAATCGGCCGGAAAACATCAGCTGCAGGGCGACCCCTGCGGCGCTCAGGCCCCACACGACGCCGAAAAGCGACCAACCCCAGGCGCCGCGCATTGAAATGAGCAGGAAAGGCGTGGCCGTGCCGGCGATCACGAGGAAGATCGCCGCGTGGGTGTATTTGCGCGCCATCAGCTTCCAGGCCACTTCCTCGCGGCGGTGGTAAAGGGCGAGCGTGAGGTGGAGCAGCACGAGCGTGACACCAAAGATCGCAAAGCTGACCAGATGCCGCCCCTCGCCCTGGAGGGCGGCAAATATCACCAACAAGGCGAGGCTCACCGCGCTGGTGGCCAGGCCGAAGCCGTGCGTCAGGCCGTGGACGAAGCGCTCGGGCCGCGAATAGTTGCGCGTCGCCTCGGGCGGGACCACCGGATTGAGCGGGGCGCCTTGGGCGGCCAGCCGGCGGTTGCGGACCAGGTTTTCGGAGGCGGTGTCGCACCACCGGATGAAACGGCAAGGCCGCGGGCTGGTAAACTCCGAGGCCTCCCACTCGCCGCCGTGCGTGTAGAGCGACTTCGGGAAGATCCAGGTGCTGAAGACCACGTCGGCGACGGGCAGCGTGAAGAAGCCTGAAATGGCCTCGTTGCAATCGATCACGGCATGGTGCCGCAGGTGGAAACTGTAGACCTTGCGCCAGAACCAGCCGAAACGCTTGTGCTCGATGAGCACGGCCCATTTCTCGAAGGACCAATGCTCGATGGCGTGGAAGACCTCGTAAAAAACCAGCGACATGGCGATGGCGGCATAGCCGGAGACGAACCAAGGGAAGGACGGGGCCAGCCACTGGAGCAACGCGAGCAGGGGGGTCAGGATGAGCCCGAAGATGGCCAGGGTGAACCAGGGGAAAAACGACGCCTCGGTCTGGTGCGGCTGCGTGATGGGATAGATATTCTCGACAAAAGGAACCTCATTGCCCCCGGGGGTGCGCCGGCGGCCGATGCGGGTCAGGTTGTGGTGGAGGGTATGCTGCTTGTAGAAATGACTGAGGAACGGCACGACCGGCTTGTGCAGGACGTAGCGGTGGAAGAAGAACTCCAAGAAGCAGATAAACAGGTGGATCAGCAGGAAGGCCGTGACGAATTTCCAGGTAGCCGCACCCACCTGGGCCAGCCAAACACTGCTCGGGGCGCACAGCCAGAGCAGGCCGTAGAGGCCGGCCAGCGAAACGACGACAGTCGTGAAGAACAACGGTAGCGAAAGCTCCTCTTCAACCCGGGGAGCGCGGACGTGGGCAGTAGAATCGGACATGTGACTCATAACTACGGCTTACGCCCAACCCATGGCAAACGCTGAAATGGACAATATTTTGGGGGAACATTGAACGGGACGACTGGCCGGCCCCGGAGCCCGCGCTGGACTTCCGGCAATTCCGCATACACTGCCCCCATGCCAGACAACCAGACCAACGAGGTGGCCGGGGCCGCGGTGACGGTGGAATTTGTCCGCCACCGCAACGCGCTGCTGGCGCGCGGCGACCTCGGCGCGCTGTTCACCGACTATTATCTGCACCTGGCGGACCAGAAGCTGCGCTATACGCCGGAGCAGGCCGGATTGTTCCGCGCGGCGCTCGCGGCCTTCACGCTGCATTGCGCCTCGCGGCCGCTGAACGAGCACATCGCCTGGACCATGAATTTTCAGGAACCGCGGTTGAATCTCTTCCTCGCCGGCGACAACGAGGACTGCACCGTCACGGGCCGGTTGTTCACGGAGAACATCCGCGAGGCCGCCGAGAATATGTTTTACAGCGACACCCTGCCCCGGCGCGGAGCCGAGCCGCGCCGCAGCGTGGTGAATTTCCACGGCGCCAACGTGTGGGCGGCCGTGGAGGGCTATTACACGCGGAGCGAGCAGCGTCCGGCCCGGCTGTTCGAGCTCGGGGGGGACGAATACGCCTTGTTGCTGGCGCATCCGGATTGCGACCTCGCATGGTTTGCCGCACTCGAGGCCGACGGGGTGCGCAATCTCGGCACGGCCGAGACGCTCGCGCCGATCCAGCGCCGTCACTATGGCTGGAACTGCGGATGCACCCAGCAGAAGATCCTGGCGGCGATCGCCCCGGCGTTCCGCGCCGACCCCGCAGGCATGTTTGGCGCCGGCGAGATCATCCGGGTGGAATGCCCGCGGTGCGCCTCCGTCCACACGCTGACGCGCGAGGCGATGGAGGCGTATCTGGCGCAGGCGGGTAAGGTTGCCTGAGTTGGCGGGTGGGAGGGGCTGCAGGCCTGACTCTTTTAATTTGTCGGGGCCTGAAGCCCCTCCCACATTCCGTTCATGAGCATCTGGGAAATCATCGGCACGGTGCTGGGGATCGCCGGCGTCTGGCTGATGATCCGCCAGAACATCTGGGGCTGGCCCGTCGGGCTGGTGCAGGTGGCCGTGTATGCGTGGGTTTTCCTTGGCGTGAAACTCTACTCCGATGCGATCCTGCAGGTCTGCTTCTTCGTCCTCCAGGCCTACGGCTGGTGGCATTGGGTGAGGCACCGGCATACGGGAGGGCAGAGTGAACTGCCGGTGACCATGCTGCCGGCGTCGCGCCGGTTCGTCCTGGTGGCGGCCGGGGCCGGCCTCACCGCGGGCTGGGGTTGGTATATGGCCAACCGGACCGATGCCGCCTATCCTTACTGGGATGCGTTCATCCTCATCTTCAGCCTCATCGCGCAATGGTTGCAGGCGCGGAAGAACCTCGAGTGCTGGGCCGGCTGGATGATCGTCAACGTCGTCGCCCTGGGCGTGTATTGGGCGAAGGACCTGCGGCTGACGAGCGGGCTCTACGTGGTGTTTCTGGGCATGGCCATCGCCGGTCACTTCGCGTGGCGGAAGTCCATGAAGGCCGTCGCATGATCCCGCGCATCGCCATCTATGGCCCCGAGTCCACCGGCAAGACCCGGCTGGCGGAGAGCCTGGCCGCGCATTTCAGTGCGCCGCTGGTGGCCGAGTATGCGCGGGAGCGCTGGGATCTGCAGGGGGCCCTGACGCTCGAGGACATGCTGCCCGTGGCGCGCGAGCAATGGCGGCGTGAGGATGCGGCGGTGGCGGCGGCGGACCGCCTGGTCATCTGCGACACCGAGGCCCTGACCACCATGCTGTGGAGCGATCTGCTCTACGGCACGTGCCCGGAGGAATTGCGGCGCGAGGCCGAGCGGCGCTGCCGGAATTACGCGCTCTACCTGCTGCTCGACATCGACGTGCCGTTCGCGCCCGACCCGCAGCGGTGTTTTCCGGACGAGTCCGACCGCGAGAAATGCCTGCGGGTGTGGCGGGGCGCGCTGGAACGCCGGCACCTGCCGTTCGCGGACATCCACGGCGGCTGGGCGGAGCGCGAGGCGGCGGCCATCACGGCCGTGCAGCGGATATTGAGTCAGTGATCCAGCTTTGCCGCTTGCCCGTCGAGGGCCGTTGATTTGACTCAAGCCGTTTCACAACGGAGCCGTTTGACCCCAAGCCGGTGCCCTGGCGCACCAAACCCCGTCACCCCATGAATCGACTGCTTGCCCGACTGGCCGCCGGCCTGGCCCTGAGCCTGGCTTTCACCTTCGCCTCCGCCGCCGAACCCGCCAAGGGGAAATCGCCCGGCGATGTCGCCGCCGAAGCCTTCTTCAAGCTGCACGGCGACAAGGAGGCCCCCCTTAACGCGGCCCGCATCCAGCAGCTGCAGGCCGCCGGTTTCGGGTTTCTCACGTCCTACCCGACCCATAGCCGCGCCGGCAGCGTCATCAACGCCCTGGTCACCTTCGGCAGCACGATCCGCGACAAGAAGCTCGCCCCGTTGCGCGACTACTGGGGCTCGCAGCTGAACTATGAGATCGTCAACCGCCGCACCAAGTCCGACGTCACCGCCGACGTCGGGCTGGTGCTCGCCTCGCTGGATGCCGCCTGTGTCGGCTCCGTGGTGAAGACGGCGGGATCGCGGGAAAAGCTGGACAATTATCGCGCCAAGATCGACCAGCTGGCCGAGCTGGAGGGCAGCATGCGCTTCCGGCCCGCGCACGAGCGGGATTACATCCAGGTGGTATACACGCTGAACGCGAAGGCGGGCGAGGCCCAGGCCCGGAAACTCGCGGGGCATCCGGACAAGAAGCTGGCCGCCGTCGGCCAGGAGGAACTGAACCTGATCGAGCTGGCCAAAGGGCCCCTGGAGCTGAAGGCGGACACCCTCGACGGCCGCGGGTTCGACGCCGCGCAGCTGCGCGGCAAGGTGCTCTACTTCATCTTCTGGTCGACCACCGACGAGGCTTCGCAAAAGGATCTCACCCCGCTGAAGGACTACTACAAACCCTACCAGAAGCTGGGCGTGGAGATCATCACCGTGTCCCACGACACCGACCGCGCCGCGGCGGAGAAATTCATGAAAGACAAGGGCTACGTCTGGCCGGTTCTCTTTGACGGCCGGGGAACGAAGGGCGAATTCAGCATGAAGCTGAACATCGCCAAGCTCCCGGGATCGGCGCTCTTCAACCAGCAGGGCCTGTTCGTGAGCAACACCGTCCGGACCAGCAAGCTCGAGCCCGAGGTGATGAAGCTCGGCATCAAGCGGAAGTGACCGGCCGGCGCCGGGGGCTCAGGCGGAGTCACGCAGTTGGTGGGGGTGGAACCAGTCCTTCCGCCGACGCCATGGCTTCAGCCTTCGCCGGGCCAACGGCTGACTAGCTGGCGGAAGGCCGGACCGGTTCGTCCCACAACCCGGCCGGAGGACGGGTTCCACCTTGGGGTGCGCTCCTTGCCGGGGAGACAAGCGCCGCTACTGCATAACCCCGTATCAGACGTATTCCGGATACTTCGGGTCGAACATCACCGACTTGATATGGGCCTTGAGGTCGGCCGGGCGCGGGATGCGGGTGAGCCCGTGCTTGAAGGCGACCTCCGCCACCGCCAGGGCGATCTCCAGCGAGACCTCGCGGATGCGCTTGAGGTCCGGGTAGACGCGGCCGATGGCCAGATCGCCCTCGGTGACGAGCCGCGCAAGGGTGTGCGCCGCGACGAGGAACATCTCGTCCGTCACGCGGGAGGACTCGGTGGCGATGACGCCCAAGCCGACGCCGGGGAAGATGTAGCTGTTGTTGCCCTGGCCGGGGGTGTGGGTGACGCCGTTGAGCGTGACGGGGGCGAAGGGGCTGCCGCTGGCGAAGATGGCGCGGCCGTCGGACCAGGTGTAGGCCTGCTCGGCGGTGCACTCGGCCTTCGAGGTCGGGTTGGAGAGCGCGAAGACGACGGGGCGTTGGTTCAACCGGGCCATGGCACGGACCACCGGTTCGGTGAAGGCCGAGGGCATGCCGGAGACCCCGACGATGGCCGTGGGCTTCAGCGCCTCGACGGCCTCGAGCAGGGTGGCGACCGGCGCGTGGTCGTGCGCGAAGCGGAGCTTGTGCTCGACGAGGTCGGTGCGGCTCTTGACCACGAGGCCCTTGGAGTCGACATACCAGCATTGGCGGCGGGCGACGTCCTCCGGGACGCCCTCGGCCTTGAGGGCCTCGACGATGAGGTCGCCGATGCCGATGCCGGCCTCGCCGGCGCCCTGGAAGAGGATGCGCTGGTCGGCGAGCTTGCCGCCGGTCAGGCGGAGGGACGAGTAAAGGCCGGAGAGGGTGACCCCCGCGGTGCCCTGGATGTCATCGTTAAAGGTGCAGATCCGGTCGCGGTAATGATGCAGCAGGCGGAAGGCGTTGGCGTTGCCGAAATCCTCGAACTGGATGCAGGCGCGCGGGAACAGCTCCTGCACGGCGGCGACGAACTCGCCGACGAGGTTCTCGTAGGCGAGCCCGGGGAGGCGCTTGCGGCTGAGGCCGAGGTAGAGCGGATCGTCGAGGAGCACCTGGTTGTTGGTGCCGACGTCGAGCATGATGGGCAGGCACTGGTCCGGCGGAATGCCGGCGCAGGCGGTGTAGAGCGAGAGCTTGCCGACGGGGATGCCCATGCCGTTGGCGCCGAGGTCGCCCAGCCCGAGGATGCGCTCGCCGTCGGTGATGACGATCATGCGCACGTCGACGTGCGGCCAGTTCTGCAGGATCTCCTTCACGTGGCCGCGATCCTCGAGCGAGATGTAGAGCCCGCGCGGCCGGCGGAAGATGAGGGCGTATTTCTGGCAGGCCAGGCCGACGGTCGGCGTGTAGATGAGCGGCATCATCTCGTCGAGATGCTCGGTGACCACGCGGTAAAACAGGTTTTCGTTCCGCTCCTGCAGCGAGACGAGATAGATGTATTTCTCGAGGTCGGAGGTCTTGCGGCGGATGTTGCCCAGCACGCGTTCCACCTGCTGGTCCTGGTCGGCGATGCGGGGCGGCAGGAGACCGCGCAGGCCGAGGGCCTCGCGCTCGGCCTGGGTGAAGGCCGTGCCCTTGTTGAGCAGCGGATCGTGGAGGAGGTCGACGCCGCGTTTCCCGTTCAGGTGGAGCTGGCTTTTCATGCCGCCGATCTTACCCGAGCCGGGAGTGCAGAAGAAGGCGTTTCCCGGCGCCCGAGGTGAAATGCGAAGCTTTTCGCAAAAAATGACCGGCGCATCGGGCTGGTTCGGGGCGGCCAGAGGTTGACGAACCGGGGGCCGGGCGATCATAGACTGCCATCACGGAATGACGATGGCGGACGATTACCAGCAGCGCTTCGGCGGACTCGGCCGGCTTTATGGCACGGCGGCCTTGCCGCGGTTGCAGGCGGCCCACGTCTGCGTGGTGGGCGTCGGCGGCGTGGGTTCCTGGGTGGTGGAGGGTCTGGCGCGTTCCGGCGTCGGGGCCCTGACGCTCATCGACCTCGACGATGTGTGTCTGACCAATGTTAACCGCCAACTGCCGGCGCTCGACGGCAACATCGGCCGGCCCAAGGTCGTGGCGCTGGCCGAGCGCATCCGGCTGATCAACCCGCATTGCGCGGTCACGACGGTCAGCGAATTCTTCACGGCGAAGACGGCGGACGCGCTGCTTGCGACGCGTTTTGCCTGGGTCGTGGACTGCATCGACCTGATGTCGAACAAGGCGCTGCTCATCGCGGAATGCACGAAGCGCGGGCAGCCGGTCGTCACGGTCGGGAGCGCCGGCGGCCGGCGCGACGCCACGCGCATCCGGGTCAGCGACCTCGGCGACTCGCACGGCGACGAGTTGCTGCGGCAGGTGAGGAAAAAGCTGCGGCGCGACTACGGTTTCGCGAAAGGGGAGGGCAATCACTACGGCATTCCCTGCGTGTCGACGCAGGAACAGCCGGTTTTCCCCTGGGCCGACGGCACGTGCGCGGCAGAGCCGGAGGCGGGTTCGAACTTGCGGCTGGATTGCGCGACCGGTTTCGGCACGGCGGTGTTCATCACCGGGGCCTTCGGTTTTGCGGCCGCGGGCGAGGTCGTGCGGCGTATCGCCCTCGGGCTGTAGGGCTGGATCGCCGATCCCGCCCGTGTGCGCCGACGATATCGTGTTCGCGGCGGGGTCAGCGACCCCGCCCTACAGAAACAATTTCACGAAATTCTGCTCCACCTGCCGGGCGAGGGTTTCGACGCTGATGCCGCGCAGCTGCGCGAGCTGCTCGTAGGCGACGGCGATGTTGGCGGGGTGGTTGACCGCGGAGCCGTCGGCGGCCGGGGGCAGAGGGAAGCGATTGAGCGCACCGGCGGGCGGCTTGGTCGGGGCGTCGGTCTCGACGAGCAGGCACTTGGCCGGGATGTGGCGGAAGGTATTGAGGCGGGCGGCGTGCTTCGGTTCCAGCAGCTGGATGTTGAACGAGAAACAGGCGCCGAGTTCGGCGAAGTTTTTCATCATCTCGGCCGGGCCGGAGTAACCGTGCAGCAGGAAGCCGCGGGCGGGCCGTGGACCTTGTTTCAGCGTTTCCATCATCGCGCCCCAGGCTTGCACGCAATGGATGGAGGCGGCCCGGTTCAACCCGGCGGCGAGGGCGAGCTGGGCGGCAAAGACCTCGCGCTGTTCCTCCAGCGGGGCGACGCGGAGTCCGGCGAGGCGCGGGTCGTCGGGCTTGAGTCCGTCGATGATCCAGCGGTCGAGGCCGATTTCGCCGACGCCGGCGGCGGGATGGGCGACGAGGGCCGCGCGCAGTTTGGCCAACCACTCCGGCCCGCGGTTGCCGCAATCCCACGGGTGGATGCCGAAGCTGGGCAGGATCCAGGAGTGTTGCTGCGCCAAGGCGGCAACGACCGGCCATTCCTCCTCGTTGGTGCCGTTGACGACGGCGCGCTTCAGGCCGATGGCGCGGACATCGGCGTCGATGACGGCGCGATGGGGCGTCAGCGGGTCGAAGTGAAAGTGCTGGTGGGAATCGTAAAGCGGGATCAAGACCGGGGAAATCAACCACGACTGGGCCGACGGAACACGGTTAAAATGATGCACAACGGGGAAAACAGCCAAACAAAGCCTTAAGCGCGGGGGGAAGGGGCCGCTATGGGAGGAAGCCAAGGAAAGAACCGCCATGACCGACCCTATTCTTATTGAACTGACCGGCCTCAGGCTGCCCCGCGATTTTGCGTGGCGGAAGCAGTTCATTGCGGCGGTGGAGGCCAAGAGGTTACGGTTGGGTCTTCCGGGGCTCTTCGTCCCGCCGCGCTTCCTCGGCTACTATTTCTGCGGCCGGCATCCCGTGGTGCTGGCCGGGCGCTGGCAGGTGACGCTCAAGGCGGCGGTTCCGCTCGGGTCGCTGCGCCGGATTCTGCAGCAGATCACCGACCACCCGTTCAACCTCGTCGCGGAATCGGAGGAAACTGTGCCAGAATTCCTGCTGGTGCACGATGAGTATGACGGCGGGTGCTGGTTGTGGGCGTTTGAGCCCGGCCGGCGATTTGTCGGGGCGCACCCACCGGGGGCGGGTCCGGGCGGGTGTCCGGCCGAAGATGGGGACGAAGACGATGGGTGGGGCCGGCCTGGATGGTGAACTGGCGCCGGGCAGCCACGAGGTCTCGCCTTCGCCCATTCTCGCATCCATGGATCATCGCTTGCCCGATATTCAAATATATCCCCCCTTCGCCCCGGACGCCGACCATCCGGTCATCCGGCAGATGCTGGCCGACTACCTGCGGATGTATGCCGGCCGGGACGACCGGCTGACCGGGCATTTCAGCGAGGACTTTTCCGGCTTCACTGGTGGCGGAAATTTCCTCGTCAAGGACCGGGCGGAGTGGGTCGCGATCACCCGCCAGGACTTTGCCCAAGTCAAGGAGCCGATCCGGATCGAACTCAAGGACGTGTCCGTCCAGTCGCTCACCGACACGATCGCCGTTGCGACGAGCTTTTTCACCATCCACCTGCCGATCAAGGACCACATCCTGTCCCGCGAGACCGCCCGGCTGGTGCTGATTTTCCGGCTGGAAGCCACCGGCTGGAAAATCTCCCACAGCAGCATCTCGATCCCCTATCACCTGGTGCGGGAAGGGGAGGTCTACCCGCTGAAGGAATTGGAGGAGCGCAACCAGTCCCTGGAGCGAGTGGTCGCCGAGCGGACGAACCAGCTCTCCGCGGCGAACGTCAACCTGCACCGCGCCAATGAGGATCTGGCGCGCAAGATCACCGAGCACCGGCAGGCGGAGGAAGCGCTGCAGCGGAGCGAGGAGACGTATCGCTCGATACTCAACGCCTCCCCTGACGACATCACGATCACGGACCTGCAGTGCCGCATCCTGATGCTGTCGCCCGCGGCGGTGACCATGTTTGGCTTCGCCCGGGCGGAGGATGGCTACGGGCGCCTGTTCACGGATTTCATCATTCCGGAGGACCGGGTGCGCGCAACGGCGCACATTGCCCTGCAGATCCAGGGCGGCGCCGGGGGGCCGGGTGAATACCACGGGTTGCGCCGTGATGGCAGCACCTTCGCCTTCGAGGCCAACAGCGAGTTCATCCGGGATGCCGCGGGTGTGCCCACCGGCATGGTCTTCATTGTGCGCGACATCACCGAGCGCAAGCAGGCGGAGGCGGAGCGGGAGAAGCTGGAACTCCAGAACCAGCAGTTGCAGAAGTCCGAAAGTCTGGGTCGCATGGCCGGCGCCATCGCCCACCACCTCAACAATCAGCTGCACGCGGTGATGATGAGCCTGGAGCAGGCGCTGGGCCCGCTGCCCCCGGCGGCGCGCGAGACCGGCAGCCTGGCCATCGCCATGCAGTCCGCCCGCAAGGCGGCCGAGGTGAGCGGGCTGATGCTGACCTATCTGGGCAAGTCGCCGGCCACGCCTGAACGGCTGGATTTTTCCGCCACCTGCCGGCTCAGCCTTCCCCTGCTGCACGCGGTCAGGCCGCGGAACGTGGCGGTGGAGACCGAACTACCCGCGGCCGGTCCGGCCATCAAGGCCAACGCGAACCAACTGCAGCAGGTCCTGACCAATCTGGCCACCAACGGCTGGGAGGCCTGTCCCGCGACCGGCGGAACCGTCCGCCTCTCGGTCACGACGGTCGCGGCCTCGGCCATCTCCACGCTCCACCGCTTTCCTCTCGACGGCCGGTTGCAGGACACGCCTTACGCCTGCCTGGAGGTAACGGATACGGGTTGCGGGATCGCAGAACATGACATCGGGAAAATTTTCGACCCGTTTTATTCCAGCAAATTTCCCGGTCGAGGCATGGGGCTGGCAGTCGTGCTGGGCATCATCCGGTCCTGCGGCGGGATCATCACGGTGGAGAGCGCGGCGGACCGGGGCAGTTCATTCCGCGTTTATCTCCCGGTGGCGGCCGGTTGAGGCCGGTGCGATCTGGTCCTAGTTGACGAACATCGCCTCGTTGGTCTGGAAGAGGGCGTGGGCGAGCTTCGTCCAGGCATCCTCCGGGCCGGCGGGCGTGATGCTGCTGCCGACGGGCCGCTGGTCGGCGGCATATTTGGCGTTGGGATTGTTGGCCGCCTGCCGGGCGCGGCGCTGCTCCTGGGCCTTGGCGCGGGCGGTCTTCAGCGCGGGCGGTTCGGACACCTCCAAGGCGAGGCCGGCGGGATTGGCCCGGACGTAGGTGAGGCCGAGGTCCGCTTCCTGGGCGCTGGGCGGTCGTTGGAAAATGGCCAGATAGAGCGATGTCACGCGATCCCGGTCAGATGTCAGCGCGGCGAACTCGGGCCGGTGCGTGAGCTGGCGGGCCGTCTCGACGACGAGCGGGCTGTTCATCAGGAACAGCGCTTGCTGCGGCACGGTGGTCTCATAGCGCTTGCCGGAGGGGGTGTCGGGATTGGGGAAGTCGAACTGCGTGAGCAATTCGGGCGGGTTGCGCCGGTCGATGTAGGTGTAGAGCGAGCGGCGGGTGCCGAACGAGTCGCTCGAGGGCATGATGGACTTGCCGCCGACGGTGCGGTCGAGCGTGCCGGCGATGGCGAGCAGCGAGTCGTAGACTTCCTCGAAGCCGAGCCGGCGGAGGTTGGCGCGCCCGAGCAGCCGGTTGCCGGCGTCGACGGCGGTTGCGGCGGGATTGGCCGTGCCGGACTGCTGGTAGGTGCTGCTCAGCACGATGGTGCGCTGGAGCTGCTTGATGGACCAGCCCGACGCCACGAAACGCGCGGCGAGCCAGTCGAGCAGTTCGGGGTGCGTCGGCGGGGAGGACATGTTGCCGAGGTCATCGGGCGTGGCGACAAAACCGGCGCCGAAATGCTGCTGCCAGAGCCGGTTCACGAGCACGCGTGCGGTCAACGGGTTCGCCGGGTCGGCGATGGCGCGGGCGAGCTCGACGCGACCGGAACCCTTGTGCCATTCGGCGCGCTGCTGCGGATCGGGTGAAAGCGCCTCGAGGAAACGGCGGGGCACGGGTTCGCCCTTGTGCTGCGGTTCGCCGCGGACGAGGACGGTGTAATCACGGGCGCGCGGCACGTCCACGACGACATTGGCCCGCGCGGGCGCGCCGGGATGCTCGATTTCCAGGTCGCCGATCTGGCGCTGGAGCAGGCCCTGGGCGCGGACGAGTTCACGGCGCTTCGCGGGATCCTTTTCCCGGGCGCGGCGAAATTCCAGAAACTGGGCCTGCAGGGCGGCTTCCTTTTTCTCCAACGCATCGGACTTGGCCATGTAGTCGAGCAGGTCCGGAGTCTGCGGGATTTTCCTGAGCAACGTGGGCTGGTCGGTGACGCGCGGCGGCTCGACCGTGTTGGCGAAGACACCGTAGAGGGAATAGTAATCCTTGGTCGGAATCGGGTCGAACTTGTGGTCGTGGCAGCGGGCGCAGGCGACGGTGAGGCCGAGAAACGCCTTCGTGGTGACGTCGATCTGGTCGGCGATGACATCGTCGCGGCGGCCGTCGAACTGGTTGCCGAGCGTGAGGAAACCGAGGGCGGCGAGCACGGTGCGGTCCGCGGGCGGCTCCTGTTTCTGCGCCTTGGCCTTGTTCTCCTGCTCGACGACGAGCCGGTCGGCGGCCAGTTGCTCGAGGATGAAGCGGTTGTAGGGCTTGTCGGTGTTGAAGGCGTCGATCACGTAGTCGCGGTAGGTCCAGGCGTGCGGGTAGCGCGGGTCGTTGCGGCGCGGCGCATCGCCCTTGGTGTCGGAGTAGCGGGCGACATCGAGCCAGTAGCGGGCCCAGTGCTCGCCGTAGGCCGGCGACGCGAGGAGGAGGTCGACGACCTTGGCGAAGGCGTCGGCGGACTCATCGGCGAGGAAGCGCTGAATCTCGGGCTCGGTCGGCGGCAGGCCGGTCAGGTCGAAGGTGACGCGGCGGATCAGCGTGCGCTTGTCGGCGGGCGGGTTCGGGTGGAGACCGGCGGCTTCCAGCTTCGCCAGCACGAAGTTGTCGACCGGCGACCGGCCCCAGGCGGGGTCGTTGACGGCGGGCACGGCGGGCGGCTGCACGGGTTGGAAGGCCCAATGGGCCCGGCCGACGCCACCGTAGGCTTTGCCGCTGGCGCCCAGGGCCGGGATGCGCGGGTCGCGGGCGCCGCGGCGCACCCACTCGGTGAGATCGGCGATCTGCGGTTCGGTCAGTTTGCCGCCGTGCTCCTGGGGCGGCATTTTCAAGTCCTCGTCGGTGTAGCGGATGGCCTGGATCAGCAGGCTGTCGTCCGGATGGCCGGGCACCAGGGCCGGGCCGGAGACCCCGCCGGCGAGCACGGCGTCGCGTGAATCGAGCAGCAGCCGGCCCTTGATGCGGTCGGCCTGGTGGCTGTGGCACTTGTAACAATTCTCCGCGAGGACCGGACGAATTTTGGTCTCGAAGAATTGGAGATCGGCGGGGGAGAGGGCGGGGTCCGCGGCGGAAAGCGTGAGAGTGAAAGTGAGGGTGAGGAGGTGGAGCGCGGTCCCCGGACGCACTCTCGGCGGTCGGGGCTGGAACAACCCGTCCGGAGGCCGGGTTCCACCTTGGGCAGCGGCGCTCATGCCAGGATCGGTTTGACGACGTTGCCGGCGACGTCGGTGAGCCGGAAGTCGCGGCCGTTGAAACGGTAGGTCAGCTTCGTGTGGTCGAAGCCCATGCACTGGAGAATGGTGGCGTGCAGGTCGTGCACGTGGACCTTGTCCTTGACCGCGGCGGCGCCGAACTCGTCGGTCGCGCCGTGGACCACGCCGCCCTTGATGCCGCCGCCGGCGAGGACGGTGGAGAAGGCCTTGGCATTGTGATCGCGGCCGGGATTCTCGCCGCCGTTGCGGTCCTTGGTCGGCTTGCGGCCGAACTCGCCGCCCCAGATGACGAGGGTTGAGTCGAGCAGGCCGCGCTGTTTGAGGTCGGTGAGGAGCGCGGCAAGCGGCTGGTCGATTTCGCCGGCTTTGGCGGTGATGCGGTCTTCAAGATCCTGGTGGTGGTCCCAGCCGTCGTGCCAGACCTGCACGAAGCGCACGCCGCGCTCGACGAGGCGGCGCGCGATGAGGAGCTGCTTGCCCTGTGGGCTGTTGCCGTAGGCGGCGCGGACGTCGGCGGGTTCCTTGTTGAGGTCGAACACGTCGGTCGCCTCGGCCTGCATGCGGAAGGCGATTTCGTAGGTCTCGAGCCGCGTCTCGAGCGCGGCGTCGCGCTGGAGATTCTGCGCGTGGAGTTCGTTGAGCGAGTGGATGAAGTCGAGCTGGCGGCGCTGCTCGGCCTTGGAGACGTAGGCGTTGCGGATGTTCTGGATCATCTGCTGCACATTCGGGGCCAAGGTGTTGACGCTGGTGCCCTGGTATATGCCGGGCAGGAAGGCCGCGCCGTAGTTGGCGGCGCCGCCGGTCGGGAGCTTGCCGCTGCGCAGGGAGATGAAGCCGGGGAGGTTCTGGTTCTCGGAGCCCAGGCCGTAGACGGTCCACGCGCCGAGGCTGGGCTTGGCGAGGCGGATCGAGCCGGTGTTCATGAACACCGTGGCAACGTCATGCGCCGGGATGTCCGTGTGCATCGAGCGGATGACCGCCAGGTCGTCGGCGTGCGCGGCGGTCTTGGCGAAAAGCTCGCTGACCTCGAGGCCGGACCGGCCGTAGGCCGAGAACTTGAACGGCGAGCCCATCGCGACGCCGTCGTCGCCGATCGACTTGTTGTTCATCCGCGTGAGCATCGGCTTCGGGTCCCAGGTGTCCACGTGCGACGGGGCGCCTGAGGCGAAGAGGTGGATGACCGCCCGGGCCTTGCCGGGGAAGGGCGGGGCGTGCGGCGCCAGCGAGTTTGCGCCGGCGGGAGCGGCAACCAGGTCAAGCGGGTCGAGCAGGCCCGCGAGGCTCAGGCCGCCGAGACCCAGGCCGACGCGATTGAGGAACTGGCGGCGAGTCAGGAAATAATCGGCGGGATCGGTCGAGATGCCACAGCACGGGTGCGGGCGATGATGGTCGTCGGACATGGGCGTGGATTCCAGTGTGGGCTAATGACGAGCGGGCCGGCCCCAGGTTTCCGCGAAGTCGGGTTCAGGCGGCGGCGGCGAATTCGCGGATCCTGGCGCGCACGCTGCGCAGACCGTTGAGCCGGGTGGGGGAGAGATTCCGGGCGAGGCCGAGTTCCTCCAGCAGCGCGGGCTCGGTGGCGGCGACATCGGCGGGCGTGGCCCCGCTGTAGAAATCGCACAGCAGCACGAGCAGGCCGCGCACGAGCGGGGAGTCGGCATCGCTGCGGAAGTGGCAGCGGCCGTCGCGCACCTCCCCGACCACCCACGCCTGCGAAACGCAGCCCTTCACGCGGTTGGCCTCGGTGCGCTCCGTCTCGGCCAGCGGCGGACGGCGGCGGGCGTTGTCCACCACGGCTCCGAGTCGTTCCTGCGGATCGGGAATGATGGTGTAGTCCTCGATCAGTTGGCGTTGCTTTTCCGCTAAAGTCACGCCTGCCACTGTGGCGGCGGGACCGGCGCTGGCAAGCCGGGCGGTGCCCGGATCAGGGTTTGGCTTTCAGGTGCAACCCGGCCAGCGGGGCGAGTTCGACGACGATCTTTTGATACGCTCCGTCGAGTTGCACCAGGAACGCGATCTGCCGGGGACCCGGGGAAATGCGGAAAAAGAGGCTGCCCTGCAGCGTCTGACCCGGGGCGATGGTGCCCGGCAGCACAATACGCCGCCGGGCGAATTCGTCCTCGATCTGGTGGCGGTGGTGGACGTTGGAATAGATGGTGCCGGCCACAAAGGCGGGGAGCGCCACCAGACCCCCGGCGAAGCCGCCGACCGCCAATGCGCCCGTCAATGTGGCGGAGAGCACCACATAACCGCCGCCGACTTGAAGGGCCACATCCTTGAGGTTGGCTTTCAGCTCCGCCTCGCGGGTCCGGCTCTGTTTTTCGAGCAGCCAAGGATTGTCGCTGGGGGTGTTGGGGGTGCCGGTTAAATCGGTCAATGACACCGTTTCCAGCGTGGCGGGTGCCCCGCCCTGATTGGTCAGCGCCACGAGATATTCGTCCCAGTAGGCGTCACGCTTCCAAGAGCCGGGTCCGCGATACACGATCACGCTTTGGACCGTGACGAGCAGCGGAGCCGGTTCGCCGGTGAGATGCAGCGGCACGGGCGGCGTTTTTTCGGTCGCGGACTTGTATTTGGCGGAGACGCAGCCGCTGAGCAGCACGGAAATTGCAACCAGGGCCCAGGGGAGGAGTCCTATCCGGCGGGCGAGCGTTCGCCACTGATCCGCCGCCGGTGGATCATCCGGCCCGCTGCGCCGCAACCAAGGAAGGTGCGCTTGCACGAGTATCATGCCTAGCAGGATTGCCCCCCGGGCTGAAGCTCGAATCCGTCGCGACAGAATCCGGACGGCGGCTTGCCAGCCGGGCGGCGGGCGTTTGACTCGCAGCATGGTCAATCCGTTTGCGATCTCCTGGCTCTGGCGCGGCTTCAAGGGCCGGAGCGTGACGTTTGCGCTGCTGTTCGCGTCGTTCGTGCTCGGCTGGTCGCTCTCGGTCGAGGTGGGGCGGCTGCTAACCTGGCTGGGGGTGCACTGGCTTTATGTGATGATCCTGCCGGGTTTTTTCTTCATGTGGCTGGCCCAGCGGGAGGATCGTTTCGTCCCCGACGCGGCCAAGCGCACACTTTATGCGCGCGGGCTGATCATCGCGTCGATCATCCTCGCGATCGTGATCAACCAGATCCGGCACTAAGCGGCCTGCCCCAGCGCGGGCATCGGGCAGTCGAGCGTGGCGGCGAAGGCGCGGTAGAGTTCACCCTCCCCGACCGTGACCGTGCCGTCGCTGGCGATGACGTGGCCGGCGGCGACCAGGAGGCGCTGCTTGATCGGCAACGCGCAGACGGCGAGCTGGTCGAGCGCCGCATCGACCTGTTCGAGGCCGCACGCGGCGGGCGGCAGCAGGGCGAGCTGGTCGCGGATCACCGGCAGCTGGGCGGCGCCCTCGGCAAAGGCGGCGGCGGAATCCTTGGCGCTGAGGTGGGCGAGGGAGGAGAGCACGACGGCGACCTCGTTGCGCACGGCGGTGAGGGAGTCGAATTGCACGCGCCGGGCGGGGGCCTTGGCGAGTTCCAGCTGGCTCAGCAGCATCTTCTGCAGGGCGTATTCAAAGGGCGTGACCTGGCCGTCGACGTGGACGAGTTCGTCGAGGGTGGTGACGAAGCGGTCGAGCGCGGCGCGGTCGAGGGTGCGGAGGGTCGGGAGGGAAATCTGCAGCAGCGGCAGGCGTGCGGCGGGATCAACCACACTGAGGGCGGAACGCAGGCCGGCGAGCGCCGTGGCGGCCGGAGTCCCGGCATGTTTTTCCACCAGCTGCTGCTGGGTGTCGCGTGCGGCCCGGTCGCCGTTGAGCAACAGGCCGTAGACGAGCACCTGGGCCGTGGCGGGGTCGCGGGTGGCCTCGCGGAGCCGGGCGGGGATGTTCTCCAGCAGGAGCTGGGCGGAACGGAAGTGCGACTCCGTCAGGGCGCCGATGTCGGCGATGATGCGGGCGGGCTTGAAGGCCACGGGCTGGACGGGAATCGGCGGGGGAATGTCGGCCGGCGCGTTATAGACACGATCCACGGTCTCATTGGCCCCGTAACGCGTGCCGCCGCCGAAGCCGGCGGTGGCGAAGCTCTCGCGGGTGATGTCCACCACCGCCTCCGGCTCGAAGAGCTTGCCGTCCCATGACGGGTCGTCCGCGCGGATGCGCTCGTCGAGCGGCGGGTGCGTGGCCCAGAGCCCGCCGAAGTTGGACCGGAAGGCCTGGGCGAAGAAAAAGTGGCCGATCTCGGCCGTGTGCTTGCCGACCACCGTGCCGCCGAGCGCGTAGCCGCCGATCTTCCGGAGGGCGCCGGTGATGCCGCCGGGGTTGCGGGTGAACTGCACCGCGGAGGCGTCGGCGAGAAACTCGCGCTGGCGCGACACGGCGGCCTGGATCATGCGGCCGAAGAAATAGCCGACGTAGCCGATGATCATGAGGGCGACCCCGATGGCGAGGATGGCGACCACGCCCCCGTCCTTCTTGCCGCCGGAACGGACGCGGCCCCGACCGACCGACTGAAGGATGCCCCGACCGAGCAGGCCGATGACCAGGATGCCGAAGACGACGGCGGTGATGCGGACGTTGAGCCGCATGTCGCCGTTGAGGATGTGGCTGAACTCGTGGCCGATGACGCCCTGCAGCTCGTCGCGGGTGAGTCGGTCGAGCGTGCCGCGCGTGACCGCCACGGCGGCGTCGCTGGTGGTGAGGCCGGCGGCGAAGGCGTTGAGGCCTGGTTCCTCCTCCAGGACATAGACTGCGGGCATCGGGATACCGGAGGCGATGGACATCTCCTCGACGATATTGAGCAGCTTGCGCTCGCGCAGGTCGGTGGTCTTGGGGTCAACCGCGCGGCCGCCGGCCATCTCGGCGATGGCCGCGCCACCGGCGCGCATCTGCGACCATTTGTAGAGGGAGGCGAGGCCGACGATGGTGATGATGCCGCCGGCCGTGCCGAGAAAAAGCTGCGGATTCCACCAGGATTGGGTCAAGGCGGGACGGGCCTGATACGAGCGGCGTCCGCGCGCCTGGTAGTCCCCGGTGTAAGTGACCGCCAGCATCACCGCGGCATAGCCAACCAACACCGTCCCAAGCACGGCGAGCACGAAGAGGAGGACGAGCCGGTTGGTTCGTTTCCGGGCGCGCTCCTGGGCCTCGAAGAAGTCCATGGATTGGGGAAAGACTGAAGAACTGAAAAACTGAAGGGCTGAAATCCTGTTGTGCCACCGCCGAGGCTGCGGCTTCAGCTTTTCAGCCCTTCGCCCATTCAGTCTTTCACGTGAACTTGACCTGCGGGGCGGCGCGCTCCGCGACGTTCTCGATCTGGAAGAGCTGGGCCTCCGTGAAGTTGAACATGCCGGCGAAAATATTGGTCGGGAAGGATTCGCGGGTCGTGTTGTAGACCATGACGGAGTCGTTGTAGGCCTGGCGGGCGAACGAGATCTTGTTTTCCGTGGAGGTCATCTCCTCGGTGAGCTGCATCATGTTCTGGTTGGCCTTGAGGTCGGGGTATTGCTCGGCGACGACCATGAGGCGCGACATGGCGCCGGCGAGGCCGGCCTCGGCGCCGAGGAGGCCCTTCATCGCGCCGGCGTCGGCGGGATTGGCGGCGGCGGCCTTGGAGGCGGCGTAGGCGGTGTTGCGGGCGGCGATGACGGCCTCGAGGGTCTCGCGCTCGTGCTTGAGGTAACCCTTGGCGATCTCGACGAGGTTGGGGATGAGATCGTAGCGGCGCTTGAGCTGGACGTCGATCTGGGCGAACGCGTTTTTGAAGCGGTTGCGCAGCGTGACGAGGGAGTTGTAGATACCCGCGACCCACAGACCGAGGACGATGGCGACAAGGAGCAGGACTCCGAGAAGGATCAGGACAGCACTCATAGTGTAGGAAGGTTGAACTGGACGGAGGGCAACTTGCCGCAGCGGGCGCGGCGGAGCGAGAAATTTCCAGTTACACCGCGGCGGGGTCTTTAGAGCCACAGGCGGGGCCGGCCGGCAAGGCGCGCTTGCCACGCGGCGCAGCGGGCTGCACGCTGGGGCCCTCCATGAAACCGACCGTGCGCCTTCTCCTGACGCTATGCCTGGGCTGGGCGGCCGGTCCGCTCTCGGCCCAGGTGGCGGGACCGAGTCCGTTGGCCAGCCCGGCGGCCGCGGCGGGTTTCGTGCCCGGCCGGTGGATCGTGGCGGAAGGGCGGGCCAACGCGGCGCTCCAGACGGGATTTCCCGCCACCGCCGCGGGCATTTACCGCGATATGCTGCGCGATCCAAATCTGCCCGCGGGCAGCCGGCCGCGCCTGACGCTGGCGCTGGTGACCGCACTGCTCGATGGCGGCGAGATCGCGGACGCGGAGAAAATTCTGGCGGAGTATGCTGGTCCCCAGAACGCGGCCTATCAGCTGCGCGCGGGGCTCATCGCCGCGAACGCGCGCCGGACGCCCCAGGCCAAGGCGGCGCTCGCCGCGGGCAAGGTGGAGGATTTGCCGGCCGCCGACCGGGGCTGGTGGTATTTCCTGCAGGCCCAGGTGGCGGACCTCGACGGGGACACGGCGACGGCGAACAATTTCTACGAGCAGGCGGAGAAGGCCGCGGTGTCGGATCTGCAAAAGGCGCGCTTCACGCTCGGGCAGGAGCAGACCCGCCTGCGGGACGGCCGGCCCGGCGAAGCACAACTGGCCGCATTGCTCGGCAACATGGAGCGGTTCCAAGGCACCCGCACCGGCTATACCTATGTGCGGACCTATGCGGCGGCGTTGCACAAGCTCGACCGGGCCGCGGAAGCCCAGGCCCTGCTGCAGCGGCAGCTCGCGGTGGTGCCGGTGTCGGAGCGGGAGGCCGCCGACCAGCTCAACCTGATGCTCGGGCTGATCGCCGGGGAGCAGAGCGTCGCCGGGCGGCAGGCCTTCAAGCACCTGCTGCGCGACGGCCAGAAGCCCGAAACCCAGCGCCTTGCGCTGCAATTGCTGGCCCGCGGCGCGAAAACCACCGCGGAGCGCGAACAGCTTCGCCGCGACCTGAGCGCCCTCATCGGTGCGCCGGCGCAGCATCCCATCATCGAGGACCTGTATCTGGTGCGCGCGCAGACGGCGCTCGACGACCAGGCCTACGCCGCGGCGGAGCAGGATGCGCGCGACCTGCTCGAACGTTATCCCGGCTCGCCGCTGAAGCCGGCGGCGCTGGGCGTGCGGCTCGCGGTGGCCTGGGACCTGAAGCGCTATCGTTCGGCGGCGGACGTGATCGCCCAGCTGCGGGCGGTGCTCGCCCCCGGCAGCGACCGGGCGGAGCTGGGGGTGCTGCTGGCCGAGGCGTTCTTCCTGGCCGAGGATTACAAGAATGCAGCCGACGCCTACGACGCCGCGCTCCGCGAGGCCCCGCAGGTGGTGCCGGCGGGGGTGCTCATCTTTCAGCGCGTGCTCGCCAACATCCGGGCGGACCAGCTGGCCGCCGCCGCGAAGCAGCTCGACGAGTCGGTGGCCAACCCGGCTTTCGACGCCTTGAACCGCTGGCAGGCCGAATGGAACCTGGTGCAGGCGATGCAGGTGAACGGGCAGGCCCCGGCGGCCTACGCACGCGTGAACCGGCTGCTCACCGGCGACACCCCGGGCATGACGGAAGAGTTGCGCATCCGGCTCACCTGGTTGCGGGCGAAGCTCTCGTTCGACAACGGGCAGCCCGACCTCACCCAGCAGCAGGCCGACGAGCTGCTGCGTGTGCTGGCGTCCGCCGCTCAGCTGGATGAGGCGTTGCGCACCAATGTCACGAGCATGGCCCAGCTGCTGAAGGCCCAGGCGCTGCTGGCGCTGAACCGGGACAAAGAGGGGTTCGCCCTTTTGGAAAAGCTGCGCACGGACTATCGCGCCACGGACGCCGCCCAGTATTCCTACCTCGTGCAGGCCGTGCACCTGTCGCAGACCGGGGACTTGGCCGCAGCGCAGAAGGTCCTGTTGAGTTTCGTGGAAAACAAGGAATACCGGCAGAGCGAGTATGCGCCGCTCGCCTTATACGAGGCGGCGCTGAATCTCGAGCGGCAAGGGCTCGACCGGCACCTGGAGGAAGCCAACAAGCGGCTTGAGCAGCTGGTGGAAGACTACCCGCGGGATGAGCTGGTGTTCTATGCGCGGCTGAAGCAGGGGGACTTGTTGCGGAAGTTGACCTATTTTCCGCAGGCGCGGCAGGTCTATGAGGATCTCATCAACAATCAGGGGCAGCATCCGGACATCCTGCTCGCCCAGATCGCCCTGGCCGACACACTCTTTGCCTTGGGGACCAACAGCGCGGCCAACGCGGAAAGCGCGACGGCGCTGTTCGAGCGGCTGCGCGACCTGCCATCGGCGCCGGTGGACCTGCGGGTGGAGGCGGGTTTCAAGTGGGGGTATGCGTTGGCGAAGCGCGCGCAGCCGGTGAAGGCGGAGGCGATTTTCTGGTCGGTGGTGGATTCGTTCCTGCTCGATGCGACCCAAGCGGCGGCGCTGGGCGCGAAGGGTCGCTACTGGGTCGCCCGCGCTCTGCTGGAGCTCGGGCAGATCCACGAGGATGCGGGCCGCCTGGACGAGGCGCAGCGCGCATATCAGCTGATCGTGGAGCACAAGCTGAGCGGCACGGCGCAGGCGCAGGCGAAACTCGCGCGGTTCCGCCCGACCGGGGAGGCGAAGCCGTGAGCTTTGGCATGGACGCATGGACGCCGCCGGGCAAGATGCGCGGAATCCGATGAATGCATTCAGCTACAGTGTCTTTGCTCAGGGCGGCCCCGTGATGTGGCTGCTGGTGTTGCTCGGCCTGGCGGCGGTGGTCATCTTTGTGGAGCGGGCATTGTTCCTGCACCGCGCGCAGATCAAGTCCACGGAATTCCTCGGCGGCATCAAGAACCTGCTGCTGAAACAGCGCCTCATGGAGGCGCTGACGCTGGCGGAGGAAACGCCCGGGCCGGTGGCCAAGGTGGTGAAGGCGGGGCTGCGGCATGCGGCGGATGACGAGCCGGCGATGCGGTTTGCCGTGCAGGAGGCCGCCATCGTGGAGATTCCCGTGTTGGAGCGGCGCATCAGCGCGCTCGCGGCCATCGCGCAGATTGCGCCGCTGTTCGGCCTGCTCGGCACGCTGCTCGGGATGATCAAGACTTTCTGGCTGTTCAACCAAGGTGGCAACTACGCGACCCCGGCAGTGCTTGCCGGCGGCATGTGGGAGGCCCTGCTGACGGCGGCGGCCGGCCTCGTCGTGGCGATCCCGGCGCACCTCGGGCGGCATTTCCTGACGGGCCGCGTGCGCCTGCTGGTGCAGGACATGGAATGGGCGGGAAGCGAACTCATGCGCTTCCTGCTGCGCGAATACCGCAACGGCTCCGGGACACAGAAATGATCACGCGCCCGCTCGAGCTGGAATCGCGGATGAGTCCGCCGCCGCGCGACCTTGATTTTGTCGCGTGGGTAAACGTCGGGGTGATTGTGCTTTTCTTCGGCCTGTTCGGTTCGAACTTCGTGCTGGCACCGGGCCTGCCGGTCGGGGTGGGCGAGCAAGGCACGCTGGTCCTGCCCTCGGTCGGGGCCGCATCACAGGGCGCCGGCACGGCCTCCGTGGTCGTGAGCTATCGGAGCGACAACATGATCTTGTTTGAAGGCGGCATGTATTTGTCCCTGTCCGAGCTGCGCAAGCACATGGACAAGGTCGGTTATACCAAGCAACATCCCGGTGCCGTGATGCTCGTGCGCGCGGATCGCCAAGTCACGGTGCAGGCATTTGCCGACCTGTGCGAGATGGCGCGGGAGGTGGGCTTCGCCAACGTGCTGCTCGCCGCCGAGCCGCCGCCGCAACTGCCGGCAAAATAGGGAGGCGCCATGCGCATCGGCAAACTTGAGATCAAACGCCGCGTCTGGGTCGGACTGGTCGCCGCCATCGCCGTGACGGGGATATGGTGGACGATGGCCCGGGTGAAGCCGTCGGTCGCCGCCGGGGTCGCTCCACGACCGGCGCCGTTTGTGCGTCTGGCGACGGTGGGCGCAGGGCAGGGGGACCAAATCTTGCGCGAGCAGGCGGAACTAATGGATCCCGCGCCGCTGTTTTTCCCGACCGAGAGGAACTTCGGCCAGCGCCCCCTCCGGGAAAGCATGCGCCGGCAGCCCGGGCAGGTTTTCAGCAGTTTTCCCGAGAATATCACGCTCGGTGAGCAACAGATCAAAATCTATGGGAATGAGCCGGCCGTCGTGCCGGAACGCCTCGCCGATCTGTTTGTTCAGGGAAATGAGGCTCCTTTTGCCGGAATGGGACAGATTGACGTGCCTCGAACGACCTTGGCAGTGCGCGGCGCTTTCATGGAGGTGAGAAACCTTGGAACTCATGATAATGTTATACATCAGGCACTTGGTAACATCGCGCTCCCGCGCACTGACTTTGCACCCTTGGAATTTCTTGCCGTGGTCAGCAGTGCCGGGCTGATCGGTGATCCTGTTCTGGTCAGCGGATCGGGTTGGGAGGAAGTGGATGGTTTCTTTCGCTCCTATCTTGTAAAGACGTTCCGGTTGGGCGAGCGTCTGAGTCCGGGCCGCTACCGTGTTGTGGTGGGTCCGTAGTATTTTGGGGAAACCGCAAGAATCTAGTTGACGGACAATTTTACGGGCTATTCTCTGAGCGTTCTTTTCCATTTTGGTCTGTGCCTCGGTCTGCCCAGATAGCTCAGTTGGCAGAGCACCCCCTTGGTAAGGGGGAGGTCGACGGTTCAAATCCGTTTCTGGGCTCCAGGCCAACGTCGGTGATCTCCGACGTTAATAAAGATCAACCACTTCAACCACCAACAACCTACTCCAGCTCCTCATGGCTAAAGCAACATTCGAACGCAAGAAGCCCCACGTCAACGTCGGCACGATCGGTCACATCGATCACGGCAAGACGACGCTCACCGCTTCCATTTTGGCGGTCCAGTCCCGCAAGGGCCTGGCTGAGATCAAGGCTTACTCTGATATCGCCAAGGGCGGCACCGTGCGCGACGCCACCAAGACCGTCACCATCGCGGTGGCCCACGTGGAGTATGAGTCCGACAAGCGCCACTATGCGCACGTCGACTGCCCTGGCCACGCCGACTTCGTCAAGAACATGATCACCGGCGCCGCCCAGATGGACGGTGCTATCCTCGTCGTCTCCGCGGCGGACGGCCCGATGCCGCAGACCCGTGAGCACGTGCTGCTCGCCCGCCAGGTCGGCGTGCCGAAGCTCGTGGTTTTCCTGAACAAGGTCGACCTCATCGAGGACACCGAGCTGCTGGACCTCGTCGAAGAGGAAATCCGCGACCTCCTGACCAAGTATCAGTTTGACGGCAAGAACGCCAAGATCATCCGTGGCTCCGCCACCGCCGCGCTCGAGGGCAAGCCCGAGGGCGAGAAGGCCATCCAGGAGCTGATGGAAGCCATCGACTCCGAGATCGCCGAGCCCGTGCGCGAGATCGACAAGCCCTTCCTGATGTCCGTCGAGGACGTGTTCTCCATCACCGGCCGCGGCACCGTCGCCACCGGTCGTATCGAGCGCGGCAAGTGCAAGCTCAACGACGCCGTCGAGATCGTCGGCCTCAAGGACACGACCACGACCGTCGTCACCGGCATCGAGATGTTCCGCAAGCTGCTCGACTACGGTCAGGCGGGCGACAACGTCGGCATCCTCCTCCGCGGTATTGAAAAGGATGGCATCGAGCGCGGCCAGGTCATCGCGGCCCCGAAGTCCATCACCCCGCACACGAAGGCCAAGGCCGAGATCTACGTTCTTTCGAAGGACGAGGGCGGCCGCCACACGCCGTTCTTCAACGGCTATCGTCCCCAGTTCTACTTCCGCACCACGGACGTGACGGGCGTCGTCAATCTCCCGACGGGTGTCGAGATGATCATGCCGGGCGACAACATCGCCGTCGACATCGTGCTGATCGTTCCGATCGCCATGGAGAAGACCCAGAAATTCGCCATCCGCGAGGGCGGCCGCACCATCGGTGCCGGTCGTGTCACCGAGATCGTCGAATAAGCGTCCTTAACCTCTTCCGACTGACGCTGCCGGGGCTCCTTTGGGGGTCCCGGCTGTGTCGTCTAAAAGAAATAAACACAGGCGCGTAGCTCAATTGGTAGAGTAGCGGTCTCCAAAACCGTTGGTTGGGGGTTCGATTCCCTCCGCGCCTGCCACCTTCCGCCTTCCGCCCCTCCCGCTCCCATGGCAAATCCCTTCCGCACCGCCCGCATCTTCTTCGTCGAACTCTGGCACGAGTTGCTGAAGGCCGACTGGCCGTCCAAGTCCGAGCTCAAGGACTCGACGATCGTCGTGATCGTCGCGTGCCTCCTCCTCGGCCTGTTCACGGGCATCAGCGACTTCGCCCTCTACAACGTGATCGATGCCGTGACCTCGCTGGTCAGCCGCTAACCGCCCCGCCCGATGACCACCCAGACTGCCACCGGCGCCCAATGGTTCGCGCTCCACACCCTCTCCGGCCAGGAGAACAAGGTGAAAAACTACCTCGAGAAGTTCAAGAAGGCCGAGGAGCTCGACGACCACATCTTCGAGGTGCTGCTGCCGACCGAGGTCGTGTCCGAGGTCAAGGGCGGCAAGAAGTCCACCAAGGTCCGCAAACTCTACCCGGGCTACGTGTTCATCAACATGGCGCTCTACGACGCGGAAAAGAAGGTCAACATCAAGCCCTTCTACTTTGTGAAGGATGCGGCCGGGGTCATCGGTTTTGTCGGGGGCGACCATCCCGCCGCTCTCCGCCAGACCGAGATTGACGAGATCAAGGCCCGCATCGAGGCCGCCTCGGGCAAGGAAGTGCCGAAAGTCACCTTCGAGGTCGGCGAGGAACTCAAGATCACCGACGGCGCCTTCGCCAACCTCACCGGCCGCGTCGACGAGGTCGATCCCGCCCGCGGCAAGCTCAAGATTTCCGTCTCCATTTTCGGTCGGTTTACGCCCGTCGAACTCGAATACTGGCAGGTCCAGCGCGCCTCTGAAAGCTGATCCAGCCGCCCCCCACCAACCAGTCCGCCCTTACCAAAAACTACCATGGCCAAAAAGATTCAAGGCTACGTCCGTCTCCAGCTTCCCGCCGGTGCGGCCAACCCAGCTCCTCCCGTCGGTCCCGCCCTCGGCGCCCAGGGCGTCAACATCATGGGCTTCTGCAAGGAGTTCAACGCGAAGACCAAGGACCAGAATGGCATGATCATTCCGGTCGTCATCACGGTCTACGCCGACAAGTCCTTCACCTTCATCCTCAAGTCGCCCCCGGCGTCCGTGCTCCTGAAGAAGGCCGCCGGCATCGCCACCGGTTCCGCCAAGCCCAACATGGACAAGGTCGGCAAGGTGACCAAGAAACAGATCCTCGAGATCATCAAGATCAAGAAGAACGACCTGAATGCCAACAGCGAGGAGGCCGCGATCCGCATGATCGCCGGCACCGCCCGCAACATGGGCATCGAGGTCGTCGACTGATTTTCCCCCCAACCGCAACTCACCGCGGGAGTCCCCACCGGGACGTTCGCACCGCAAGGAGTCCAAAATGCCCGTCAAACATAGCAAAAGATACCGCAGCGCCGTCTCGGCGGCTGATCTCACCAAGGAATACCCGCTGAAGGAAGCGGTCGAGCTCCTTGGCAAATTCCCCAAGGCCAAGTTCGACGAGACCGTCGAACTGTCTTTCCGCCTCGGCGTTGATCCCGCCCAGGGCGACCAGATGGTCCGCGGCACCACGCCGCTGCCCAACGGCTCTGGCAAGAAGGTCCGCGTCATCGTCTTCACCGACGATGCCGACAAGGCCCTCGCCGCGGGCGCCGATCATGCCGGCCTCGCCGAGCTGATGACCAAGATCAACGCCGGCTGGCTCGACTTCGACGTCGCCATCGCCACCACCGAGGCCATGAAGCAGGTCCGCACCCTGGCCCGCGTCCTCGGTCCCAAGGGCCTCATGCCCAACCCGAAGTCCGGCACCGTCACCGACGACATCGCCGCCGGCATCAAGGCCGTCAAGGCCGGCCGCGTTGAGTTCAAGGTCGACAAGACCGCCAACATCGGCGTCGGCGTCGGCAAGCGCTCCTTCACGCCCGACCAGATCACCGAAAACGTCGCCGCGGTCCTCGAGGCTGTGGGCAAGGCCAAGCCGGCCGCGTTCAAGGGCCACTACATCAAGAGCGTCACGCTCTCCTCGTCCATGAGCCCCGGCGTCAAGCTGGCCTCCACCGAGTTCAACAAATTCTAAGGAGCCACGCACCATGAGAGCCGAAAAAAAATACCTGATCGATGAAGTCAGCGGGCACCTGAACAAGTCCGATTACGTCATCCTCACCAACTTCACGAAACTCACCGTCGCCGATGCGGCCGAGCTGCGCAAGCGCCTCGCCCCCGAGAAGGCCGAGTTCCACGTCGTCAAGAACAGCTCGTTCCGCGTCGCCGCCAAGGCGATGGGGCTGCCCGACCTGGACAAGTCCCTGACCGGCCAGACGGCCGTCGTCGTGGGCGGCAAGAACCCCGCCGGCGTCGCCAAGACGCTCAAGAAATTCATCGAGGAAAAGCAGAAACTCGAGGTCAAGGTGGGTGTGCTCGACAAGAAGCTGATGACGGCCGCCGATCTCTCGAAGCTCGCCGACCTGCCCTCCTTCGACGCCCTGCGCTCGATGCTCCTCGGCATGCTCACCATGCAGGGTGCGGCCTTCGTCCGCGTCCTCGATGCCAAGGTCAAGAAGGAGCAGCCCGCTGCTCCGGCCGCCTAAGCCACGATCAACCACCCAATTTTCCCGGCCCCGGCCGGGAAGCCCAATATCCAAGGAAGAGGCTAGGGGATACGTCCCTTAAACGCGTTCCACCCGGGACCGCTATCCGCTTCAGGAGAAATCAACATGAGCAACATCACCAAAGACCAAGTCATTGAATGGCTGTCCGCCCAGCCGATCCTCGATCTCGCCGCGCTCGTCAAAGAGCTCGAGACCAAGTGGGGCGTCTCCGCCGCCGCCGCCGCCGGCCCCGCCGCCGCCGCTGCCGCTCCGGCCGCCGCCGCCGAGGAAAAGACCGAGTTCACCGTCATGCTCGTCGCCGCCGGCGCGAACAAGATCGGCGCCATCAAGGAAGTCCGCGCCATCACCGGCCTGGGCCTCAAGGAAGCCAAGGACCTCGTCGAGGGTGCGCCCAAGGCCGTCAAGGAAGGCATCAACAAGGCCGAGGCCGACGAAATCATGAAGAAGCTCGAGGCCGCCGGCGCCAAGGTGGAACTCAAGTAACCGCTTGGCGTTTAAGCCCTCAAGTCAGCTCAATTCACCGAGACAGGCCGCGTCCAACCGCGGCCTGTCTTTCGGCTTTCTTTCATTCGTTCTTTCCGCGCACCGAGACCCCGCGTCCGTGCGCCCCACTGCCGGCCGTTCGCTCCTGAACGGCTGAGTTTTGTCACTTTCATTTCGTCTCACCTCTAAACGGGAAAATCCATGGCCGACCGCAATAATTCCGAACGCATCAACTTCGGCAAACTCCGTGAAGTGATCCAGCCGCCCAACCTCATTGAGCTGCAGATCAGCTCCTATCTCGAGTTCCTCCAGAAGGACACCGCTGAGAAGGCGCGCAAGCCCTACGGCCTCGAGGCCGTCTTCCGCGAGGTCTTCCCGATCAATTCCTACGACGAGCGCCTGACGCTCGAATACGTCTCCTACACGATCGGCGAGCCCAAGAGCTCCGAGATCGAGTGCCTCCGCGAGGGCACCACCTACGCCGTCCCGCTCTACGTGAAGCTCCGCCTCCGCGAGGAAGACTTCATCAAGGACGAGGAGATTTTCATGGGCGACATCCCGATGGTGACCGAGCGCGGCTCGTTCATCATCAACGGCGCCGAGCGCGTCGTTGTCTCCCAGCTCCACCGCTCGCCCGGCATCTGCTTCGAGGTCGCCACGCACCCGAACGGCAAGCTGCTGCACTCCTTCCGCATCATCCCCGACCGCGGCACCTGGCTCGAGGTCCAGTTCGACAACAACGACCTGCTCTACGTCTACCTCGACCGCCGCCGCCGCCGCCGCAAATTCCTCATCACGACGCTGCTCCGCTCCATCGGCTTCAGCAACGACCTGGATATCCTCAACCTGTTCTACACGATCCAGGACCTGAAGGTCAGCAAGGCCCTCGACCTCGAGAACGTCTCCACCCTCGTCCTCGTCGAGGACGTCATCGACGCCCAGAAGGGCGTCGTGCTCGCCCGCGCCTTCGAGCCGCTCACCAAGGCCATCGTCCGCACCTTCGAGAAGCATGACATCAAGTCGATGCGCGTCATCGACACCACGGCCGACGAGGGCGCCATCATCCGCGCGCTCAAGAAGGACCCGACCCGCAACGAGGAGGAGGCCCTCAAGGAAATCTACAAGAAGCTGCGCCCGGGCGAGCCGCCAACCACGGCGAACGCCAAGGCCCTGCTCAAGCGCCTGTTCTTCGACCCGAAGCGCTACGACCTCGGCCGCGTCGGCCGCTACAAGATCAACCAGAAGCTCGACCTCAAGATCGACCTCGAGAACCGCATCCTCTCCAGCGAGGACGTGGTCGCCGCCACGAAGTATCTCGTCCGCCTCAAGAAGAGCGACGGCATCGTCGACGACATCGATCACCTCGGTTCCCGCCGCGTCCGCACCGTGGGCGAGCTGCTTGCCAACCAGTGCCGCGTCGGCCTCAGCCGCACGGAGCGCCTCGTCCGCGAGCGCATGACCCTCTATGACCAGAGCGTCGACTCGATCACGCCCCAGAAGCTGATCAACCCGAAGGCGCTCACGACCGTGATCCGCGATTTCTTCGCGCGCTCGCAGCTGTCGCAGTTCATGGACCAGATCAACCCGCTCGCCGAGCTCACGCACAAGCGCCGCTTGTCCGCGCTCGGGCCGGGCGGTCTGAACCGCGAACGCGCCGGCTTCGAAGTCCGCGACGTCCATCCGTCGCACTACGGCCGCATCTGCCCGATCGAGACCCCGGAAGGTCCGAACATCGGCCTCATCAACTCGCTCTCCACCTACGCTCGCGTCAACGAATTCGGCTTCATCGAGTCGCCGTATCGCATCGTCGAGAAGGGTCGTGTGACCGACAAGGTCGTCTACCTCACGGCCGACCAGGAAGAGGGCAAGACCATCGCCCAGGCCAACGCCGAGGTCGATGACAAGGGTCACTACATCGGCAAGGTCACCGCCCGTAACTCCGGCAACTTCCTCGAAGTCACCGCCGAAGAGGTCGACCTGATGGACGTCTCGCCCAAACAGGTCGTGTCCGTCGCCGCCGGTCTGATCCCCTTCCTCGAGCACGACGACGCGAATCGCGCGCTCATGGGTTCCAACATGCAACGCCAAGGCGTGCCGCTCCTGCAGACCGAGGCGCCGTTCGTCGGCACCGGTCTCGAGGCCCGCCTCGCGAGCGATTCCAAGACTGTCGTCATCGCCGAAGATGTCGGCGTCGTCGCCTCCGTGGACGCCAAGCAGATCATCGTCACCAAGGACGGCGAGATGCCGCGTCACCCGAAGCACAACCCGAAGGAGCACGTCTACGTCTACGAGCTGCGCAAGTTCATGCGCTCGAACGCCGGCACCTGCTTCAGCCAGCGGCCCATCGTCAAGAAGGGCCAGAAGGTCAAGAAAGGCGAGTGCATCGCGGACGGTCCCTCGACCGACCACGGCGAACTCGCGCTCGGCCGCAACGTGCTCGTCGGCTTCATGCCGTGGAACGGCTACAACTTCGAAGACGCCATCCTCATCTCCGAAAAGGTGCTGAAGGAAGACATCTTCACCTCCATCCACGTCCAGGAGTTCGAGGTCACCGCCCGTGACACGAAGCTCGGGCCCGAGGAGATCACGCGCGACATCCCGAACATCGGCGAGGAAGCGCTCAAGAACCTCGACCACAACGGCGTCATCCGCGTCGGTGCCGAGGTGAAGCCCGGCGACATCCTCGTCGGCAAGATCACCCCGAAGTCCGAGACCGAGCTCGCGCCCGAGGAGAAGCTCCTCCGCGCCATCTTCGGCGAGAAGGCCGCGGACGTGAAGGACACCTCCCTCATCGTCCCCTCCGGCGTCAACGGCATCATCATGGACGTGAAGGTCTCGACCAGCCGCCTCGACGCGGAGCGCGACCGCCTGTCCCCGTCCGACCGCCGCCGCCAGGTGAAGCAGATCCAGGAAGACTACAAGACCCAGATGGACAAGCTGCGCGAGCAGCTGACCGAGGCCTTGTCCAACATCCTCCTCGGCGAAAAGATCCCGCTCGACGTCATCAACGGCCAGACCGGTGAAATCATCATCCCGGCCAACCGCAAGATCACCAAGACGCTCCTGCGCAAGCTGGCCGCCGTCGCGAAGCACATCGAGATCGATCCCTCGCCCGTCCGCATCAAGATCATGGAGATCATCGCCTCCTTCCAGTCGAAGTTCGACGAGTTGGAAGGCGACCGCGAGCGCAAGATCGCCACGATCGAGACCGGCGACGAGAACGGTCCCGGCGTCATCAAGCAGGTCAAGGTCTACATCGCCACGAAGCAGAAGCTCGAGGTCGGTGACAAGATGGCCGGCCGCCACGGCAACAAGGGCGTCGTCGCCAAGATCGTGCCGGAAGAGGACATGCCCTTCCTGCCCGACGGCACCCCGATCGAAATCTGCCTCAACCCCCTCGGCGTGCCTTCGCGCATGAACGTGGGTCAGGTGCTCGAGACGCACCTGGGCTGGGCTTGCAAAAAGCTCGGCATCAAGGTCGCCACGCCCGTGTTCGACGGCATTCCCGAGACCAAGGTCCGCGGCTACCTCAAGGAGGCCAAGCTGCCGATGTCGGGCAAGAGCCCGCTCCATGACGGTCGCACCGGCGAGAAACTCGATCAGGAGGTCGTCGTCGGCTACATCTACATGATGAAGCTGAACCATCTCGTGTCGCACAAGATCCATGCGCGCGCGGTCGGTCCCTACTCGCTCGTCACGCAGCAGCCCCTGGGCGGCAAGGCCCAATACGGCGGCCAGCGTTTCGGCGAAATGGAAGTGTGGGCGCTCGAGGCCTACGGCGCGGCGCATACCCTGCAGGAACTCCTCACGGTCAAGTCCGACGATGTCAACGGCCGCACCAAGATCTACGAGTCGCTCGTCAAGGGCGACAACACGCTGAGCGCCGGCACGCCGGAATCGTTCAACGTGCTGGTCAAGGAAATGCAGGCCCTCGGTCTCGACATCAAACTCGCGAAGCGCACCGCCCTCGGCGAAGCGCTGGGCGGCAGCCGCTAACTCTTAACACTATACTGGGAGCAAAATCATAATGAGCACCGAACACGCCCGCGAAGAAGTCCGATCCGTCCTGGGGTCGGATGAAAACCAGTTCGACAACGTTTCCATCACCGTCGCCTCGCCCGAGACCATCCGGTCCTGGTCGAAGGGGGAGGTCAAGAATCCCGAGACGATCAACTACCGCACCTTCAAGCCCGAGCCGGGTGGTCTTTTCTGCCAAAAGATCTTCGGCCCGGTGCGCGATTACGAGTGCGCCTGCGGCAAATACAAGCGCATCAAATACAAGGATGTCGTCTGCGATCGCTGCGGCGTCGAGGTGACCATCGCCCGCGTCCGGCGCGAGCGCATGGGCCACATTGAACTCGCGGTGCCGGTCGCCCACATCTGGTTCCTCAAGAGCATGCCGAGCCGCCTCGGCCTCCTGCTCGACATGACCGCCCGTTCGCTCGAGCGCGTCATCTACTACGAGAACTACATGGTCACGAATGCGGGCAAGACGCCGCTCGAGCTCAAGCAGCTCCTGACCGAGACCGAATACCAGCAGGCCGTCGACGAATACGGTGCCGACGCTTTCACCGCCAAGATGGGCGCCGAGGCCGTCCGCGACGTGCTCCTCCAGATCGACATGGAGGCCGTCGTCGCCGAGCTGCATGAGACGATGCGTGCCACGCGCTCGAAGCAGATCAAGAAGAAGCTGTCCAAGCGCCTTAAGGTGATCGGCGGCTTCATCAGCTCGAAGTCCCGTCCCGAGTGGATGGTGCTCGAGGTTCTCCCGGTCATCCCGCCGGACCTGCGTCCGCTCGTCCCGCTCGAGGGCGGCCGCTTCGCGACCTCCGATCTCAACGATCTCTACCGCCGCGTCATCAACCGCAACAACCGTCTGCGGAATTTGATGCAGTTGAAGACGCCCGACGTCATCATCCACAACGAAAAGCGCATGCTGCAGGAGGCCGTCGACGCGCTGTTCGACAACGGCCGCCACGGCCGCCCGGTCACGGGCGCCGGCAACCGCGCCCTGAAGTCGCTCTCCGACATGCTCAAGGGCAAGCAGGGCCGCTTCCGCCAGAACTTGCTCGGCAAGCGCGTCGATTACTCCGGCCGCTCGGTCATCGTCATCGGTCCGGAGCTCAAGCTCCACCAGTGCGGCCTGCCTAAGAAGATGGCGCTCGTCCTCTTCGAGCCGTTCATCATCCGCCGCCTCAAGGAACTCGGCTTCGTGCACACCGTCCGCGGTGCCCGCAAGATGATCGAGAAGAAGTCCCCGGAAGTTTGGGACATCCTCGAGGAAGTCACCAAGGGCCACCCGGTGCTGCTCAACCGCGCGCCGACCCTCCACCGTCTCTCGATCCAGGCTTTCGAGCCCGTGCTCATCGAGGGTTCGTCCATTCGCGTCCACCCGCTCGTCTGCACGGCTTACAACGCCGATTTCGACGGTGACCAGATGGCCGTCCACGTGCCGTTGTCCCTCGAGGCCATCCTGGAGTGCAAACTCCTGATGATGTCGACGAACAACATCTTCTCGCCGTCCTCCGGCAAGCCGATCCTCACGCCGTCGCAGGACATCGTCCTCGGCGCCTACTACCTGACCATCGAGCCGCGTTCCAAGCCCGCCAAGGGCGTCCGCGTGCCGCTGCTCTCCGGCCTGCAGGAAGTGATCTACGTGAAGGCCGACGGCGCCCTCAAGGTGCACGATTGGATCCAGGTGCCGAATCCCAACTACGGCAAGGACACCGTCTACGGCAACAAGGAGCGCAAGGTCCTCCTCACCACCGTTGGCCGCGTGATCTTCAACGAGATCTGGCCCGCCGGTCTCGGTTTCATCAACTTCCCGGTGCCGAAGGGCAAGCTGGGCGATCTCATCCTCAACACCTACAAGGTGGCGGGCGACCGCGTGACGGTCGAGACCCTCGACCGCTTGAAGGAACTCGGCTTCCAGACCGCCATGCAGGCGGGTATCTCGATCGGGATCGACGACATGATCATCCCCGAGAACAAGAAGGAGATCGTGCACGACGCCCGCAAGAAGGTCGACGAGGTCGAGTCCCAATACAAGAAGGGCATCATCACCTCCGGCGAGCGCTACAACAAGATCATCGACATCTGGACCGGCGCCACCGACCGCATCGCCAAGGCGGTCTTTGCCAAGCTCGAGAACAACGACGGCCGCGTCGAGGTTAACCCGGTCTACATCATGATGGATTCCGGCGCCCGCGGCAACAAGCAGCAGGTCCGCCAGCTGTGCGGTCTCCGCGGCCTCATGGCCAAGCCTTCCGGCGAGATCATCGAGCGCCCCATCCTGTCCTCGTTCCGCGAGGGCCTCACCGTCCTCGAATACTTCATCTCCACCCACGGCGCCCGCAAGGGTCTCGCCGACACCGCCCTCAAGACGGCTGACGCCGGCTACATGACCCGCAAGCTCTGCGACGTGGCCATGGACGCGGTCGTCACCGAGGAAGATTGCGGCACGCGCGACGGCATCTGGAAGAAGGCGATCTTCGAGGGGGAGACCATGCTGGTCTCGCTCGCGGAGCGCATCGTCGGCCGCTTCTCGGCGGACGACGTCTTCGACCCGCTCAACCCGACCAAGACACTGGTGGACTCCGGCGAACTCATCACCGAGGAACTGTCCCGCCGCATCGACGACTCCGGCATCGAGCGCGTCAAGGTGCTCTCGCCGCTCACCTCCACGAGCGACCACGGCATCGACGCGAAGTCCTACGGCATCAATCCCGCGACCAACAAGGTCGCGAAGATCGGTGACTCCGTCGGCATCATCGCCGCCCAGTCCATCGGCGAGCCCGGCACGCAGCTCACCATGCGCACGTTCCACATCGGTGGCGTCGCCTCGGCCGGCTCGAAGAACCCCGAGATCAAGGTCCGCAACGCCGGCCTCGTCAAATACCGCGGCCTGCGCCTCGTGCAGACCGCCGAGGGCTTCAGCATCGTCCTCAACAAGACCGGTTCGCTCCAGATCATCGACGAGAACGATCGCGAGCTCGAGTCCTACCCGATCGTGGTCGGCACCTTCCTCTCCGTCGCCGACGGCGACAAGGTGACGAAGGGCCAGACCATCGCCCAGTGGGATCCCTACAACATCCCCGTCCTCTCCGAGAAGGCCGGCACGCTCCACTTCAAGGACATGATCCCGGGTGTGACCGTGAAGCGCGAGCTCGACGAGTCCACCGGCCGCATCGCGACCGTGGTCATCGAGCACAAGGAAGACCTCAATCCGCAGATCGAGGTCCGCGACAACCACGGCAAGCCGGTCGCCGCCTACTCGATCCCGACGGGCGCGCAGGTTTCCGTCGCCGAGGGTGACATCATCACCCCGGGTGCGCTGCTCGCCAAGACGCCGCGCCAGGCGTCCGTCACCAAGGACATCACCGGTGGTCTCCCCCGCGTGGCCGAGCTGTTCGAAGCCCGCCGCCCGAAGGAAGCCGCCGAGATGGCCCGCATCGAGGGCGTCGTCTCGTTCGAGGGCTCCATCCGCGGCAAGCGCAAGCTCGTCGTCCGCCACGAGGAGTCCGGCGCCGAGGAGGAACACCTGATCCCGCACGGCAAGCACATCATCGTGCAGGCCGGTGACGTCGTCCACAAGGGCCAGCATCTCACCGAGGGCTCCGCCGATCCGCACGAGATCCTCGAGATCCTCGGGCCGACCGCGCTGTATGAGTTTCTCATCGGCCAGGTGCAGGAAGTCTACCGTCTCCAGGGCGTTTCGATCAACGACAAGCACATCGAGGTCATCATCCGCCAGATGCTCCGCAAGGTCCGCATCAGCGATCCGGGTGACACCGAGTGGTTCTGGGGCGAGCAGATCGACCGCACGGCCTTCCTGCGCGAGAACAAGCGCATCGAGGCCGCCGGCGGCAAACCCGCCGAGGCCGAGCCGATCCTGCTGGGCATCACCAAGGCCTCGCTCGAGACCGAGAGCTTCATCTCGGCCGCCTCCTTCCAGGAGACGACGCGCGTCCTCACCGACGCCTCGACGCTGGGCAAGGTCGACAACTTGAAGGGCTTCAAGGAAAACGTGATCATGGGTCACCTGATCCCCGCCGGAACGGGCTGGCCGGGCTACAAGAAACTCAAGGTCACGCTCCCGCTCGGCGGCGAGATCCCGATGGACGAGGCCCCCAAGGCCACGGCCGAGGCGAGCTGAACCGCTGCCTGCATATCTTCGAAGCCGCGGACGAAAGTCCGCGGCTTTTTGTTTTCCGGCGCCGCCGGAAAACAATCGCGCCGCAGCTCGCAGAGCGAAGGCGGATACTAAAACAGCGAGCCGAGTCTGAAAAATCAGACTTGTTTTTCCCTCTGAAAAGGGGATTCTGAAGTTCCTCCCGCCAAAAAGATATCGGTAGAGCCTAGCTCCTGATGTCTTCTCGCCCGGCCCTCACCGGCCGGGCGTTCTTTTTGATTCCGGCTAGTCCGGCCTGGGCCGGAATGGTGCAGCTGAACGACAAGTTTTCTCTGTCGGGAGTTGCCACAGAGCGGTAGTCGCCGGTTTCTCTACCGGCGCCAGGAGGTCCGCCGGAGGCGGCAAGGGGAGGGTGGGTTGATTTTACAATTCGATTTCGTTCGCTGTAGTGAATTGTGAACAACTTTTCCGGGGTTTTTCTCATTTAACACTTGATGTAGGGTGAAGCCGCCTGCTTTTGTAACTGTTCCATTCGTCACTTACAGCCACTGCAGCCAAACTGGAGAGGCACCTGAGACGCCACGATTTCGGACGGTTTTCCACCGAAATTCGTGTTTCAAACCAAAGCGCGAAATAAGTGCTTGCTGGGGCCATCGTCTCCGGTAGGTTTCGCGCCTTTTCCACTTTCCCCAACCTTCTATCCAACCACATGCCAACCATCAACCAACTCGTGAGAAAGGGACGTCGCAAGATCGTCGCGAAGTCCAAGGCTCCGGCGTTGCAGGGTAATCCCTTCCGCCGCGGCGTCTGTGTGCAGGTTATGACCCGCACGCCGAAGAAGCCGAACTCGGCCATCCGCAAGGTCGCCAAGGTCCGCCTCACGAACGGCACGGAGGTCATCTCCTACATCCCCGACGAGGGCCACAACCTCCAGGAGCACTCCATTGTGCTCGTGCGCGGCGGCCGCGTGAAGGATCTCCCCGGTGTGCGCTATCACATCGTTCGCGGCACGCTCGACGCCACCGGCGTCGAGAAGCGCCGTCGCTCCCGCTCCAAATACGGCGTCAAGCGCCCGAAAGCCGCCAAGGCTTCCGCCTAACCCTCGTTCTTTTTTAAGCCGCCATGTCACGTCGCCGCAGAGCCACTCACCGTCCCACCGTTCCGGATGTCCGCTATAACAGCGCCCTGGTTACGCACCTCATCAATGTCATCATGAAGAGCGGCAAGCGCACGCTCGCCGAGCGCATCGTCTACGGTGCCTTCGAGAAGGTGAGCGAGAAGCTCCAGAAGGGCGACCCGGTCGACCTGCTGATGGGCGCGATGGAAAACGCCCGCCCGAAGCTCGAGGTCAAGAGCCGCCGCGTCGGCGGCGCCACCTACCAGGTGCCCGTGGAAATTTCGTTCGAGCGTCAGGAATCCCTGGCGCTCCGCTGGATTGTCGCCGCCGCCAACGGCCGCAAGGGCGTGCCTATGCGCGAGGCGATCGCCGCCGAGATCATCGACGCCTACAACAACACCGGCTCGGTGGTGAAGAAGAAGGAAGAAATGCACAAGATGGCCCAGGCCAACCGCGCCTTCGCCCATCTCCGCTGGTAAGGAATCATCCGCATCATGTCCGTCGCTTCTTCCATCAAGATTACTGTCGTCACCGACAAGGCGAAGATCTCGCCTGTCAACGCCAAGGACCGTCCGTTCCCGCTCGAGTGGACGCGCAACATCGGCATCGCCGCGCACATCGACGCCGGCAAGACCACGACGACCGAGCGCATCCTTTTCTACTCCGGCGCCGTCCACAAGATGGGCGAGGTCCACGAGGGCACCACGGTGACCGACTGGATGGAGCAGGAGCGCGAGCGCGGCATCACCATCACCGCCGCCGCCATCTCCTGCGCCTGGAACGCCTCCTGGGGCCCTTGGAAGGGGATCAAGCAGCGCATCAATATCATCGACACCCCCGGGCACGTGGACTTCACGGCCGAGGTCGAGCGCTCGCTCCGCGTGCTGGACGGCGCCGTCGCCGTGTTCTGCGCCGTCGCCGGCGTGCAGCCCCAGTCCGAGACCGTCTGGCGCCAGGCCAACAAATACAAGGTTCCGCGCGTCGCCTTCATCAACAAGATGGACCGCACCGGCGCCGACTTCTTCCGCGCCGTGTCCGAGATGCGCGAGAAGCTCAAGGCCAACGCCCATCCCATTTTCCTGCCCATCGGCAAGGAGGAGAATTTCTCCGGCCTGATCGATCTCGTGCAGAACGTCGCCTACTCCTTCGAGGAGGATCCGAGCGACCAACTCGGCATGAACCCGAAGACGATGCCGATCCCGGCCGACCTGGTCGCGCTGACGGCGGAATACCGCACCAAGCTCATCGAGGCGGTCTGTGACTATGACGATGTCATCGCCGAGAAATATCTCAACGGCGAGGAGATCTCCGTCCCCGAGTTGATGCTCGGCGTGCGCAAGGCCACCATCTCGCTCCAGTTCACCGGCGTGATCCCCGGTTCCGCGTTCAAGAAGAAGGGCGTGCAGCGCCTCCTGGACTGCGTGGTCAACTATCTCCCGAGCCCGATCGACGTCCCCCCCATGCAGGGCCTGGACAGCGACGGCAAGACGGTCGAGGCCGTCGTCGATGACAAGGGCAAGATGGCCGGTCTGGCCTTCAAGCTCTGGAACGACCCCTTCGTGGGTCGGCTCGTGTTCTTCCGCGTTTACACCGGCACGCTGCCCAAGGGCATGTCGCTCTACAACCCGCGCACCCGCCGCACCGAGCGCGTCTCGCGCCTCGTGCTCATGCGCGCGATTGAGCGCGAGGAAATCGACCTCGCCTACTCGGGTGACATCTGCGCCGTCGTCGGCGTCAAGGAGGTCATTACCGGTGACACGCTCTGCGACGAGGATTTCGACATCCGCCTCGAGCCGCCGTCCTTCCCCGAGCCCGTCATCTCGATGTCCATCGAACCGAACTCGAAGGCCGACCAGGAAAAGATGGGCATCGCGCTCCAGCGCCTGGTCGCCGAGGATCCCACGCTCCGCGTCAAGACGGACCAGGACACCGGCCAGATCATTCTCGCCGGCATGGGCGAACTGCATCTCGACATCATCCGCGACCGCATGAAGCGCGAGTTCAAGGTCGAGGCGACCTCGGGCAAGCCGCAGATCGCCTACCGCGAGACCGTGCATGGCTCCGCCGAGGGCGAAGGCAAGTTCATCCGCCAGTCCGGCGGCAAGGGCCAATACGGCCATGTCTGCATCAAGCTCGAGCCGAACGGCAAGGGTAAGGGCATTGAGGTCATCAACGACATCGTCGGCGGCTCCATCCCGAAGGAATTCATCAAGCCCGCCACCGAGGGCATCATGGAGGGCTGCAACAACGGCGTCGTCGCCGGCTTCCCGGTCGTCGACGTCATCATCCACCTCACCGACGGCTCGTTCCACGAGGTGGACTCGTCCGAGCTCGCGTTCAAGATGGCCGGCATCTTCGCCTTCAAGGACGCGATGAAAAAAGCCAAGCCCGCGTTGCTCGAGCCCATCATGGGCGTCGAGGTCACCACGCCCGAGGAATACCAGGGCGACCTGATGGGCGACATCAACCGCCGGCGCGGCCAGATCCAGAGCCTGGAGAACAAGGCCGGCGCCTGCATCATCAACGCGCACGTCCCGCTCGAAATGCTCTTCGGTTACGTCACCGACATCCGCTCCCTCTCCAAGGGCCGCGCCAGCGCCGGCATCACCCCGTCGCACTTCGAGCAGGTTCCGAACTCGCTCCTTGCCAAGATCGTCGAGAGCTCCTCCAAGGCTCCCGCCCGCACCTGATTTTCAACCCTCGTTCTTTATCCCGCCATGAAAGGCCAACGCATTCGCATCAAACTCCAGGGCTACGACTATCGCGTCATCGACCAGTCGGCCGTGGAAATCGTGGAAACCGCCAAGCGCTCCGGCGCCCGGGTCTCGGGTCCCATCCCGCTGCCCACCCACATCGTGAAGCTGTCGGTCAACCGCTCCCCGCACGTCGACAAGAAGTCCATGGAGCAGTTCGAATCCCGCACGCACAAGCGCCTCATCGACATCCTCGAGCCGACCGCCCAGACGGTCGACGAGCTCAAGAAACTCAATCTCCCGTCCGGCGTCGACATCACCATCAACGTCTAAAATTTTAACCCACCAACCATCTTAGCCAAGCCAGCCGGCTCACCCCGGCCCTTGCTAAAGTAGGTCTAAACAAACGGCGCTCACCCGCCACCTACCACTTAGCCCATGATCGCTACACTATTAGGAAAAAAAATCGGCATGACCCAGGTCTACGACGCCCAAAACGTCCTGGTCCCGGTCACCGTGGTTGAAGCCGGCCCCTGCCCGGTTGTCCAGGTCAAGACGGTCGAGAACGACGGCTACAACGCCGTCCAGATCGGCTTCGGCGCCCGGAAACCGCAGAATGCCACCAAGGCCGAGTCCGCCCACGCCAAGAAGGCCGGCCTCGATGTCACGCCCCGCGTGCTGAACGAAATCCGCCTCACCGAGGCCGCCTCCGTCAAGCCCGGCGACGTCCTCACCGTCGCGGTCTTCACCGAAGGCCAGATCATCGACGTGCTCGGCGTCTCCAAGGGCAAGAGCTTCCAGGGCGTCGTGAAGCGCTTCCGCACCGCCGGCGGCCCCGCCTCCCACGGCTCCATGTTCCACCGCCGCATCGGCGCCATCGGCATGCGCCAGACCCCCGGCCGCGTGTTCAAGAACCAGGCGATGCCCGGCCACATGGGCAGTGATTTCCGCACCGTGCAGAACCTGCGCGTCGTGAAGATCATCGCCGACAAGAACCTCATCCTCGTCAAGGGCGCCATCCCCGGCGCCAACGGCGACGATGTCATCATCCGCTCCGGCAAGAAAGCCCCGAAGAAAGCCTGATCCCCCGGAGAACGCATAACATGAAGCTCAAAATTTTCACACCCGACGCCACGAAGAGTTCCGAGCAGGACTTCAACCTCCCGGTCTTCGAGGGCAGCCGCGGCCTCCAGGCCGTCAAGGAAGTCGTCGTCGCCCACAAGGCCAACGCCCGCCTCGGCACCCACTCCACCAAGACCCGCGGCGAAGTCCGCGGCGGCGGCAAGAAGCCCTGGGCCCAGAAGGGCACCGGCCGCGCCCGCGCCGGCTCCACCCGCTCCCCCCTCTGGGGTGGCGGCGGCGTCGTGTTCGGCCCGAAGCCCCGCGACTATACCAAGAAGATCAATGGCAAGGTGAAGGCCCTCGCCTTCAACCGCGCCCTCTTCGACCGCGCCAGCGCCGGTGACGTCAGCGTCATCGAGTCCTTCGCTCCGAAGCAGGCTAAGGCCAAGCTCATGAACGAGATCATCGGCCGCATCGCCCCCAAGGGCAAGGTGCTCATCGTCGACGCTCCGTTCAACACGGAGTCGACCCGCGCCGCCCGCAACCTGAAGCGCGTCACGCTGCAGGATGCTTCCAAACTCAACACGCTCGATCTCGTCACCTACAGCTGGATCGTTGTTTCCAGCAAGGCGCTCGAGACGATCATCGCCCGCACCAACGGAGGTCAGTCATGATTAACGCCGCTGCAGTCATCAAAACCATCCGCATGACGGAGAAGTCCAACAAGCTCTCCTCGAACTACGGCCAATACACCTTCGAGGTTTATCCGTCCGCCACGAAATACACCGTGCGCGAGGCCGTCGAGCAGACCTTCAAGGTCACCGTCACCCGCGTGAACATCCAGAACCGCGCCGGCAAGCCGAAGCGCACCCGCAAGGGCCTCGCCACGCACGCGTCCGACAGCAAGCGCGCCATCGTCACCCTGAAGTCGGGCGACAAGATCGAGCTCGTCTGAGCCCCCGGAGACCACCCACCATGGCCCTTAAATCCTTCCGTCCCCTCACCGCGTCCCTCCGGTTCACCACCCTGAACCGCCCGGATGGCATTTCCAAGAAGCGCCCCGAGCGCTCGCTCGTCGAGTCGAAGTCCAAGACCGGCGGCCGCAACGTCTACGGCCGCATCACCTCGCGCCGGCGCGGCGGCGGTCACAAGAAGCTTTACCGCATCATCGACTTCAAGCGCGCCAAGCTCGACATGCCCGCCAAGGTCCAGGCGATCGAATACGATCCCAACCGCACCGCGCTGCTCGCGCTGCTGGCCTACACCGACGGCACCAAGGCCTACATCCTCGCGCCCGCGGGCCTCAAGGCCGGCGACACCGTCTATAGCGCGATGAAGACCGACTCGAACGACTACCGTCCGGGCAACTCGTTCCCGCTGGCCGTCATCCCGCCCGCCACGAAGCTGCACGCCGTCGAGCTGCTGCCCGGAAAGGGCGCCCAGATCGCCCGCTCCGCCGGCACCTCCGCCGAGCTCGTCACCGTCGAGAACGGCTTCGCCCAGCTCCGCCTCACCTCCGGCGAGACCCGCCTGGTCAACGCCAAGTGCCGCGCCACCATCGGCGAGGTTTCCAACGCCGACCACGGCAAGCGTTCGCTCGGCAAGGCCGGTCGCAACCGCTGGCTCGGCAAGCGCCCCCGCGTCCGCGGCGTCGCCATGAACCCGGTCGACCACCCCAACGGTGGCGGTCAGGGCAAGTCCAAGGGTGGTGGCGGTCGCCAGCACCTCGTCTCCCCCTGGGGCCAGCTCGCGAAGGGTTTCCCGACGCGCCGCCGCTCCAAGCTGTCCAGCACCTTCATCCTCGTGCGCGCCAACGGCCGCCCGCCGCGCAACAAGAAATAATCCCAACGACCCCGCACCATGGCACGTTCCATCAAGAAAGGTTTCTTTGTCGACTACCACCTCCTGGAAAAAATCCAGAAGGCGGCCAAGGTCGCCGGCACCCGCAAGCCCATCCAGACTTGGAGCCGCCGCTCGACCATCACGCCCGAGTTCGTCGGCCACACCATCAGCGTCCACAACGGCAAGACCCACGTGGCCGTCTACATCACCGAGAACATGGTCGGGCACAAGCTCGGCGAGTTCGCGCCGACGCGCATCTTCAAGGCGCACGGCGGCATGACCCGCAAGGAAATCTAAGGCGCCCGCCAACCGGAAACACCCACATGGAAATCCAAGCTCTCACCCGCAACGCGCGCATGTCGCCCCGCAAGGTCCGCGAAGTCGCGAACCTCATCCAGGGCCGCAGCGTCAACGAGGCCATCGACTTTCTCACGCTCATCCCGCGCAAGTCCGCCCGCCTCCTCGCCAAGACGCTCAAGAGCGCCGTGGCCAACGCCGAGAACAACAACAGCCTCTCGGCCGACCAGCTCACCGTCCACCGCGCCCTCGTCGAGTGCGGCCCCGTCCTCAAGCGTTTCAAGGCCGGCGCCAAGGGCTCGGCCAAGCCGCGCGTCAAGCGCATGTCGCACCTCCGCATCGTCCTCACCGACGGCAAATCCAACTAACTCTTCCCATGGGACAAAAGACCAACCCTACAGGCTTCCGCCTCGCCGTCCGCCGCAACTGGCAGTCACGCTGGTTCGCCCGCAAGAAGGATTTCGCCAAGCTCCTCCATGAGGACCAGGTCATCCGCGCCACGCTGATGGAAAAGCTCAAGCAGGCCTCGGTGCCGCGCATCTTCATCGAGCGCGCCGGCAACCGCGTCCGCGTCAAGATCTTCACCGCCCGCCCCGGCATCGTCATCGGCAAGAAGGGCCAGGAGGTCGAGAACATGAAGGTCGCCCTCGGCAAGCTCACCGGCAAGGAGGTCCTCCTCGACATCCAGGAAGTGAAGAAACCCGAGATCGAGGCCCAGCTCGTGGCCGAGAACGTCGCCCTCCAGCTCGAGCGCCGCATCGCCTTCCGCCGCGCCATCAAGAAGTCCATCCAGATCGCGATGTCCCTCGGTATCGACGGCATCAAGATCCAGTGCTCGGGCCGCCTCGGCGGCGCCGACATCGCCCGCCGCGAATGGCAGAAACAGGGCCGCGTGCCGCTGCAAACCCTGCGCGAGAACATCGAATACGGCTTCGCCGAGGCCCAGACCGTCTGGGGCAAGATCGGTGTCAAATGCTGGATCTGCAAAAAAGACGAAGCCAACTAACCTTTTCAACCGGCACCGAGCCTGACGCTCACCGCCCACCGATTCCATGCCTGCTCTAGCTCCCTCCCGCACCAAATACCGCAAGTCGATGAAAGGCTCGCGCGCTGGCAATGCCAAGCGCGGCAACACCCTCGCCTTCGGCGAATTCGGCCTGCAGTCCCTCTCGCGCGGTCCCATGACCGGTCAGCAGATCGAGGCCGCCCGCGTCACCATCGCCCGCCACCTCAAGCGCAAGGGCAAGCTCTGGATCCGCATCTTCCCGCACAAGCCCGTCACCAAGAAGCCCGCCGAGGTCCGCATGGGCCAGGGCAAGGGCCCGGTCGAATTCTACGTCGCCGTCATCAAGCCCGGCGCCGTCCTCTTCGAGCTCGCCGGCGTTTCCCACAACATCGCCCGGGAGGCCTTCCGCCTCGCCGATGCCAAGCTGCCCTTCCGCTGCCGTTTCATCGTCCGCGAAGGCGCCGTCGTCTAATCCCAGGAGAAAGATTGTCATGACTTCCAAAGAAATCCGCGACCTCGCCCCCGCCGAGATCACCACCAAGCTCCGCGAGACCCGCGACCAGCTCCTTCAGCTCCGCCTGCGCAAGAACACCGGCCAGGTCGAGAAGCCCCACCTCCTGCGCACCTACCGCAAGGACATCGCGCGCCTCGAGACCATCCTCAAGCAGAAGAAAACCACGAAGGCCGCCTGAGGCCCCGGCGCCAACCGCTCACTCCCATGTCGACTCCCGCACGCAATTCCCGCCGCAAGACTGTCATCGGTTTCGTCAGCTCCAAGATGGGCGACAAGTCCGTCAAGGTCACCGTCCCCTACAAGACGCCGCACCCGCTTTACCACAAGGTCATCAACCGCAAGACCGTCCTCCACGTCCACGACGAGAAGAACGAGGCCAAGGTTGGCGACAAGATCGAGGTCATGGAGACCCGCCCGATCAGCCGCCTGAAGCGCTGGCGCGTCATCCGCGTCGTCGAGGCCTCCGTCGGCCTGGACGTCGTCGCCGTTACCGAGAAGGACGTCGCCGAGGCCGTCCCCACCAAGACCAGCAAGTCCAACGTCACGGCGAAAGCCTGACCCGCACAGGAGATACCACCATGATCCAGATGCGTTCCATCCTCGATATTGCCGACAACACCGGCGCGCGCCGCGCGTCGATGATCGGCAAGATCGGCCATCCCTCCCGCTACGCCCACGTCGGTGATATCATCACCATCAACATCAAGGAGAGCAGCACCGACGCCACCGTGAAGAAGGGTGAGGTCGTCAAGGCCATCATCGTCCGCACGCGCGCCCCGCTGCGCCGCGCCGACGGCAGCTACCTCCGCTTCGACTCCAACGCCGTCGTCATCATCGGCGAGGACGGCAACCCGAAGGGCACCCGCATCTTCGGCCCCGTGGCCCGCGAACTCCGCGCCATGAACTACTCGAAGATCATCTCGCTCGCCCCGGAGGTCCTTTAACATGTCCCAGAAATTTCACATCAAGAAGAGCGACCTCGTGGTCGTCATCGCCGGCGCCCACAAGGGCAAGTCGGGCAAGGTCCTCGAGATCCGCTCGGCCAAGAACCGCGCCGTCGTCGAGGGCGTCGCCATGATCAAGCGCCACCTCAAGAAGTCCCAGGAAAACCCGCAGGGCAAGATCGCCGAGCGCGAAGGCACGATCCACGTATCGAACCTCATGCTCCAATCGCGCTACGATTCCTCCAAGCGCGCCAAGAAGACCGCCGCCCCGGCGGGCAAGGCCTGAAGGCGAGGGGACACCACTTTTAATAAAACCACAGCATCCGGGTCGGAAATCCGGTTAGCACCATGAGCAAACAACTTACTCCCCTCCAGAAACACTACGCCGAGACCGTCGCCCCGGCCTTGATGGCCTCCCGCGGCTACAAGAACAAGCATCAGGTCCCGAAGCTCGAGAAGATCGTCATCAACACCGGCATCTCCTCCGAGGCCGACAAGAACATGATCGCCGACGCCGCCCGTGACATCGGCCTCATCGCCGGCCAGAAGCCCGTGCTTAACCGCTCGAAGAAGGCCATCGCCAACTTCAAACTGAAGCCCAACCAGATCACCGGCTGCCACGTCACCCTCCGCAGCGAGGCCATGTGGCATTTCCTCATGCGCCTGCTCGCCGTGGCGCTGCCCACCATCCGCGACTTCCGCGGCGTGCCCAACAAGCTCGACGGCCAGGGCAACTACACCATCGGCATCACCGACTTCACCATCTTCCCCGAGATCGTCGTCGAGAACAACAAGCGCGCCATGGGCCTCGACATCACCTTCGTGACCTCCGCCCACACCGACGACGAGGCCCGCGAGCTCCTCAAGCTCCTCGGCATGCCCTTCCGCCGCATCGAGCCCGTCGCCGCCAAACCTTCCGCCGCCTAACCCTCCCGCGCCATGCCCAAGACCTCCGCCATCGAACGTAACAAGAAGCGCATCCGCCTCGTCGAGAAGCACGCCGTCAAGCGCGCCGAGCTGAAGGCTGTCCTCGCCAACCCGGCGACCACGGACGAGGAGTTCTTCGCCGCCCAGAAGAAACTCGCGAAACTCCCCCGCAATTCCTCCAAGGTCCGCATCCGCAACCGCTGCTCCCTCAGCGGCCGCCCGCGCGGCTTCCACCGCCGCTTCGGCGTCTCCCGCATCACCCTCCGCGAGCTCGCGCTCGCCGGCAAGATCCCGGGCGTCACCAAGTCCTCCTGGTAAAAAACCCTTTCCCGCCGGAAGTCGGATATGATCCGCCGGGCTTCAACCAAAACAACATCCGTCCATGACCGACCCGATCAGTGATTTCCTGACCCACCTTCGCAATGCGTCGAAGGCCGGTCTCGCCCAGTGCGTTTCCCCGCACTCCAAGCTCAAGGAGAGCCTCGCCGGCATCCTGAAGACCGAAGGCTTCGTCCGCGACGTGGCCACCGGCACCGACGAGCGCGGTCACAAGACCGTCATCGTCACCATGAAATACGTCGACAGCGCCCCGGTCATCACCGGCCTCAAGCGTTCGTCCACCCCCGGCCGCCGGCTCTACACCGGCTACTCCGACATCCCCCGCGTCCTCAACGGCCTGGGTATCGCCATCATTTCAACCTCCAAGGGTCTCATGAAGGACCAGGACGCCCGCCGCAACAAACTCGGCGGAGAACTCGTCTGCACCGTCTGGTAAGGAATCCACCACCATGAGCAGAATCGGCAAACAACCCGTTCAGATCCCCGACAAGGTCAAGGTCGACATCAAGGGCACCACCGTGTCCGTCGACGGCCCCAAGGGCAAAGTCTCCAAGACCTTCGCGCCCGTCGTGAAGATCGAGATCAAGGACAACACCGTCGTCGTCTCCCCCTCCGAGGAGACCCGCTTTTCCCGCGCCATGTATGGCACGGCCCGCTCCGTGATCGCCGGCATGATCAAGGGCGTCAGCGTCGGTTACCTCAAGGAGCTCGAGATCCAGGGCGTCGGCTTCAAGGCCATCCTCAAGGGCGACAAGCTCGACCTCTCCCTCGGCTACTCGCACCCGATCCTCCACCACATCCCCGCGGGCATCAAGGTCACCGTCACCGACGGCACCAAGCTCAAGATCGAGGGCGCGGACAAGCAGCTCGTCGGCCAGGTCACCGCCGAGATCCGCGCCTACTACCCGCCGGAGCCCTACAAGGGCAAGGGCGTCCGCATCGTCGGCGAGTTCGCCGAGCGTGTCCGTCGCAAGGAAGGCAAGACCGTCGCCTAACCGCACCCCCACCCATGAAAACTGTTTACAAGGCCCAGCTCCTCCAGAAGCGCAAATGGCGCATCCGCAAGAAGGTGACCGGCACCGCCGTCCGCCCGCGCCTCAGCGTCAAGTTCTCCGGCAAGCACATCTACGCCCAGCTCGTCAACGACGACGCCGGCGCGACCCTCGTGTTCCTCTCGACCCTCGATCCCGAGGTGAAGAAGGGCGGCACGAAGGGCAATGTCTCCGGCGCCAAGTCGCTCGGCGTCACCTTCGCCGCCAAGGCCAAGGCCGCCGGCATCGCCTCGGTCGTGTTCGACCGCAACGGCCGGCCCTATCACGGCCGCGTCAAAACCTTCGCTGAAGCCGCGCGCGAGGGCGGTCTCCAATTCTAACACCCATGGCTAACAACAATCGCTCATTTTCCTCCGGCCCCGGCAATGACTCCGGCGAGCCCGGCATGTTTGAGAAGGTCGTCTTCATCAACCGCTGCGCCAAGGTCGTCAAGGGTGGCCGCCGCTTCAGCTTCTCCGCCCTCTCCGTGGTCGGCGACGGCAAGGGCCGCGTCGGCATCGGCTACGGCAAGGCCAACGAGGTCCCCGACGCCATCAAGAAGTCCACCGAGTCCGCCAAGAAGCGCATGGTCTCCGTCAAGCTCAAGGGCAGCACCATCCCGCACGAGGTCCTCGGCCAGTATGACGGCGGCAAGGTCTTCCTCCGCCCCGCCTCCAACGGCACCGGCCTCATCGCCGGCGGCGGCGTCCGCGCCGTCCTCGAGGCCGCGGGCGTCCACAACGTCCTCACCAAGTCGATGGGTTCCAAGAACCACATCGCCGTCGTGCATGCGACCCTGAACGGCCTGCTCAAGCTCCGGCTTGAGGAGGACTTCAAGTCCCTGCGCAGCTGATCACCCTCCACTCATCCGAGTCGCCCTGCGCTGGTCGCGGGGCGGCGACCCAAACTTAGGAATCCAGAAAATGCGTCTCCATAATCTCGTTAACGTCAAGGGTGCTGTGCACCGCAAGAAACGCGTCGGTTGCGGCGAAGGCGGCGGCCACGGCAAGACTTCCGGCATCGGCGGCAAGGGCCAGAAGGGCCGCTCCGGCGGCTCCATCCGCCCCGGCTTCGAAGGCGGCCAGATGCCCCTCTACCGCAAGCTCCCGCACCGCGGCTTCAACAACTACGAGCACCGCACCAGCTACGCCGTCGTCAACGTCGGCGACTTGGCCCGGCTCGACGAGAAGATCACCGAGGTCAACACCGAGGTGCTCGCCGCCGCCGGCATCGTGCGTTCCGGCGTGAAGCTCCTCAAGGTCCTCGGCGACGGTGAGATCACCCGCGCCCTCAAGGTCACTGCCCAGAAATTCACCGGCTCCGCCAAGGCGAAGCTGGAGAAGGCCGGCGGCCAGGCCCTCACGGCCTGAGCCGGGCCCCGGGGTGGGTCCGCCACCCGCTCACTCCCTCACCGTTCTCCGCTTTCCTCACATGTTCTCCGCTTTCACGAACTCCATGAAGATCCCCGAGCTGCGCTCGCGGATCCTCTACACGCTCAGCCTGCTCTTCGTGGCTCGTGTCGGCGCGCACATCCCGCTGCCCGGCGTCGACCCGAAGCCCCTCCTCCAGTTCTTTGAGGACCAGACGGCGGCCGGCGGCGGCGGCCTCATCGGCCTCTACAACATGTTCACCGGCGGCGCCCTCACCAAGGGCGCGGTCTGCGCGCTGGGCATCATGCCCTACATCAGCGCCTCCATCATCTTCCAGCTGATGACCGCGGTGGTCCCGAGCCTCAGCCGCCTCCAGCAGGAGGGCGACGTCGGCCGGCAGAAGCTCACGCAATACACCCGCTACGCCACCGTCCTCATCTGCGTCGTGCAGGCCATCCTGCTCGTCTTCACCTTGGAGAACCCGGCCAAGTTGTTCGGCTCGCAGTTCGACGTGAACCACTACGGTCAGATCGTGCTGATGGGGCATTGGACGTTCCTGCTCTACTCCACCATCATCATGACCGCGGGCACCATGCTCCTCATGTGGCTCGGCGAGCAGATCACCCAGCGCGGCATCGGCAACGGCGTGTCGCTCCTCATCACCGTTGGCATTCTGGCCGACATCCCCGGCGCCGCGGTCGCCACCTACCAGCTCTTCTTCGCCCCGATCGGTGTCGCCAAGCTCGGCCTCCCGCAGGGGTTGATGATGGTCGCCCTCTTCGGCATCGTGACGATGGGCATCATCGCCGTCACGCAGGGCCAGCGCAAGATTCCGGTCCAATACGCCAAGCGCGTCGTCGGCCAGAAGGTCTACGGCGGCCAGAGCTCCTTCCTGCCGCTCAAGGTCAATTACTCCGGCGTCATGCCCGTCATCTTCGCCAGCGCGATTCTGATGTTTCCGCAGACGATCCTATCGCAGATCGGCGCGGCCCTCGACATGCCCTTCCTAATCGAGTTCGCCAACAAGCTCACCAGCGGACATTTCCTCTACTACGCGGGCTTCACGACCCTCATCCTGTTCTTCAGCTATTTCTGGGTGTCGGTCATGTTCAAGCCGATCCAGATCGCCGACGACCTGAAGAAATACGGCGGCTACATCCCTGGCGTGCGCCCGGGCGAGCCGACGGCGAGCTTCCTCGACTTCATCATGACGCGCCTGACGCTCGCCGGCGCGATCTTCCTCACGATCATCGCGGTCATCCCGGACATTTTGCTGAATTCCTTCAACGTCCCGCCGCGCATCGCCTATTTCTTCGGCGGCACCGGCATGCTGATCACCGTCGGCGTCATCCTCGACACGATGCGCCAGGTCGAGACCTTCCTCCTGCAGCGTCATTACGACGGCTTCCTGAAGAAGGGCCGCATCCGCGGTCGCAGCACCTCCGCCAACGTCTCGCTCGGCGAAGCCGCCAGCGAGAAGGCGGTCATGCAACTCACTGCCGTCATGGTGGTTATCCTGGTGATCGGTCTGACCGCCTGGTTCGTCCGCCGCTTCGCTCTTTAACCCTTTACTTCGGTGAAAGGGCCTGAACACTCCAGCCCCTTTTCCATTTTCGCTTCGGCGAAGGTGAAGTTCCTTCTCCTTGGTCCGTCGGCCCCGTTTTTTGCGGGTTTGGTCGACCAAGGTCGTTCTTTGAATCTTGAGCACGTCTCTCCTGCGTCCCTTGTGCAACAGGAGATTTCGCGACGCACGCCGGTCGGCCAGCAGGCCGCCGCGGCGCTCACGCGCGGCTCCGCCGTGCCTGACCACCTCCAGCTTGCGGTCCTCCGCAAATGGTTCTGGGCGCGCAAACCCGATGCGGGATTCCTTCTCGAAGGCTTCCCGGCTACGCTGCTCCAATCGTTGGTGTTCGACGAATGGCTCGAGACCCGTGGTGAATTCCTCACCGCCTGTTTCGCCGCCGATCCGCTTTCGGCGGATCCCGTCACCACCCACTACCGCACCCAGGGCCTCCTCCGTGGAGCCCTCTCCGCCGCCGCCTGATGATCCCGTTGAAAAATCCGGAAGCCATCGGGCGCATGCGCGAAGCCTGTGCCATCGCCGCCACCGTCTTGGCGCGGCTGAAGGAGCAGGTCCGTCCCGGTATCACGACCCACGACTTGGATCAAATCGGCCGCGATCTCATCGCCTCGTTCGGCGCCCGCAGCGCCTGCCACGGCTACCAGTTGCACTCCCGCCGCTATCCCGCCTACACCTGCCTCTCCGTCAATGAGGAGGTCGTCCACGGCATCGGCTCCCTCCGGCGCATCCTGCGCGACGGTGACATCATCTCGCTCGACGTGGTCGTTGAATACAACGGCTACATCGGCGACAACGCCCAGACGGTCCCGGTCGGCACCATCGCCCCCCGCACCGCCGAGCTGCTGAAGGTCACCGAGGAAGCCCTCGCCCTCGGCATTGCCCAGGCCGTCGTCGGCCACCGGATCGGCGACATCTCGCACGCCGTGCAGACCTTCGTTGAATCGCACGGCTTCGGCGTCGTCCGCGAAATGGTCGGCCACGGGGTGGGGCGCGCGATGCACGAGGAACCGCAGATCCCGAACTTCGGCCGCCGCAACTCCGGCGAGAAGATCAAGGCCGGGATGACCCTCGCCATCGAGCCCATGGTCAACCTCGGCACCCATGCGGTCCGCACGCTCAGCGACGGCTGGACGGTCGTCACCAGCGACGGCGCGCCCTCCGCCCACTTCGAACACACCGTGCTCACCACTGATTCCGGCCCCGAGATCCTCACGATCTCGCGGACCTCCTAAGCTTTTCCCTCTCTCCACTCTCCACTACCAACTCTCAACCAACAAAACCATGCCTCGTCTCCTCGGCGTCGAACTCCCCGCCAAAAAGAAAATCGGATATTCCCTGCGGTATATCTACGGCATCGGCCCCGCCCGGGCCGATCAGATCATCGCGGCCGCCGGCCTCGATGCCAACACGCGCGCCTCGGACCTGACCGAGGAGCAGCTGAACAAGATCCTCCACGTCATCACCGACAACAAGTGGGTGGTCGAGGGCGATCTCCGCCGCGACATCGCCGGCAACCTCAAGCGCCTCCAGGCCATCAATTGCTACCGTGGCATCCGCCACCGCCGCGGCCTGCCCGTCCGCGGCCAGCGCACCAGCACCAACGCCCGCACCCGCAAGGGCCCGCGCAAGACCGTCGGCGTCACCAAGGCCGCCGCGCCCGCCAAAGCTTAAACCCTATCACCCATGTCCGACGAGAAATCCGCTCCCAAGAAGGAAAAGGCGCCCAAGAAGGTCGCTCCCGCCGCTGACGCCGCCCCCGCGGCCGAGGCCAAGGCCAAGCCGGCCGAAGCTCCCGCCAAGGCGGGCAAGGGCCCGAAGGCCGCCAAGTCCGCCGAGGGCGACGTTGCGGCCGCCCCGGCCGCTCCCGCCGCCCCCGTCGAGCTCGTCCACGGCGTGCCGAAGCAGCTCACCGCCGAGGATCTCCTCAAGGAGGAGCTCGCTTCGGTCAAGGTCCGCAAGGCCAAGGGCTCGAAGAACGTCACCTCCGGCATCGCGAACATCGCGGCCACCTTCAACAACACCATCGTCTCCATCACGGACGCGAAGGGCAACGTCATCTCCTGGTCCTCGGCCGGCAAGTGCAACTTTCGCGGTTCGCGCAAGTCCACCGCCTACGCCGCCCAGGTCGTGGCCCAGGATGCCGCCCGCAACGCCATGGCGCACGGCCTCAAGGAAGTGCAGATCCGCGTGAGCGGTCCCGGCCTCGGCCGCGACTCCGCCATCCGCGGTCTCCAGGCCATCGGCCTCGAGATCTCCTCCATCATCGACGTCACCCCGGTGCCGCACAACGGCTGCCGCCCGCGCAAGCGCCGTCGCGTCTAATCCACCCCTTTAACAACTAATCCTCTCCTCCCATGGCCCGTTACACTGGACCTTCCACCCGCATCAGCCGTCGCTTCGGCCAATACATCGTTGGCTCGGCGAAGGTGCTCGAGCGCCGCAATTTCCCGCCCGGCCAGCACGGCCCGAAGTCGCGCCGCAAGCTTTCCGAATACGCCGTCGGCCTCAACGAGAAGCAGAAGCTCCGCTACATCTACGGCCTGCTCGAGCGCCAGTTCCGCCGCGTGTTCGCCATCGCCAAGAAGGAACGCGGCGTCACCGGCGAGCGCTTCCTGCAGCTCCTCGAGACCCGCCTCGACAGCGTCGTCTACCTCCTCGGCTTCGCCAAGAGCCGCGCCGCCGCCCGCCAGCTGGTCAACCACGGCCACGTCCGCGTCAACGGCAAGAAGGTCGACATCGCCAGCTACAACGTCGTCCAGGGCGACGAGGTCGAGATGAAGGCCGTCAATTCCTCCCGCCAGCTCGCCACCCGGGCCATCGAGGAGAACCGCGCCCGCGTCGTCCCCGCCTGGCTCACGCGCAACGACGAGGCCCTCAAGGGCACCGTCACCCGTCTGCCCACGCGCGACGAGATGGAGCCCGGCATCAACGAGCAGCTCATCGTCGAATACTACTCGCGTTTCTAAGTTTCTGCCGGTCGCGGTCCCAATTCTACCAACTCAAATTATTCCTCCCATGCCCAAGCGTCTCGGAAAGTTCGAAATTCCCTCCAAGCTCACCAAGATCGAGGAGGGCGCAACGTCCACCTACGCCAAGTTCATCGCCGAGCCCTTCGAGGCCGGCTACGGCCACACCATCGGCAACTCCCTCCGCCGCGTGCTGCTGAGCTCCATCGAGGGCAGCGCCATCAGCTCGATCAAGATCGACGGCGTGAACCACGAGTTCCAGTCCATCGACGGCGTGGTCGAGGATGTCACCGACATCGTCCTGAACCTGAAGAAGATCCTCATCGTCTCCGAGAAGCGCGAGACCGTGAAGCTGCACCTCAAGGTCAACCGCGAGGGCGCCGTCACCGCCGCCGACATCCAGGCCGACGCCAACATCAAGATCGTGAATCCCGACCAGGTCATCTGCACCCTCGACACCAAGCGCACATTCGAGGCCGAGATCGAGATCAAGACCGGCCGCGGCTACTGCCCCGGCGAGAACAACAAGAAGGAAGACCAGGCCATCGGCGTCATCCCGATCGACTCCCTCTTCTCCCCGGTCCGCCTCGTCCGCTACGCCGTCGAGAACACCCGCGTCGGCCAGATCACCGATTACGACAAGCTCGTCCTCGAGGTCTGGACGGATGGCCGCATCACCCCGGACGACGCCCTCAAGCAGTCCGCCTCGATCCTCAAGCACCACCTCGACGTGTTCGACCGCGTCTCGCAGGAGGCCTACGAGTTCGAGAGCCAGGCCGCCGAGGTCAGCGAGGAGCAGAACAAGCTCCGCAAGCTCCTGAACATGTCGGTCAACGAGATCGAGCTGTCCGTCCGCGCCGCGAACTGCCTCAACAACGCGAACATCACCACGGTCGGCGAGCTCGCCATGAAGACCGAGCAGGAGATGCTCAAGTATCGCAACTTCGGCAAAAAGTCCCTCAACGAGATCAAGGAAAAGCTCGAAGCCCTCGGCCTGTCGCTGGGCATGAAGTTCGACGAGCGCCTCCTCGACACGAAGAAGGAAGCCTGAGGCAGAAGTAGCGAGTAGTGAGTAGCGGGTAGCGAGCAGCATGCTCCGCCGGCTGTTCTTCTACTCGCTACCCGCTACCCGCTACTCACTACTAATTCGGTCCTCGCGCCGTCCGCTGCCGCCCCAACGCTGCGACCGGATTGCCGATCGGGGACCGATAACCAAAAACCACAATGCGTCACAATAAACATCACGCCTCCCTCGGCGTCACCCGCGAGCACCGCAAGGCGATGCTTTCCAACATGGGCGCCAGCCTGATCAAGCACGGTCGTATCGAGACCACGCTGACCAAGGCCAAGGCCCTCCGTCCGTTCATCGAGCGGGTCATCACCAAGGCCAAGAAGGCCGCGGTGGCCACCGAAAAGAAGGACGCCATCCATCTCCGCCGCATGGCCCTCAAGGACATCCGCGACGAAGGTGCCGTCACCCTCCTTTTCAATGAGAAGGTCGCGCAGTTCGCCCAGCGCACCGGCGGCTACACCCGCATCTACAAGCTCGGCCCGCAGCGCATCGGCGACGCCGCCGAGATGGCGCTGATCGAGTTCATCAGCGCCGAGGACGAGGGCTACAAGAAGTCCAAGGGCAAGAAGAAGTCCGCCAAGAAGGCCAAGCCGGCCGCCGAGGCCGCTGCTCCTGCCGCTGAAGCCGCCCCCGAAGCCCCCAAGGCCTAAGGGTAGGGCGAGTCCTCCGGACGAGCCGCATCACTCTCAACGCGCCGCACCTTCGGGTCGGCGCGTTTTTCTTTCCCCTTGGCTCCGGGGTCCCTTCGTGCGAACACTGGGCCGTGGTCCCGCCGCCTGATTTCACCCTCGATGTCGTCCTCTACGGCCTGCTCGTGCTCGGCCTGTTCGGCTTCCTCTGGGTCTATTACGACCGCCGCGACCGCCAGCTCTACGACACCCAGCGCCGCAAGATCACCTTCCACTGCATCCGTTGCGACCACCTCTATACCGAGAAGACCGGCACCGACACGGCCCCGTGCCCCCGGTGCGGTCACCCGAACACCCGGCTGAAGTTCTGACGCCTGGCCAGGGTTGATGACAGGAACTGTGCGGGGCGGACGGGAATTGGGATTGATTCGCCCGCGACGAACGCCCCATAACTTCGCATGGCTCAGACAATCGCCGTCCTCGATTTCGGTTCCCAGCTGACCCAGGTCATCGCCCGCCGCATCCGCGAGTGCCAGGTCTACTCCAAGATCTACCACTTCTCGACACCGGCCGCCAAACTCCGCGAGGAGGGCGTCGTGGGCATCATCCTCTCGGGCGGCCCGCAGAGCGTCTATGCGAAGACCGCCCCGCATCCGGATCCGGAGATCTTCAAGCTCGGCGTGCCCGTCCTCGGCATCTGCTACGGCGTCCAGCTCATGGGTCATTTTCTCGGCGGCACCGTCGCACACAGCAAGGCCCGCGAATACGGCCACGGCCACCTGACCATCAAGAAGCCCGGCAAGCTCTTCGCCGGCTTGCCGCGGAAACTGCGCATCTGGAATTCGCACGGCGACAAGCTCACCAGGCTCCCGCCCGGTTTCACCGCCACCGCCGTGTCCGACAACTCGCCGTTCTCCGGCATTGAGGACGCCAAGCGCGGCTTCTACGGCATCCAGTTCCACCCGGAGGTCTTCCACACCGAGCGCGGCGTGGACATGATCCGCAACTTCCTCGTCAAGGTCTGCGGCGCCAAGCAGGACTGGACGACCAAGGATTTCATCGCCCATGCCGTCGCCGACATCCGCGCCAAGGTCGGTCCGGGCCGCGTTCTCCTCGGTCTCTCCGGCGGCGTCGACTCCTCCGTGGCCGCCGCGCTCCTGCACAAGGCCATCGGGAAGCAGCTCACCTGCGTCTTCGTCGACAACGGCCTGCTGCGGAAGGATGAGCGCGCCTACGTCGAGGCGCTCTATAAGCGGAATTTCAAGATCGACCTCCGCGTCGTGGACGCATCCACGCTTTTCCTGAAGCGCCTCAAGGGGGTCACCGAGCCCGAGACCAAGCGCAAGATCATCGGCCGCACCTTCGTCGAGGTCTTTGAGTCGACACTCAAGCAGATCGGCCGCCGCGCCGAGTTCCTGGGGCAGGGGACGCTTTATCCGGATGTCATCGAGTCCGTGTCCATCGCCGGCAATCCCGCCTCGCTCATCAAGACCCACCACAACGTCGGCGGCCTGCCCGCCCGCATGAAACTCAAGCTCGTCGAGCCGCTGCGGGAACTCTTCAAGGACGAGGTTCGCCTCGTCGGCGCCGCGCTCGGCCTGCCCAAGGAGGTCGTCTGGCGCCAGCCGTTCCCCGGGCCCGGGCTGGGCGTCCGCGTGATGGGCGACATCACGGCCGACAAGCTCGAGATCCTGCGCAACGCCGATGCCGTCCTGCAGGACGAGATGATGAAATCCGGCTATTACTGGAAGGTCTGGCAGTCCTTCGCCGTGTTTTTGCCCGTCAAGACCGTGGGCGTGTTCGGCGACGAGCGCACCTACGACTACGTCATCGCCCTGCGCATCGTCGAGAGCGTGGACGCCATGACGGCCGACTGGGCGAAGCTCCCGCACGACCTCCTGCAGAAGATTTCCAGCCGCATCACCAACGAGGTCCGGGGCGTCAGCCGCGTGGTCCTGGACATCAGTTCCAAGCCCCCGGCCACGATCGAGTGGGAGTAGTTTCCCGTTGCGAAAGCGGGCACTGGGGGCAAATTTGCCTGTCTATCCCCCGCATGAAACCACGCCTTTCCCTCCTGCTCGCCACCCTGGTCGCCCTCTCCGCCGGTCCGCTCCGGGCCGCCGATTCCGTCGAACAGGTGATTGCCCGGGCCCGCGCCTATCTGGGCAGCGACAAGGCCCTGAATGCCGTCTCGACCGTCCATTTCACGGGGTCGATCGAGATCAATGACGGCACCAAGCTGCCGGTGGATATCCTGTTCCAGAAACCCTACCAGCAGCGCATCACCGTGACGGCGCCCAAGTTCATCGAGATCACCGCCCTCGACGGCTATGATGCCTGGCAAAAAAAAATCAACCCGGCCAATCCGACCCAGTGGCAGGTCACCTTGCTCGATGCCGGGCAGGTCAAGCGGCTCCGGGCCAACACCTGGGAAAACCTCAATTTCTTCACCGGCCTCGACAAGAAGGGCGGCAACGTGCTGCCCGGCGGCGAAGCCACCGTCGACGGCCGGGCCTGCGTGAAGCTGTCCTTCGTTCACGCCAACGACATTGTTTTCGTGCGTTATTTCGACAAGGCCACCGGCCGCCTGGTCAAGACCGAGACGGAGACCGGCGCGGAGATCCGCGAGGAGGGCGAGATGATCGTCAACGGCGTCCGCTTCCCGAAAAAAGTCATCAACAAGGCCACGAACGGGTCGACCACGACCATCATGTTCGAACGGATCGAGCTGAACGTCGCGATCCCGGCCGGTGAGTTTTCGGTCCCGACCTTCAAGGCGAACTGAGCCGGGTTCGCCGGCGCGGCTCAACCGCGCCCGGCCGGCACCACTGCGCGGTCTAATGGTTGAAAGGTTGGCGGACAAACCGTAGGCTTTGCTTTGCAACAGGCCCGATTTCTGCTCTTTTTGACTTCCCCCCCTACCTCGCATGCAAAAGAACGCCCTCATCAAGTTAGACGAAAAGGAAATCTCCTGCCCCGTGATGGTGGGCACGGAGGGTGAAATGGCCATTGATGCCCGCAACCTCCGCCGGGACAGCGGCTACATCTTCTACGACCAAGGCTACGGCAACACCGGATCCTGCGAGAGCGCCATCACCTTCCTCGATGGCGACAACGGCGTTCTGCGCCACCGCGGCTATCCCATCGAGCAGCTGGCCGAGCAGTCGGAGTTCGCCGAGACGGCCTACCTGATCATCTACGGCGAGTTGCCGTCGGCGGTCCAGCGTAAGAAATTCGGCCAGATGCTGCGCGAAAACGCCGCCATCGACACGCAGATGATGCGGATCTTCGACGGCTTTCCCCGCTCCGCCCCCCCGATGGGCATGCTCACCTCGATCGTGAGCTCGCTGGCCGCCTATTACCCGCACCTCGCCACGAACAATTTCGAGAAGGACCTCGCCAACTTCGACCTGACCGCGGCCATGGCGATCTCGAAGATCCGGACGATTGTCGCCGGCATCTTCCGTTACCGGCACGGCCTGCCCTTCATGCACCCGAAGGACATCCCCTTCTGCGACAATTTCCTGCACATGATGTTCTCGGAGCCCTACAAGGAGTATGCGGCGATCCCTGAGGTCACGCGGGCGCTCAATCTCCTCCTCCTCCTGCACGCCGACCACGAGCAGAACTGCAGCACCTCGACCGTCCGCATGGTCGGTTCCAGCGGCGCCAATCTCTTCACGTCCCTCGCCGCCGGCATTTGCGCTCTCTCCGGCCCGCTCCATGGCGGCGCCAATTCGGCCGTCATGCAGATGCTCCAGACCATCCATGACGAGGGCGATGACGGCACGCGCTTCATCGAGGCGGCCAAGTCCGGCGCCAAGGGCAACCGCCTGATGGGCTTCGGCCACGCCGTCTACCGCAATTTCGACCCCCGCGCCCGCATCATCGGCCACGCCTGCGACGTCGTGCTCAACAAGCTCGGCAAGTCCGACCCGCTGCTGGAGATCGCCCACAACCTCGAGCAGGCCGCGCTCAAGGATGACTACTTCATCTCGCGCAAGCTCTACCCCAATGTCGATTTCTACTCGGGCATCATCATGCGCGCCCTGGGCATCCCGACCGAGCTGTTCACGACCATGTTCGCCATCGGCCGGTCGCCCGGCTGGATCGCCAACTGGCGCGAAGTCGCCTCGAACACCAAGGGTCGCATCTACCGGCCGCGTCAGCTCTACACCGGCCCGGTGAAGCGCGATTACGTGCCGATGGCCAAGCGCGGGTGAGGGCACCTCCTTCCATGTAGGGGCGCCGCTCGATGGCGCCCGCGGGGCGTCTCCAAAGGACGCCCTATTTTTTCTCCGGCGGCTGCCGCAGGATCTCGTCCAGCTTCAGCCCGCTGAGCCATTCCAGGCCCTTCAACAGCCGCCAGAGCGCGACCAGCATGATCGCCATGCTGGGCACCACGATGACCGGCCAGCTCCATAAAGTCATCTGGCCGAGCTGGGCGTTGAACTCGGGTGTGTCGGGCATCGCCTTGATCAGATAGCGCGCCAGCCCGTAGTTCAGCGCGGCGCTGATCACGAAGGAACCGGCCAGCATCCAACTGGCGCTAAGCAGCAGCTTCTGAAAGGCCGCCAGCTGGCCGCGCTCGGCCAAAGCCGCCTCCACCCGCGGCACGTCGATGACCTGGTCGCTGAAAAGAAAAGTGCGGACCAGCGGCTTTTGGGTCCATTGCGACAAGACGATGGTCAGGCCGATAAGGCTGGGCACGACGGCCTCCTTCACGGCGAACCAGAAGGGGGCGAGTTTCAGCAACCCGAGCCCGCCGGTGGCCAGGGTGCTGGTGAAACCAAGCGCCGCGATGAAGTTGAAGTTCCGCCGCTTGACCAGGTCGTAGAGGCCGTAGGCCAGCGGGAACGACAGCGCCAGGATCAACGCGGTCTTGGCCCCCAGCCGGTCGCTGAGCTTGGACAAAATCAGCGACGGGACCGCCACGTTGCAAATGATGTTGAGCAGCAGGTTCTCCCGTTTGGGCTGGGTCGCGGGCGTGGTGGCGGACATGGCGGAAAGGGAAAGGGTAACCGGGGAAAACAGGAAGGCAGAAACACGGGGCGCAACTGTATTTCCTGATTTCCAGTCCTCCCGGTTTAGGTATCCTCCGGGTCTGATATGATCCTGCTCGGCCTCAACATCGACCACGCCGCCACCCTGCGCCAGGCCCGCTACCGGTCGGCCGGGGCCACCCACGGGGGCAACATCGAGCCCGATCCCGTCGAAATCGCCTTCCGCTGCGAAAAGGCCGGGGCCGACGGCATCACCGTCCATCTGCGCGAGGACCGCCGCCACATGCAGGAAGATGATGTTCTTCGGCTCGGCGCGCACCCCGGCACCAGACTCAACCTCGAGATGGCCTGCACCCCGGCCATGACGGAGTTCGCCCTGAAATTGAAGCCGCACTCCGTCTGCCTCGTGCCCGAGAGCCGCGAGGAGATCACGACCGAGGGCGGCCTCGACGTCGTGAAGCACCGCGCCAAGGTCGCCCGCGTGACCGACGCCATGAACGCCGCCGGCATCAAGACCAGCCTCTTCATCGACCCCGAGCCCGAGCAGATCGCGCTCTCCGCCGAACTGCACGCTCCCTGGATCGAGCTCCACACCGGCGCCTACGCCAACGCCTACTACGGCCCCGGGCGCGCGGCCGAGTTCGCCCGGCTCGTCGCCGGCGCGAAGCAGGCGCACGCCCTCGGCCTCGTGGTCAACGCCGGCCACGGCATCAATTACGTCAACGTTGCGGAAGTCCGCACCATCCCGCACCTGCACGAGCTTAACATCGGCCACAGCGTCATCAGCCTCGCCCTCTTCACCGGCATCGACGAAGCCGTGCGCACGATGAAGGCGCTGATGAACGGTTGATGAAGTAGCGGGTAGTGAGCAGCGAGCATAGTGCGCTCGCATTTTGGACTGTTTGTCTTTCTACTCACTACTCGCTACTCGCTACTCACTACTTCCGCATGATCTCCCTTCCTCCCGGCGGCGTCCTGATCGGCCTCGGCTGCGATCTCATCGAGACCGAGCGGATCCACAGCGTGCTGAAGCGGCACGGGGACCGTTTCCTCAAGCGGGTCTTCACCGAGGAGGAACAGGCCTACTGCAGCAGCCTGAAACATCCGCACAAGCATTACGCCGCCCGCTGGGCCGCCAAGGAGGCCGTGTCGAAGTGCTTCACCACCGGCATCGGGGAGCACCTCGACTGGACCTCCATCTCCGTCTACCACGGCTCCCGCAAGGAGCCGCTCGTCCACCTCGACGCCAAGGCCACCGCCCTGCTCGCCGAGGTCGGCGCCACGCACGTCTGGCTTTCGCTCTCGCACATCGACACGCACGCGATGGCCGTCGCCGCGCTCGTGAAACAGGTTTAGCCGCATGAGCGGGTCTGACAGCCACCGCATTCCCCCCAACCGGGTCGGTCTGTCCCTCGTTCTTCTCCTGGTCGCCTGGCTGGTCATCAGCTACTACCCGCGGGACAAGACACCGCCGCCAGTCGACGCGCCTCCCGTGGTCGAATCCAAGCTCCGAGCCGTGGGCTTGAGAGATAATCCGGACTGGGATGGGCTGCCCGAGTTCTTCGCCATCTGGGCGGAGCGGGCTGAATGGTCGGAGGGGAAGACGCGTTTCGCCTACTGGCATCCGGTGATGAAGACCTATTCTTATTATTTCGAGGCGGTCCGGACCGGCGACGCCTATCGTTTCAAGGAGATTGGCGAACCGAATGACCCGGACCATGTTTGGGACGAAAGTCTGGGCGAGGACAGTCCGATACGCTTCTATCATTCAGCTGAGATCAAAATCCCGAAGCCAAGAACCCGCGCTCACACTCATGGCATCAGGCTGGATCCACCCGGCAAGGTTGAGCTGAACCTGACCGCACCAAAGATTCCGGTCCCTGAAACCAAGGTCACCCCGGAAAAGATTCCGCCGAAGCCTTAGCAGGTTATCCCCCGACGATGCGCATGCACCTGATTCCCTCCCATCCCATCCTGACTTGCCCCGAGGCCAAGGCGTGGGAAGCCGGTTTGTTGAAAGACGAGACCACGGAGTGGGCCGCGATGCAGCGGGCCGGTGCCGCCATTGCCGCGGCCATCGAGGAAGATTTCAAGGAGATCGGCGGCCTGCCGGATGACGCCCGTATCCTCGTGCTCATGGGCAGGGGGCACAATGGTGGCGACGCTTTGCTGGCGGCCCAGGCACTGCTTCTGGCTAAACCAGCAGCGACCGCTGAGGTGCTCTTGTGCTCGGGTGAGGCGGCGTTGCGTCCGCTCGCCCAGAAAGCTTTTGCCGGGTTGATGCAATCTGTGGGCCAGCGAGCTTGCTCGCGCCGGATCGACACCGAGGGCGCGAGCAAGCTCGCTGGCTTACAAGAAAGAACCTTTGATCTCTGCATCGACGGCGTCTTCGGTTTTCAGTTCCGCCCTCCGCTGCAAGAACACACCGCCAAGGTTCTCGCCTGGGTGAACACCCATCCACGCATCCGGTTCCGTGCGGCCGTCGATTTGCCGAGCGGGATGGGTGACCAAAACGCCGGGACCGTCTACCGCGCCGACTTCACCTACGCCACCGGCATCGTGAAATCGCCCGTGGTGGCCGAGAACAACGCCGTCTACACCGGCCGCCTGCGCTACCTCGACCTGGGTTTCTTCAAGGTGGAGCGCGTCGTCCCTGACGCGCTGGGTCGCGTCCTGTTGCCCTCGCTCCTCGCCCCGCTCGCCCAATTGCGCCGGGCGCAGACCGACAAGCGCACCTACGGCCACCTGTTCTTGGTTGGTGGCTCGCTGAATTATCCCGGGGCCGTGCTCATGTCGGTGCAGGCGGCGCTGCGCAGCGGGGTGGGGCTGCTGACCGCCTTTGTGCCGGCGTCGCTCGTGCCGGAATATGCCGCAAAATTCCCCGAGGCGATGTGGGTCGGCTGGCCGGAAACGTCGACCGGCGGGCTCGCCGCCGGGGGGGGGGGATTCCTGCTGGACAAACTCCCGCGCGCCACGGCGCTGGCCATCGGGCCCGGCTTGGGCGCGGAAGCCGAGACCCTCGCTGCGGTGCAGGAGATTGTCCGGGCGGCCACAGTTCCGTTGCTGCTGGATGCGGATGCACTGCGTCCCGAGGTGCTGGCCGCGGTGGGAAACAAACCGTTTATCGCCACGCCGCACGCCGGGGAGTATCAACGCATTGTCTCCGCCCTGACTGAGGCCATGCAGGGCGTGCTGGTCCTCAAGGGCCCGCTGACCCGGATTGTAGGTCGGGCTTTACGCCCGACAGAATCGGGCGATGTCGGGCATAAAGCCCGACCTACCTACTATTCGCCCTTCGGCGGGCCGGTGCTCGCCCGGGGTGGCAGCGGCGACCTGCTCACCGGCCTGACCGGCGGGCTGCTGGCCCAGACGCCGGACGATTTGCTGCTCGCCGCCGGCCGCGGCGTGGTGTGGCATGGCCTCGCTGCGGATTTGCTTGCGCGCGACAAGGGCCAGGTGGCGGTGCAGACGACGCAGCTGTTCGACTACCTGCAACCTGCCTTGCTCCACGCGGCCCATGAATCCTTCTGAACTGACCGAACGTCAGGCGTTCATGATCATGAACGACCTGCCCAACATCGGCCCCATCACGCTCAACCGCCTGCTCGGGGAATTCGGCGGCGACCCACGCGACATCCTCTCGGCGGACAAACGCCGGCTCGAGTCGGTGCGCGGCGTCGGTCCGGAAACCAGCGCGGCCCTGCTCAACTGGCGCACCCATTTCGACCTCGCCCGCGAGGAGGAACGGCTGGAAAAAGCCAACGCGACCTTCATCACCCCGCGCGACGAGGGTTATCCGAAATTGCTCAAGGAAATCCACGACCCGCCCATCGGACTCTACCGGAAGGGCGGCTATCTCTTCAACCAGCCTTGCATCGCCGTGGTGGGCAGCCGGCGCACGACGCTCTACGGACAGTCCGTGGCCAAGAAACTAGGCGCCGACCTCGCCCGGCTGGGCTTTTGCGTCGTGAGCGGGCTGGCGCGCGGCATCGACACCGCCGCGCACGAAGGCGCGCTCTCGGTTGGCGGAAAAACTGCCGCCGTCCTCGGTTGCGGCATCGACATCGTTTATCCGCCCGAGAATCTCGACCTCTACCGGCGGATCACGGAGTCGGGTGCGGTCCTCTCGGAGTTTCCCTTCGGCCGGAAGGCGGACAAGCAGTCGTTCCCGATGCGCAACCGGGTCGTCGCCGGGATGTGCGAGGCCACGGTGGTCGTCGAGAGCGACGTGTCGGGCGGGGCGATGATCACGGCGCGCTTCGCCGGCGAACAGGGTCGCCTGATCTACGCCGTGCCGGGCCGCATCGACCAGCCGAGCAGCGCCGGCTGCCACCAGCTCATTCGCGACGGCGCGACGCTTTTCACGAGCGTGGATGACATTTTAAACGAACTGAATTACCTCGACGGCTTGCGGCCCCAGGCGATCACCACCGAGGGCCAGCCGGGGTTGTTGGAACAGTTGATGCCGCAGCTGGACGCGACGGAAAGGAAGGTGATCGAAGCCTTTCGCGGCGGCGCCCTTTTGGGGATCGATGCATTGACCGCGGCCACGGGATTAGCCTCGCCGGAGGTGTCCGCGGCGCTCATGGGCCTGGAGCTAAAAAAGCTCGTCCTGAAACGCGCCGATGGCACGTTTGAGGCCCGTTCCGCCTGAGCCTTCGTCCTATTCTCCCCATGAAAAAGTTCCGACTGTTTCTTGCCTTGTTGTCGCTGATGGTCGCCCCGGCGGCTGTGCTCCGGGCGGCCGAAACGCCCGCCAAGCAAGCCATCACCCATGAGGATGTGTGGCTCATGAAGCGTCTCGGGACACCCGTGCCGAGCCCCGACGGTCAATGGGTCGTCTATACCGTCACCGATCCGGCCTACGACGAAAAGGAATCAGCCACCGATCTCTGGCTCAAGTCGCTGGCGGACGACACCCCGGCGCGCCGCATCACCTTCAGCAAACCCGCGGAGGGCGGCGCCGCCTGGTCGCCGGACAGCCGCCGGCTCGCCTTCACGGCCAAGCGCGACGGCGACGAGGTCGCGCAGGTCTATGTGCTCGACCTGGTCGCGGGCGGCGAGGCGGAGCGCATCACGTCCCTCTCGACCGGGGCGGGAGCGCCCAAGTGGAGCCCGGATGGCGGCAAGCTGCTTTTCACGAGTTCGGTCTATCCCGGGGCCGCGGACGACGAGGCCAACAAGAAAGCGGCCAAGGCGGCCAAGGATCGCAAATACAACGCCCGCGCCTACGAGGAATTCCCGCCGCGGTTCTGGATGAAGTGGCGCGACGAAAAGCGCACCCATCTCTTCGTGCAGGAGGCCAAGGCCGGCGCCGTCGCGCGCGATCTGCTGGCCGGCACCAAGCTGGCCGCGACGCCCGGATTCGGCGGCTCGCTCGGCACCAGCGGCGAGAACCTTGACGCGGAGTGGGCGCCGGACGGCGCCGCGATCGTGTTCACCGCCGTGCTGAACCGCCACGACAGCGCGTTCGCCAACGTGAACACCCAGATATTTTCCGTGCCGGCCGCCGGCGGCGAACCGCAGCGGCTGACCAACGACAAGCGCAGCTACGGCTCGCTGCAATTTTCCCCCGATGGCAAGACACTCCTGTGCGCCTACTCGGCCGAGGAGCCCGGCAAGGTCTACGACCTCTCCCGCCTGGCGAGCTTCCCCTGGCCGCTGCAGGGCGAGGCGAAGATCCTGACGGCCAGCCTCGACCGCGCGGTGTCACGCTTCGCCACCCCCGAGGGCTCAGACCGTATCTACTTCACCTACGAGCACGCCGGACTGGAGAAGTTGTATTCGGTTTCCTATGCCGGGAACGACGTGCGCGACGAACCTTCGCCCGCGACCGGCACCATCAGTGGGATCAGCGCCGGCGGCCGGGCCCTGACGGGACTGTGGGAGGCGACGACCGCTCCGCAGGAAGTATATTCCTTTCATGGCGCGCCCAAGCGCCTGACCGCGATCAACGCGGAGAAGGCGGCCACAATCGACTGGCTGCCCATCGAACACTTCTGGTTCAAGAGCGCCAAGGGCCGCGACATCCACAGCATGCTCGTGAAGCCCGCGGGTTTTGACCCGGCGACGAAATATCCGCTCTTCACGGTCATCCACGGCGGCGCGGCGAGCATGTGGCGCGATGCCTTCGTGCTCCGCTGGAACTATGACCTGCTGGCGCGGCCGGGCTACGTCGTGTTGTTGACCGACTACACGGGCTCGACCGGCTACGGCGAGGAGTTCTCCCGCGCCATCCAGTTCGATCCGCTCAAGACGCCCGGCGACGAGGTCAACCAGGCCGTCGACGAGGCGGTCAAGCGCTACGGCTTCATCGATGGCACGCGCCTCGCCGCTGGCGGGGCCAGCTACGGCGGGCACCTGGCCAACTGGCTGCAGGCCACGACCACGCGCTACCGGGCGATCGTGTCCCACGCCGGCGAGGCCGATCTCATCATGCAATGGGGCACGAGCGACAGCGTGTTTGGCCGCGAGGTGAACGCGGGCGGTCCCATCTGGGGCGACAGCCCGGTGTGGCGCGAGCAGAGCCCGGCGCTGCAGGCCGGCAACCACGCGAAGGGCACGGGCTTCAAGACGCCCATTCTCATCACGGTGGGCGAACTCGACTACCGCGTGCCGGTGAACAACGCCTACATGTGGTTCACGCTGAACCAGCGCCTGCAGGTGCCGAGCAAGCTGATCGTCTTTCCCGAGGCCGGCCATTGGATCCTGCGCGGCGAGGACAGCCGCTACTTCTACGGCGAGGTCCACGCCTGGCTCGCGAAATACCTGAAGTGACGGGTAGGGCGAGTCGTCCCCGACGAGCCGCGGCCTCTCGACAGGCTCGGGGCTTGAGCTCGTCGAAACGGCTCATCCGGAGGATTCGCCCTACCAGCTCAACCCGGCGGCCAGCCGAGCTGGCGGCGGCCGAGCAGGTGCACGTGCATATGCGGCACGCTCTCGCCGGCGTCCCGGCCGCTGTTGATTACGATGCGATAGCCGGTCTCGTCGACGCCCAGTTTTTGCGCGACCGTGGCGGCGGTCAGGAGCAGGTGGCCGAGCAGGGCCTGGTCGGCGGGGGTGGCGGCGCTGAGGCGCGGCACGGGCTGCTTGGGGATGATGAGCACATGCACCGGCGCCTGCGGGTTGACGTCGTGGATGGCCACGCACAGGTCGTCCTCGTGGGCGAATTTCGACGGGATCTCCCGGTCGATGATCCGTTGGAAGATATTTTTCATGCTCAAGTAGAGAGTAGCGGGTCGTGAGTAGCGAGTAGGGGAGAAATTGTGATAGGGTGATGCCCGCTACTCGCTACTCGATGCTCACTACTACAAAAACAGCAGGTTCAGGTTTGCGCTGCGGCGGGAGCGGGCGGCGGCGAGGTCGCGGATGAGCGAGAGCGAGTCGTCATACTCGCGGCGGCGGCGTTCGGTCCAGCGTTTCGCGGGCGGGCAGTGCGCCGCGCGGAGGTTGGTGACGAGCAGGGTGGACTCGGGGAAGGTGGCGAGCTGCTTCAGGCCCTGCATGACGCCGGCCCGGGTGAAGAGCGGCGTGGCGCCGGTGTCATCGGCGCCGGCGTCCCAGTGGAAGAAACCGTGCTGGGGCCGGGCCCCGCAGAGCCGCTCGAAGAGCTTGGCCGCGGCGTTGACGAAGGCCGGATCGGCGGGGCCGCGTTCCTCCGCCGCGGGGAGGCTGGTGCTGATGGCGTCGTCGATCTGTTGTGCCAGATAAAGGTCGTGCCCGGTGAGTGGGGCGAAAAGGGCGTTGAGGAAGTGCAGCCGGCGCAGTTGGAGGGGGCGCGTCATTTCTTGGGCTTCGGGATATCGGAAGAGTGGTGCGGCGCAAGGCTGCTGATTTCGTCGACGAACTCGGACACGTCGCGGAATTCCTTGTAGACGCTGGCGAAGCGGACGTAGGCGACCTGGTCCATCTTGCGCAGACGCTGCATGACATGCTCGCCGATGATTTTGGTCGGCACCTGGCTCTCATACTGGGCCTCGACGGCGTCGATCACGTCCTCGATGAGCATGCCGATCTGCTCGTTGTCGACCGGGCGCTTGTGGCAGGCGGCGCGGACGGCGCCGACGAGTTTTTCCCGGCTGAAGGGTTCCTGGCGGCCGTCGCGCTTGATGACGACGAGGGTGTCGCGGACGAACTCCTCGTTGGTGGTGTAGCGGTGGCCGCACTCGAGGCATTCGCGGCGGCGGCGGATGGAATTGCCGTCGCGGGCGATGCGCGAGTCGATCACCTTGTCTTCAATGGAGGTGCACTTGGGGCAGCGCATGGGTCAGGAGAGGGTGAGGAAATTTTGGAGAATCCTCATGCCGCCTTCGGTGGCAATGGACTCGGGATGAAACTGGACACCGAAGACGGGAAATTGTTTGTGGCGGAGGCCCATGATTTCGCCCTCGGCCGTCTCGGCCGTGATTTCGAGGCAGGCAGGGAAACTGGCGCGCTCCACGAGCAGCGAATGATAGCGGGTGGCGGTGAAAGGCGAGGGGAGACCGGTGAAAATATCGGTCCCGCGGTGGGTGATCGGCGAGAGCTTGCCGTGCATCTGCCGGTCGGCCCGTATCACTTTGCCGCCGAAATGCTGGCCCATGGCCTGGTGGCCGAGGCAGACGCCGAGGATGGGCCGTTTGCCTGCAAAGGTCTTTATGATGTCGATACTTACACCAGCATCGGAAGGCGTGCACGGGCCCGGGGAAATGAGCACCCGCTCGGGATTCAGCTGAACGGCTTCCTCCGGGGTGATCTCGTCGTTGCGGAAAACGCGCATGCTCACGCCCAGCTGGCCGAAGTATTGGACCAGGTTGAAGGTAAACGAATCGTAGTTGTCTATGACTAGCAGCACTTTTCGGAAACATAGCCGGCAATTGACAGGGGGTCAAGACAACCGACAGGTTATGTGCTGCGATGACCGCTCCTTTTGACCTGATCAAGACCGATACTGCGACCGCGGCCCGCCGCGGCCGGTTGCGGACGCGGCATGGCGTGGTCGAGACCCCGATCTTCATGCCGGTCGGCACCCAAGGCACGGTCAAGGCGCTCACGCCGGCCCAGATCAAGGAGACCGGCGCGCAGATCATCCTCGGCAACACCTACCACCTCAACCTGCGGCCCGGGTCGGAACTTATCCGCGAACTCGGCGGGCTGCACAAATTCATGGGCTGGGACGGTCCTATCCTCACCGACAGTGGCGGATTCCAGGTCTTCAGCCTGGCGAAGCTGCGCGACATCCGCGAAGACGGCATTGCGTTCGCGTCGCACGTCGACGGGAAGAAACTGTTCCTCGGCCCGCGCGAGGTGATGACCATCCAGGCCAATCTCGGCTCGGACATCGCGATGGTCATCGACGAGTGTCCGCCCTGGCCCTGCACGCGGGAAGAATGCCGCCGGGCGGTCGACCGCAGCTACCGCTGGGCGCAACAGTGCAAGCAGATCGCCACGGACAACGGCTTTCTCGGCGCCGGCCACCATGTCTTCGCCATCGCGCAGGGCTCGACCTTCGACGACCTGCGGCGCGAGGCGGCCGAGTCGCTGGCCGCGCTGGATTTTCCCGGCTACGCCGTCGGCGGCGTGAGCGTGGGCGAGCCCGAGCCCGAGATGATCAAGCAGGTGGCGGCCACGACGCCCTTCCTGCCGGCGGACAAGCCGCGCTACACGATGGGTCTCGGCACGCCGCCGCAGATCTTGAAGATGATCGCGCTCGGGGTGGACATGTTCGACTGCGTGCACCCGACGCGCGTGGCGCGCAACGGCGCGGCCTTCACCCCCGACGGGCTCATCAACCTCCGCAACGAGCGCCACCGCGCCGACCCGCAGCCGCTGGTCGAAGGTTTGGACAACTACACCTGTCGGAACTTCTCCCGCGCCTACCTGCGGCACCTGGTGATGGCCGACGAGATCCTCGCCTGCACCCTGATCACGCTGCATAACGTTCATTTCTACCTCGACCTCGTGGCCCAGGCCCGGGCGCACATCGAGGCCGGCGACTACGCCGCCTGGAGCAAGGCCTGGATCGAGCGCTACGAGGCGGGGGAAGCAGCCGGGTGAAGCGGCGACAGTGCGAACATGGGATCGTGATTCTCGGAGCGTGGCAACGGGTGCCCGATGTCCGCCCGGCCGGCGAAGGCCGCGCTTGTCAACGGCCGTGCCGGGCGACCATGATGCGCCGCCATGGCCCTTGCGCGACGCAGCTGGAAGATCGAGCCCGCCCGGGCCGGCGTGCGCCTCGACCATTTTCTGGCGGAGGCGTTGCCGGTGGCCCTCGGCCGCGAGATTTCGCGCAGCCAGGTGCGGCGTATGATCATGGCGGGGGCCGTCGCCCGGAACGGGCGGCGGGAACGGATCGCCTCGATCACCCTGGCCGCCGGCACACGCGTCGAGGCGGACATCGACCTGGGGCGGCTCGACTCAGGCGGCCCCTCCGGGATGCGGCGACCGGTGGTCAAAGCATTCGCGTGGACCCCGAGCCGGATCCTGTTTGAGGACGAATGGCTGATCGTCGTGGACAAACCGGCGGGGTTGCCGACCCAACCCACGCTCGATGCCGCCCGCGCCAGCGTCTTCGGCACGCTCTCGGAATACCTGCAGCAGCGCGACGGCGGAAAACCCTACCTCGGGCTGCATCACCGGCTCGACCGCGACACCTCGGGCGTGCTCCTGTTCACGAAGGCCCCCAGGGCCAACGCCGGCGTCGCGGCGCTCTTCGCCGGCCGGTTGATGCAGAAGACGTATCAGGCGCTGGCGGTGGCGGGTCCGGCGGGCCCCGACGCCTGGGAGGTTCGGAACCATCTCGGGGTGGTCGGTCGTGTCGGCAAATCGAGCCGGTTTGGCGCGGTCCGCAGCGGCGGCGACGCGGCGCACACCTCGTTCCGGGTGTTGGAGCGGTTGCCCGGGGCGTTGCTGGTGGAGGCTCAGCCGCACACGGGGCGCACGCACCAGATCCGGGTGCATCTGGCCGAAGGCGGGCATCCGATCCTCGGCGACGTTTTCTACGGCGGGCCGGCGAATGGCCGGGATGGCCGAGGCGCCCCGGTGCCCATTGCCCGGGTGATGCTGCATGCGGCCAGGCTGGCCTTCCCGCATCCGGTGACGCAGGCGGCGATGACCATCGGGAGTGCCGTGCCCGAGGACTTCGCCGACTGGCGGCGTCAGCTCGAGCGGGGCGAGTGACCACGGGCCCGGCGCCGCTCGGGGCCGGCTTTTCTCGTGGCGCAGGATACCGCGGCTGTGTGGCAGGTTCGACGTGCAACTCAGGAGCAACAGCAGGCGGAACAAGGTCTTCGTGCAAAGGGCAGGATGGGGGCGGGACTCTTGCCGGCCCCGCCGCCCGCTCCATGCGGGCCGTGGCTTTAAATGTAATGGAACGGGCGCGCCAAGGTGCGAACTTCCCCCGGGCGGCAGGCGCAGCTCTGCGGGATTGCAAAAAAACAGGGCGGCCCGTGTCGTGACGGCATGCGCGCGAGTTGGATGAAGCTTGCCACGAGACCGTCGGCCGGGGTTTGGGCCCGGCTGGTTTTCGTGCTGGTTTTCGTCTGGGCGGTCAGCCGGTTCTGGCATCCCTACTATGGGTTCACTCTCCTGCTCCAGAACGACACCGCCTCCGCGCAGCAGGTGGTGCCGGCGTTGCGGGACGCGCCGGTATTCGTCCATCCCGGCCCGGGCAGCTACGACGGGTTTTTCTACGCACAGATCGCCACGGACCCGAGCCTGCGCACGCCGGAACTGCGCGAGGTGGTGGATGATCTGGGTTACCGGGCCCGGCGGATATTGCTGAGTGTCGCGGCCTGGGCGGCGGCCGGGGGCGATCCGGTGGGGGCGGTGCGGGTTTACGCCTGGATCAATATCCTGGTGTGGCTGGCGCTGGCCGCCGTCCTCTGGCGCATCCTGCCGGCGGTGGGGTGGCGGGAGCACGTGGCGTGGGTCGGCATCCTCGCCGGGGCCGGCGCGTTGTTGAGCGTGCGGCTGGCGCTCACGGACCTGCCGGCCCTCCTGTTGCTGACGGCCGGCTGCGCGCTGGCCGAAAGCGGCCGGATCCGCGGGGCCGGGGCCAGCATCGGTCTGGCGGCGCTCTGCCGCGAAACCTCGCTGCTGGGCGCGGTGGCGTTGCTGCCGCGGCGCCGGCCGCTGGCGGACGGCCGGACCGTCACCGCCTTGTTCCTGGCGGCCGGGCCGCTCGCGGTCTGGCTGGCTTTCTTGCTGTGGCGGCTCGGGGCGTCAGGGGCGGGACAGGGAAATTTTGGCGCGCCACTCGTCGGTTGGTGGGGCAAGTTGATCTCCCTCGGGGCGGCGCAGGTCGATCCGCATTACCGGGCGCTCGCGGTCACGGCGTTGCTCGGCCATCTCGCGCTCGCCCTGCAGGCGGGGTATCTCCTGTGGCGGCGTGACTGGTCGTGTCCCTGGTGGCGGTTGGGCGCGGTTTACGTGGGCTTGATGCTGTTGCTTGGGCCGGCGGTCTGGGGGGAGGATCTGCCGGGCGCCGCGGTGCGGGTGCTGCTGCCGGTGACGCTGTCGTTCAATGTCATCGCGGCGCGCCGGCGCGCCGGCTGGCCTTGGCTCATCGGCGGCAACCTCGCGGTGCTGGGCGGCGTGGTGGCGTTGTGGCTCGTGCAGTCCGACCCGCGCGAACTGGCCGCCGGGCGTGCCGCCGGGACGGGTTACGTGGTGGTGGTGGACCAGCGCTGGTATGCGCCCGAGCGGGGGCGGAACCGCACCTGGGCCTGGTGTTCGACCCGGGGTGGAATGGAAATCCGGACCTGGCCGCAGACCGCCCACGACGTGCAGGTGCGCATCGCCCTGCGGGCCCACGCGCCCGGCACGATTGAAATCCGCGATGACCGGCGGTGCCTGTGGCGCGGACCGGTCGGGCAGGAATTGCGCTGGGTCACCCTGCCGCCGATGCCCACGGGAACCGGCCGGCTGCGGCTGGAACTGGCCAGCGATGCCCCGCCGCTGCTGGAGTCCGCCGCGCCCGGAGCCCGCGCCCTGGGCTTTGCCGTCTATGGCGTGGAACTCGAGTAGTCCGGGCCGAGCCCGCGTGGCCAGGGGAGCGCAGATCGGGCCATGCCTGCTACAACTTTTGCTGGCTAGCCCGCCCGCCTTCCCCTAAGCCTCCCCCCGTCATGCGCATCCTCATCACCGGCGGAGCCGGCTTTCTCGGCAGCCATCTCTGCGACAAGCTCCTCGCCCAGGGTCACGAGGTGGTGTGCCTCGACAACCTGTTCACCGGCAGCAAGGGCAACATCGCCCACCTGCTTGCCAACCCGGCCTTCGAGTTCGTCCGCCACGACGTGATCGACCCGTTCAAGTATGAGGTCGACCAGATCTACAACCTCGCCTGCCCGGCCTCGCCGCCGCACTACCAGTTCAACCCCATCAAGACCACGAAGACGTCGGTCATGGGCGCGATCAACTGCCTCGGCCTCGCCAAGCGCGTGAAGGCCCGCGTGTTCCAGGCCAGCACCTCGGAGGTCTACGGCGACCCGGCCGTCCACCCGCAGCCCGAGAGCTACTGGGGCAACGTCAACCCCATCGGCCGGCGTTCCTGCTACGACGAGGGCAAACGCTGCGCCGAGACGCTGTTCTTCGACTACCACCGCGAGAACAAG
>JAQSDJ010000013.1 GCA_029945855.1 Lacunisphaera sp.
TCTACCGGATACGATGTCCTGAAACTAACTGGATAGGATGTCCTGAAACTGCACCCCCGCGGGGCGGTTTGGGAGTCAAGAATTCAGATGGAAAATATTTGCTTCGGCAAAGGGCTGGACGGTCGCATGAAACGAAAAACGCCCGTTTCGGTTTTTGCTCCGGCGCGCGCGCGGACGAAACGTCGCAGGCATGCCGCTCCGGATTCTCGCCGTCGACCTCAACTCCTTCTTCGCCTCGTGCGAGCAGCAGGAGCGGCCGGAATTGCGCGGCCGGTCCGTGGGCATCGTGCCCGTCCTGGCCGAGACGACCTGCTGCATCGCCGCGAGCTATCCGGCCAAGGCCCGGGGCGTGAAGGTGGGCATGGCCCTGGCCGAGGCGCGCCAGTGTTGCCCGGACATCCTCTTCGTGCAGCAGCGCCCGGCCCTCTACATCAGCTACCACCACCGGCTGCTGGCGGTCATCGAGTCGTGTCTCCACGTTACGGCCATCAAGTCCATCGACGAGGTGGAGTGTGAGCTGACGGCCACCTTTGCCCCGCGCGAAAAGGCCCTGGCGGTGGCGCGGCAGATCAAGCACCGCATCGCCCGGGAGATCGGGCCGTGCCTGACGAGTTCCATCGGCATCGCGCCGAACTGGATGCTGGCGAAAATGGCGACCGACATGCAGAAGCCGGACGGCCTGGTCGTGCTCGAGGAGGCCGACCTGCCGCAGCGGCTGCTCGGTTTGCAGCTCCAGGATTTTCTGGGCATCGGCAAACACATGGAGGCGCGGCTCCAGGCCAAGGGCATCGACACCGTGGCCAAGCTCTATGCGGCCCCCAAGCCGGTGCTGCGGGGCGTCTGGGGCGGCATCGAGGGGGAGCGGATGCACGCCCGGTTGCGGGGCGACACGATCCCGCTGCCGCTTGAGCGGGACCAGACGATCGGGCATTCGCACGTGTTGCCGCCCTTTTTGCGGACCGTGCCCAAGGCGCACGCCGTCCTGCATCGCCTGCTGCAAAAGGCGGCGATGCGCCTGCGGAGCATCGGCCACTATGCGCGGTCGCTCGCCGTCCACCTCGAGTATTTCGATCACGGCACCTGGGGCGACGAGATCCGGCTGACCGAGACGCAGGATACGCTGGTGCTGACCGGGGCCCTCAACCAGTTGTGGGCGCGGCGCCCGGCGGAGCTCCGGGCCAAGGCGCCGTGCCGGGTGGGGGTGGTGCTGCTGCGCTTGCTCCCGCTGCGCGGCCACACGCCGGACCTGTTCCGGCCCACGGAGGAGGCGGCGCACGAGCGGCTGCTCGGCGCGATGGACACCCTCAACCACACCTTTGGCAACGGCAGCGTGTTCTTCGGCGGGGCTTTTGGGGTGACCGACAGCGCGCCAATGCGGATCGCCTACACCTGCATCCCCAAGCCCGAACTCGAGGAGATCGACCTGGCGCGGGAAGGCCGGCTGCGGCCGCCGGTGTCACCGCCGCCCGCGGCGGACGACTGGATGGAAGGGCAGACGTGGATGGACTAGGCGGGCGGCCCGCCTGCGCCAGGCTTCGGCGCGGCTCGTCCAGTCGCGGAGCGACGGGCGAGGAGGACAGAGGACGGAGGACGGAACGTTGCCGCCGAGGTTGGTATTACTCTGTTCCGTTGTGAACATGACAAGCGGGTGGGCCGGCAGGTCCCTCTGACGGCAGGGACCACGCGAGGTGCGACCGTTACCAAAGCGGGCACAGGGTCGTGCCCGCCCACCAGAAGACCAACCTATGAGAGTAATATTAGGGCGGGCCGGGTTTCCCGGTGCACGCCCAACAACCCGTCACGGAGGACGGGTTCCACCTCCTGCGATCGCAGGATTCCCTGTCAGTTCGACTTGAAGCCGAGGGCGGTGAGTTCGCTGAGGTGGAAGGGGGCGCTGGCGAAGACTTCCTGCAGCTTCTCGAGGACCTCGGGCAGCGAGGTGGCGTCGTAGGTCGACGCGCCGTCGTCGGTGTCGTGCAGCTGGATGGCCCAGTGCGAGCCGGCGCCGCCGGCCCCGGGGGCGGTCTCGAAGAGGGAGCCGTAAAGATAATTGCCGGGCAGGCCGGGGTGCAGGCCGGTGCCGGGCACGAGGACGAGGCTGTGCACGGGATCGTGGATCTCGGGGCCGGTCCCGGTGTGCTTGCGGTGGTGGGCGGGGCGGCCGACGACCTTGACGCGGTGCGTCTCGGCCTTGGCGCGGAGCGCGGCGGGGAGGGCGGCCAGGTAGCGGTCGAAGATGGCCGGGTTGGCTTCCAGGTCGTCGGCCTTGATCGCGCCGGCGACGAGGGCGTCGAAGTTCGCGGCGTGGAAGAGCGGTAGCTTCGCCAGGGAGCGGACGGTGACGTGGCCGCCCTTGTGGTCGGCCGAGGCATAGACCTGGTGCGAGGCGTAAAGGCGCTTGAGGGAGTCCTGGTAAGTGGGGGTGAACGGCACCGCGCCGACGGGGCTGTGCTCGATCATCTCGAGGGTGGTCTGGTCAAACTGCGCGTGGGGATCGTGCGACATAGGGCGGTAGGATGCGGCGGCGGAGGCGCGCCGCAAAGAGAATCGCCGCCGATCCGGCCGACGGCGGAGGTTTGAAGATTTCCGGGCAGCCGCCTGCCGGGAGAACTAATAGGGGCCCCGCCCCGGGGCTACGACGAATGCGGGCGGTCGTGGAGCGGTTTGCCGGTCACGGGCGGCTTGGCGTGCGGACCGGTGTGGTGGGCGATCTGCGGGGCGCGGGCGGTCTGCTTCTGCAAGAAGGCCTGGCTGGCCGCCTGATCCGGGAGGGCCGGGGCAAGGTGCGGTTCGCTCACGCTATCGACCGCGGGCTCGGCCGGCGTGGGGGCGGCAGGGGCGTCAGCCGCGGCCTTCGCGGTGAGCTGGCGCTCGGCGTTGAGCCAGATTTCCAGATCGCGGTCGGCCGGGCTGCCGTATTCATGCCAGAGCTGGTAGGCGCGGCGGGAGATTTCTTCGTGTGAGGGTGAATTCATGGGAGGACGGGAAGCTTAGGCCTTGGCGCGTCCACCGGCTAGGGGGCTATCACCCCATGGAGTCCGGCCGCCGCCTCGGCTACGCTGTCCCATGGCCAATATTTTCGTCGCTATCTTCCTCATTGTTTTCGGTGGCAATATCCTCCTCGGGGTCGCGCTACCCGGCTGGGTGATCGGGGTCCTGGCTTTGGTCGCCGGCCTGCTGCTGCTCGCGCAGTGCCTCGGCCTGAAGGGGAAGAAATCCTGAAACCGCCTGCGCCGGCTGCGCCGAGCGGAGGAGGGGGCCGCCGGTCGCTTCGCCTTGTGCTTTGAGAAATAGGCCCGCACCCCGCCCGGCCGTGCGCTGTCATCCACCGGGTGCCCATCGACCTGCCCACGGCGGAGCCCGCCCCCGCCGCCTTGCCGGGAGCCCGCGAACTCGTGGCCCGGAACGGCCGGTTCTATGATGCATTCTGGGCGCGGACCTACCTGACCCGGCCGGAGTCCTTCAACACTTGGCCCCTGGTCTCCGGCCTGTTGGCCGGCGCCCCGCGGCGCCTGGAAATCGGCCCGGGCCTGCGGCCGCGCCTGCCGATCGCGGGCACGCACTTCCTTGACCTCAGTCCGCCGGCCGTCGCGCGACTACAGGCCCGCGGGGGCCTCGCCCAGACCGGCGAAATCACCGCGCTGCCCTATGCCGCCGGTCGCTTCGACCTCGTGGCCGCCTTCGATGTGGTCGAGCATGTCGAGGACGACAACCGGGTCTTCGCCGAGCTGACGCGCGTGCTGGCGGCCGGCGGCCGGCTGGTTTTCTCGGTGCCGCTGCATCCGGCGCGCTGGACCGTGTTTGACGACTGCGTGGGGCACGCGCGGCGCTACGAGCCGGCGGCGCTGTCTGCCCTGCTCGGGCGGCACGGGCTGGTGGTCGAGCAAAGCGCGGTCTTTGGGATGCAATCCAACAACCCGCGTTTGCTGCGTCGGGCGGTGGACGGGCTGACCAAGCACCCGGCCATCGCGGTCCGCTGTTACAACTGGCTGTTCTTCCCGCTCGGGCTGCTGTTCCAGTCGCGGTTGAAATTAATGGCGGGCCTGATGGACTTGGCGGCGGTCGACGAGGTTTTGCTGGTTTGCCGGCGGACGGATCAGGGAAATCAGGCCGCACCTCGGCCGGACATCCGCTGTCCTGAACCGGGATGAATACTAAAAATTTCCGTGCGATCACCCCGGCGCGCTGCGTCCTGGGTCTCGCGATTTTGTTGCTGTTGTCCGGTTGTGTCGGCTCGCCCCAGTGGGGCCGGTGGTCGCACAGCCCGGCGCCCGAGGATTATGCCGCGGGCCGCGCCCAACCAGCGCGGTCGGCGGCGCCGGGAGCGTATGGGCGGTGAGATAGAGCAGGGGGCGGAGAGCAGGGAGGGTGGAACCGAACGCTGACTCAGGCAGGTGAGGGTCGGGTCGCCGCTCGTCGGCGGACCGTTCCGTGTGCGCTCCACCCGGTTCAAGCGTGTGAATCCCGCGGGGTGTTCCTCCGCCGACGGGGGTCAACGCCCCATGGTGGCGCAAGTCGCGGGCTGCTACCTTTCGGGTATGAACCTACTGCTGCTCATCATCATCCTGCTCCTGCTTTTCGGCGGCGGCGGTTTCTATATCGGCGGTCCGGCCATCGGTGGCGGTGGCGTCGGCCTCATTTTGATCATCTGTCTCATCATCTATTTCATGGGCGGATTCAGCCGGCGGCGGTAGGAGGCGGAGAGCGGGGCGGACATGAAGAAGCAGCCGACCATCGTCACGGGACGGATCAAGCTGCGGCGTTTCGCCCCGGACTATTGCGCCGGGCTGGACAAGAAGAAGACGCGGGCGCGGACCGACGCGCGCGGGCGGCGCATCGGCGACCTGCAGCCGCTGCTGTATGCAAACGCGCACCACGCGGTGCTGTTGATTTTCCAGGGCATGGACGCCAGTGGCAAGGACGGCGCGATCCGCACCGTGCTGCAACACGTCAACCCGGCGGGGGTCCAGACGGCCAATTTCAAGGTGCCCTCCGAAGAGGAGAAGGCCCACGACTTCCTCTGGCGGATCCACCACGCGGTGCCGCGGGCCGGCAGCATCGGCGTGTTCAACCGCTCACACTACGAGGCGGTGCTGGCCGAGCGCGTGCTCGGGTTGGTGCCGCGGCAGACCTGGCGCCGCCGCTACGGCGAGATCGTGGACTTCGAGCGGATGCTCGTGGCGAACGGCGTCCTCATCCTGAAGTTTCACCTGCACCTCAGCCGGCGCGAGCAGGCGAAGCGTTTCAAGGAACGGCTCGCGGACCCGAAGAAAAACTGGAAGTTCTCGCACGCCGACCTCGCCACGCGGCAGCGCTGGCCCGACTACATCGACGCCTACGAGGACATGCTCAACGCCACGAGCCACCCGGCGGCCCGCTGGCACATCGTGCCCGCCGACCGCAACTGGTATCGGGACCACGTCGTGGCGGGCATCGTGGTGAAGGCACTCGACGCGCTGAAGCTGAAGTGGCCGAAGCCGGCGAAGAACCTGGCGAAGGTCCGGATCGGGAAGTGAGGCCGGTCCGGGTGCGGCAATCTGTGGGGTGTAGGTCGGGGTTTATCCCCGACAAGGTGCGCGAAGTCGGGCGTAAAGCCCGACCTACAAATGAAGGATATTTACGGGACACCACACTAGTAATACTTAGTTAAGTTAAGAGGTGTCGTCAAACACGGTCTGACACCAAG
>JAQSDJ010000014.1:0-2070 GCA_029945855.1 Lacunisphaera sp.
GGACTGATAGTCCCGCCTCCCCGGAGAACCTACGGAGCGTCGTTTCTCCGGGGTGTCGATGCGCTGCCGGCCGGAGAAATAGGCGCCGGTGATGCTGCGTGGCGAGGCCAGCATGCCGCCCACGGAGCCTTGGAAGACGATCTCGCCGCCGCGGATACCCGGCTCGGGGCCGACCTCGACGACATGGTCGGCGGCGCGGATCATGGCCTCGTCGTGCTCGACGACGACGACGGTGTTGCCGGCATCGGTGAGGGTGCGGATGATGCCGAGCAGCCGGTCGATGTCGCGCGGGTGGAGACCGACGGAGGGTTCGTCGAGCACGAAGAGGGTGTCGACCAGCGAGGTGCCGAGGCAGGAAGTGAGGTTGACGCGCTGGACCTCGCCGCCGGAGAGGGTGCGGGAGGTGCGGTCGAGCGTCAGGTAGCCGAGGCCGACCTGCGCGAGGTAGCGGAGGCGGGTGACGATGGAATCGTGGGCCAGGTCGCGCTGGTGGTGCGCGGAGTCGGCCCGCGGCGGGGTCGCCGCAGCTCCAGCGGATTGCACGAGCGCCAGCAGTTCGCTGATGGGCAGCTGGTAGAGCCGGGGCAGGGTGTAGCCGCGCCATTGCCAGCAGAGGGCCTCGGGCTGGAGGCGCGCGCCGTGGCATTCGGGGCAGGAGTTGTAGGCCCGGTAGCGCGAGAGGAAGACCCGCACATGCATCTTGTAGGTCGTCTTCTCGAGGTAGCGGAAGAACCCCTTCAGCCCATACCAGAATTTCGGCCAGTGGTTGGTCTCGCCGTCGTAGCCCGGCGAGCCGTCGAGCACGAAGGTCTTTTGTTCCGGCGTGAGGGCGGCGAAGGGGACGTTGACCGGCAGGCCGACCTTTTTGGCGAACTGGATGAGGTCCTTCTTGGACTCGCCGTAGATCTCGCCCTCCCACGGGCGGATGGCGCCGTCGGCGATGGACAGGGAATGGTCGGGGATGGCGAGGCGGTAATCGATGTCGATGACGCGGCCGAAGCCGCGGCATTTCGGGCAGGCGCCGAGCGGGGAGTTGAAGGAGAACAGGCCCGGCGAGGCGGGGCGGAAGGTGCGGCCGGTTTTCGGGGAGTGTAGGCCGCGCGAATAGTGGCCGGCCGGCGCGAACTTGTCGGCGGTGAACAGATGGATCTCACCCTTGCCGAAGTGGAGGGCGGCTTCGGTGGCCTCGAGGAAGCGCGACTGGTTGTCCGCCGTGATCAGCAGGCGATCCTGGATGACGTGGACGAAGGTCCAACGTTCAACGTTCAACCTTGAACGCTCAACTTTCGAGCCAGCGGAAAGAACAGCCAGCAGTTGGTCGACCTTGTGCAAAGCCAGCGGGTGGTCGTGGTCCTTGGACGTTGAGCGTTGTTTGTTGGGCGTTGAAAGTTGTGTGGGCGCCAGCACACGTGTGTAGCCTTGGCCCTTGATGCTGGTGAGCACCTCGGTCCACGTGAGGTTGGCGGGCTTGGCGACGCGGAAGCAGAGCAGCAACGTGGCCGCAGCATGCGCGTCATGGGTCTTGCGCCAGATCGTCGCCGGGGTGTCGTCCTCGACTTTCTCGCCGGTGACGGGGTCGAAGCATTCGGCGACGTGGCTGAACCAGACCTTCGCGAAGTCGGTCAGCTCGGTCATGGTGCCGACGGTGGACCGGGAGGTTTTGACCGTGTTGCTCTGCTCAATGGCGATGGACGGCCGGATGTTTTCGATCGAGTCGACGCGGGGCTTGTCGAGCAGGTCGAGGAACTGGCGGGTGTAGGCGCTGAAGGTCTCGACGTAGCGCCGCTGGCCCTCGGCGTGGAGGGTGTCGAACACCAGCGAGGACTTGCCGGCGCCGCTCAGGCCGGTGACGACGATGAATTTGCCCAGCGGCAGGTCGAGGTCGAAGCCCTTGAGGTTGTTCTGGCGGACGCCGCGCAGGCGGATGGACTCGGGGGCGGAAATGGGCGGCACGGCAGTCACTGAATGATGACGAATCAGCGGAACGCAAACCGGCTCGCGGATCAACCCGAGTCTGCTGACATAAGGGTGTCAGGAGTCTGGGATCATCGCAGGGGCGGGGGGGGGTGG
>JAQSDJ010000014.1:2109-5677 GCA_029945855.1 Lacunisphaera sp.
CCCCCCCCCCCCCCCCCCCCCCGCTACTTCGTCTGCTCGCGGAACAGGGTCAGGTGGGCCTGCATCTGGCGTTCCGGGACGAAATTCGCCTGGGCATGCTCGCGGCCGTGCTGGGCGAAGCGCCGCCGCTCCGCCGGCTGGCGCATGCGCCGGTCCAGGGCCGCGACGAAGGCGGCCTGATCATGGTTGGCGATGAGGACGCCGGACCGGTCGGGCGCGAAGCACTCGCCGACGCCCACGACATCATAGGCCACGGCGGGCAGGCCGTGCAGCTGGGCCTCGATGAGGAAATTCGAGAGGGACTCGCTCTGCGAGGCGAGCAGGGCGAGGTCGGCCGCGAGGTAGAGTGGGGTGGGGTCGGAGCTGTAGCCGAGGAACTTCACGCGGGCGCCGAGGCCGAGGTCGTGGGCGACGCGTTCGCATTTCTTGCGCGCCGGGCCGTCGCCGGCGAGCCAGAGCTGCCAGTCGAGGTAACCCGGCAGGCGGGCGCAGAGCTCGATGAGTTCGCGCTGGTTCTTCTCCGGCCGGAACATGGCGACGTTGAGCAGCACCACGGTGGTCGGATTGGCGCCGTGGTAGCGGCGCAGGGCGTTGTTGCGCGCGGCGGACTCGTCGGTGAAGCGCAGGGACGAGTTGTGGATGACGGTGACCTTGTGTGACGGGATGTCGTAGACGTCCGTCAACACGCGCTTGGCGACGTGGCTGTTGGCGATGACATGCCGGCAGAGCCGCAGCGAGCGCACGAAAAGCCAGGGCAGGAGCTTGCCCGTGCGCATGGTGCAGATGACCGCAGCCTTGGGCAGCCGGCGCTGGATGAAGCCCGCGTAGCAGTTCGCCATGCGGCCCATGCAAAGGACGAGGTCCGGGGCGGCCTCCTCGGCCGCCTTCAGCAGGCCCGGGGCGAACCAGTCGAGGCGCGTGTCGAATGGCTGCAGCGAGCGGAAGGCGAAGGGCTGTTGCTCTCCATCGATTTCCAGCACGCCGCGCGGCCGGAAGGTGAGCAGGGTCACCTCGTGCCCGGCCTTGGCGAAGGTCGCGGCCATGAACACGGACTGGCGTTCGGTGCCGCCGCTGCGAAGGTAGTCCTGGACGATGAGAATTTTCATTGCTCCGCGACGGGTCGCGGCAAGGGTGGAAGCATCATTCAATGAACAACGCTTTCGTCAACCTGCTGGTGCGGTGGCTGGTGCTGGCTATCGGCGTCATCCTGAGCACCAAGCTGGTGCCCGGCATCAGCTGCACCGACGGTTCGACCCTGCTGGTCGTCGTGGTGCTGCTGAGCCTGTTCAACGCCGTGCTGAAGCCGCTGCTCATGCTTTTTACGCTGCCGTTCATCATCCTGTCGCTGGGCATCGGTATCTGGCTCATTAACTCCCTCCTTTTCTACGGGGTCGGCCGCCTGGTCGATGGCTTCCAGGTGGCCGGCTTCGGCTCGGCCATGCTCGGCTCGCTGATTGTCAGTGTCACCAGCATGGTGATGAACCGGTTGCTGAGCCCGCCGAAATCGCCCGGCCCGCCGCCGTCCCGGCCGGCGAAGCGGGATGACGTGATCGATATCTAGAGAGAAATCTGAAAGCCGAGAGCTGAAACCTGAGGTGGGGGGCAAGCGCGTCCGGAGGCCGCGCTCCACCTTATGTTTCCGTTTGACGCGACCGCACCCCGCGGCGACGTTGCCCGCTCACAAACATACCTATGGCAGACGATATCTACGACTTGGTGATCATTGGCGGCGGACCGGCCGGCTACGTGGGCGCGATCCGCGCCGGGCAGCTGGGCAAGAAGGTGGCGGTCATCGAGATGGAGCGCGCCGGCGGCACCTGCCTCAATTGGGGCTGCATCCCGACCAAGGCCCTGCTCAAGAGCGCCGAGCTCTACCGCACCATCCAGAAGGCCGAGAATTACGGCCTGAGCGTCACGGGCGCCTCATTTGATTTCGCCAAGGTCGTCGAGCGTTCGCGCGGCGTCGCGGCCCAGATGGCCAAGGGCGTCGAGTTTCTCTTCAAGAAGAACAAGGTCGACTACTTCGTCGGCAAGGGCTCCGTCACGATTCCCGGCATGGTTGAGATCACCGCCGGCGAGCACCAGGGGAAGTTCCTGCGCACGAAAAACGTCCTGCTGTGCACCGGCCAGAAGCCGAAGGCGCTGCCCGGCCTGCCGGTCGACGGCGTGCGCGTGATGACCTCCCGCGAGGCCCTCGCCGCCAAGACCGCCCCGCAGACCCTGGCGATCATCGGCGCCGGCGCCATCGGCGTGGAGTTCGCGTATTTCTTCAACGCCTTCGGCACGAAGGTCACGCTCATCGAGATGCTGCCGCAGGTCCTGCCGGTCGAAGACGAGGACGTGGCCAAGGTGCTCGAGCGCAGTTTTAGCAAGCAGGGCATCACCGTCCACACCGGCACCAAGAGCGAAAACATCCGCGTCGGGGAAAAAAGCGTGAAGCTCGACCTCGTCAAGGACGGCGCCAAGACGGAACTCGAGGTCGAGACCGTCCTCGTGGCCATCGGCATCACGTCGAACCTTGAGGGCCTGACCTCCGCCAAGGTGAAGCTCGAGCTCGACCGCGGCTTCGTGAAGGTCGACGCCAATTACCAGACCAGCACGCCCGGCATCTACGCCGCGGGCGACATCCAGGGCCCGCCGTGGCTCGCGCACGTCGCCTCGTTCCGCGCCATCCAGGCGGTCGAAGGCATGTTCGGCCACAGCCAGCCGAAGCAGGTCGGCAATTTTCCGGGCTGCACCTATTGCCAGCCGCAGGTCGCCAGCACGGGCGTGACCGAGAAGCAGGCCAAGGAGAAGAAACTCGACTACAAGGTCGGCAAGTTCCCCTTCACCGCGGTCGGCAAGGCCGTCGCGTCCGGCGACACCGAGGGCTTCGTCAAGGTCATCGCCGACGCGAAGACGGGAGAAATCTACGGCGTGCACATCATCGGCAACGAGGCCACGGAATTGATCGCCGAATACGGTCTGGCGATGAACCTCGAGGCCACGATCGACGAGATCCACCACACGATCCACGCCCACCCGACATTGTCCGAGGCGCTCGGTGAAGCCGCGCTGGCGACATCAGGGCAGGCGATCCACATCTGAGCGCGACGCGCTCAGCGATAAGTTTCAAATGACGAAGGCCGGCGATTTCGCCGGCCTTTTGCTTTGCGGCGAGAACCCGCAGCGAATGCGGCAATCACTTCGCGCGGTGGTCCTGCTTCGCGCCGGCCTTTGCGGCCTGAAGCCTTTGCTCGCGGGCGGCGGCATCGACACCCTCGTCCACCAATTGCGCGCTTTCATTATGACCATCGCCATCCTCCTCCTCGCAGGGTGATTCCACCGCCTGGTGTCCGGATGAGCCGGGCACCGGGTCCCACTCGGGGTCGGTTTTCAGGTCGGCCGCTTCGACTTCTCCGGCAAGTTCCTGCCGGGCCTGGTCCCAGTCGGCTTTTGCCACCTCGTGCGCCGCCCGGCCCTGGCTCAGCGCCAGTTCGACCGCCCGGTCCCGCAACATGGCCCGGGTCGCCGGACCGAGGTCCACGTAGTTTTCGGGAATGAGGGCTTGGGGCGGCGGGGTCTGATC
>JAQSDJ010000015.1:0-828 GCA_029945855.1 Lacunisphaera sp.
ATCGTCCTCGGCGGACCGGCCATGCTCATCGGCCTCGGCGGCGGCGCAGCCAGTTCCCTCGGCAGCGGCGCCGGCAGCGAGGACCTCGATTTCGCCAGCGTGCAGCGCGACAACGCCGAGATGGAACGCCGCTGCCAGGAGGTCATCGACGGCTGCTGGGCTCTCGGGGCCGACAACCCCATCTCCTTCATCCACGATGTCGGCGCGGGCGGCGTCTCCAACGCCCTCCCCGAGCTCGTCAACGACGCCGGCCTTGGCGGCAGGTTCGACCTCCGCAAGATCCCCAACGACGAGCGCGGCATGTCCCCGCTCGAGATCTGGTGCAACGAGTCGCAGGAACGCTACGTCCTCGCCGTCCCGGCCGCCCGCCTCACCACCTTCCGCCAGCTCTGCGAGCGCGAGCGCTGCCCCTTCGCCGTCGTCGGCGAGGCCACGGCGGAAAAGAAACTCGTCGTCGAGGACCCACATTTCAAGAACACGCCGATCGACCTCCCGCTCGAGGTCCTGCTCGGCAAGCCGCCGCGCATGCACCGCCAGGACAAGACGCTGACTCGCCCCTTCAAGCGGCTCGACCTCCGCGGCGTCACGCTGCTCGATGCCGCGAAGCGGGTCCTCTCCCACCCGACCGTCGCGGACAAGACCTTCCTCATCACGATCGGCGACCGCTGCGTGACGGGCCTCATCTGCCGCGACCAGATGGTCGGCCCGTGGCAGGTGCCCGTGGCCGATTGCGCCGTGACCGCCGCGGCCTTCGACGTCTACACCGGCGAGGCCATGGCCATGGGCGAACGCACCCCCGTCGCGGTCAACAACGCCGCGGCCTCCGCC
>JAQSDJ010000015.1:838-5673 GCA_029945855.1 Lacunisphaera sp.
ACCAATCTCGCCGCCGCGCAGATCGGCGACCTCGGCAAGGTCAACCTCTCCGCCAACTGGATGGCCGCGCCCGCGGTCGCCGGCGACGGCGCCGACCTCTACGCCGCCGTGCAGGCCGTGGGCATGGAACTCTGCCCCGCCCTCGGCATCACGATTCCTGTCGGCAAGGATTCCATGAGCATGAGCACCGTCTGGAAGGACGGTGACACCGAGAAGCGCATGACCGCACCGGTCTCGCTCATCGTCTCGGCCTTCGCGTCGGTCACCGACATCCGCCTCTCCCTCACGCCGCAGCTGCGCTATGATTCTGATTTAGCCACAAAAAGCACAAAAGGCTCAGAATCCGATCCCTCTGCTTTTGCGCCTTCTGCGCCTTCTGTGGCCAATCCTTCTGAATCGATTGGAGATACGGTTTTGTTGCTCATCGACCTCGGTCGCGGCCAGAACCGCCTCGGCGGCTCCATCCTCGCGCAGGTCGTCTCGCAGATGGGCGAGGCCACGCCCGACGTCGAGAATCCCGCCGCCCTCAAGGGCTTTTGGAACGCCATCCAGCAGCTCGGGCGCGAGAAGAAAATCCTCGCCTACCACGACCGCTCGGACGGCGGCCTGTTCGCCACCGTGGTCGAGATGGCCTTCGCTGGGCACACCGGCGTGGATTTCGAGATCCCCCACCTGCACGATCCCTTCGCCGCCCTCTTCAACGAGGAGCTCGGCGCCGTCCTCCAGGTGCGCGAGTCGGACCTCGACGACGTCTACCTCGCGCTGCGGCAGCACGGCCTCAAGGCCTGCGTCTCGCGCCTCGGCACGCTCAACCCGCACCACGCGCTGCGCATCACGCAGTCGGGCAAGGAACTCTTCAACGAGAACCTCGCCACCCTCCGCGCCCTCTGGTCCGACGTCACCCGCCGCATCCAGACGATGCGCGACAACCCCAAGTGCGCCGAGTCGGAATTCCAGCTGAAGCTCGACCGCGCCGATCCGGGAATCCGGCCGGTGCTGTCCTTCGATCTCGGAGGGATGGCCACAAAAAGCACAAAAGGCTCAAAATCCGAGGCCTCTTCTTTTGTGACTTCTGCGCCTTTTGTGGCTAAAAACCGTCCCGCCGTGGCCATTCTCCGCGAGCAGGGCGTCAACAGCCAGGTCGAGATGGGCCACGCGTTCACCCGCGCCGGGTTCAAGGCCGTGGACGTCCACATGACCGACATCCTCAGCGGCCGCGTCTCCCTAAAAGATTTCCGCGGCCTCGCGGCCTGCGGCGGCTTCAGCTACGGCGACGTGCTCGGCGCCGGCGAAGGCTGGGCGAAGAGCGTGTTGTTTCACGAGAAGACCCGCGACGAGTTCCAGGCCTTCTTCGCGCGCGAGGACGCCTTCGCCCTCGGCGTGTGCAACGGCTGCCAGATGATGAGCAACCTGAAGTCCATCATTCCCGGCGCCGGCTTCTGGCCCCGTTTCGTGCAAAACCAGAGCGAACGCTACGAAGGCCGCTTTGTCTCCGTGATGGTCGAGGAAAGCCCCAGCGTGCTCTTCACGGGCATGGCCGGCTCCGTCATCCCGATCGTCACCGCCCACGGCGAGGGCTACGCCGAATTCGCCGACCACGACGCCATGAAGGCCATGAGCACGTCGGGCCTCGTCGCCGGCCGCTACGTGGACAACCACCACCGCATCACCGAGCAATATCCGCTGAATCCCAACGGCTCCCCCCTCGGCATGACCGCCCTCACGACGACCACCGGCCGCGTGACGATCATGATGCCCCACCCCGAGCGCGTGCACCGCACCGTCGCCCTCAGCTGGCATCCCCCGGAGTGGGGCGAGGACAGCCCCTGGATGAAACTCTTTTATAACGCCCGCGAGTGGGTCGGTTAGCCGCGTGGCGAAGCCTTTACGCGGGATGAAACTCTTCTACAACGCCCGCGAGTGGATGGGGTGAGCCGAGATCAGCACCAGCGGCGCCATTTCCCTCTTTTAAAGCGTGCCTCACATGGTGGAACCCGGCCTCCGGACGGGTTGTTTGACGCGTGCGGGGAAAACCGGTCCAGAGGCCCGGTTCCACCCACTTCAATTGCATGAAGCTTATCGATTCACCGGATGCGCGGCCAGCGCCCGATGCAACGGACAGGTGACCGGGTCGACGGGCTGGCCCTGGCGGTAACGGGAGAGCAATTGGACGGAACGCCGGGCCAGCAGGTGGCGCACCTCGCGACGCTGGCCTTTCACGCGGGGAATAACCAGGTGGTCGTAGCCCGTCGTCTGATGGCGCATCCAGGCGATGGTGGCGGCTTCCGCACGTTGCTCGATCGGGATGCGCTCGGTGCGGGCCACGGTGCCGCTGCCGACCGGCACCGCGTGATCGGCAATCAAGCGCGACATCAATTCGGCGGCGGCGCGCTGGTTCGGGTGAAAATCCAGATAAGTCAAAACGGCGGCGCGGAAATCCTCCGCATACACTGCCTGCTCCACCGCCCGGCGCTGGCGGCCGGCATCGAGCTTGCGCTGGTAGGACGGATCCTGCCGTTCCAAGCGAAGGTCCGCCGCCAGCGCCGCAAGGCGTGCGGCCGGCGCCCAGATGCCGCGGGAGAAACGCTTCCGGCCTTTCATCTCGATCACCGTCCAACTCGGACCGTCCTGCTTGATGCGCCGGCTCAAGGCGGCATCGCCGGGCGGCAGCAGGCTCCAGTCGGCCGGCACCGCGAGCACACGGCCGTCGGCGCTCAGCACCTGGCGGGGTTGGGGAAAGAGACGAACTTCTCGGGTTTCAGTCGGCACGCTGCCGAGGCAATGTGGCGGGCCGTGAAGCTCAAGCCCGGAACGCACTCCGGCATCAATCCGAAATAATCGTCCGATTGGTGTTCGTGAGTGGTTCAAAACCGGGTCCCGCATTCATCCATGCGCCCCACCATCCTGACCGTCGAATCGCCGCGGAAAAGAAAAAGCTTCTCGCCCGGTCAAATTGAGCCGTGGTGGGATGGCCGCGACCGGCGGTGCAAATATCCGGCGACCTTGTCCGGCTGGGGGTGTCGATAGGCTTACCATGAGCAATCCCTTCACCCATCAACACGACGGCGGCCGCGGGGCCGAACATCCCCCGCACGGTCCCCGCTGGAAGCGGATGCATCACAGCCCGTTCTTCTGGGTGGCGGCTGTCAGCCTCCTGGCGGTCATGGTCGTCTACGTCATGACCAGCAACCTGTCGGTCTGGCCCGGTCAAGAGCCAAAGCAATCCGTCCCGGCGCTCGTGCCCTGAGACGAGATCATGCATTTGATCCACGCGTCTCCACAAGCGACACGCGCGCCTCAATGGGTGGAACCCGGCCTCCGGACGGGTTGTTGGACGTGCGCAGGGAAACCGATCCGGCCTGCCGTCCGTAGGCTTGGCGAAGGATGGAGGATCGGTTCCACCCCCCTCACCACAAATCGCGGGTAAGCCGGCCTACTTCACCACCGGCATGTTCACGGAGCCGCCGCTGATGATGCCGAAACCATAGAGCAGCCACAGGATGACCACGGCCACGATGACGAAGTTGAGGATCTTTTTGATCGTCCCCTGCATCGGGATGTAGGTGTTGATCAGCCAGAGAACCACACCGACGACGATCAGGGTCAGGACCACATTAAGTAAGGGCATCCTCCGAGGATAGCCGGAGAGACCGCGGCCGGGTATGGGGTCAAACCCGCCTCGCTTGCGTCTGGCACCCGCTCAGCCGGAGTTAAAAACCACAGATGAACACAAATGAACACAGATAGCCCGGACCGAGCCGCTGAAGGGAACTAACACCCGGGAACCGAATGGTGCCGATCCGGGGTTCCCCAACTCTTGATCAATCCGTGTGCATCTGTGTTATCTGTGGTTAAAATGAATTGTTCCGGCTCAGCCTTAACGATGCGATCGCCGGAGGTGGAACACTCCGGTCACGTTTGCCTCGACGCGCATCCTGAAACGCGTCCGGCCTGCCGTCCGAAGGCTTGGCGAAGGATGGCGGCCGCGTTCCACCTTGGGGCTCACTCCGGCCGCGCGAACGACACGATCTGGTCCTGCTCGCGGTGGTTCGTCCAGAAATTCTTCCCGTCGAACGCGAGGGCCCGCGCCTGAAAGGGAATCCGGGCGAGATCCTCGATCTTCGGCGTCGCCGGCCGCGGGTCGACGCGGGTGAGCCAGTAGTCGGTCGTCTCCTCGGCATCGGTCGTCACGAGATAAAAGCAGCCGTCGACGAACACCTGCCCGCAGATGCCGTGCGGCACCTGGATGATCCGCCCGGCCCGGCCGTCGTCACCAAGCGCGATCAGTTTTTTCGGATACCACTGGCTGAGGTAAAGCGTCCGGCCGTCAAAGCTCAGATGGGAGCCCATGTCGTCCGGGCAGGGCAGCTTGAACTTTTCATCGAACCCGTGCCCGGGCAGGCAGCGCCGGATGAAGCGGTGGTCTTCCGCCGTTTCGCCGCACACCGCGCGGAGTTCGCCGTTCACCGCCGCCAGGCCCCACGCCGTGCCGGGCGTCGCGGTTTCCCAGCCGACGGTCCACGTCAACGGGTTGACGGCGAAGAGGCGCTGGTTGTCGCGCCCGCTCAGCCAGAGCATGGCGCCGTCCCAGGCAAGGGCCTGGGGCTTGGGGGTCGGCGAGGCGAGGCGCTGGAGTTCCTGAATGTCTTTCATGCCTGGTGTAGCTAAGCCGGCGGACCGACCGGGGAAAGAACCAATCAGTCCGGCGGGTGATTTTCACGGCCACTGTGCTGCCCGCGGTGGGCAACCGACGCCGGCGGTGGTGTCGGTCGGGCTTTATGCCCCACTCACAGCCCACACCTGTCGGGGAGAAACCCCCACCAACACAAACCCCC
>JAQSDJ010000016.1 GCA_029945855.1 Lacunisphaera sp.
GGGTAACGGTCGCGCCTCGCGTGGTCCCTGCCGGCAGAGGGACCTGCCGGCCCACCCGTTTGTCATGTCCATAACATAACAGAGTAATACTAGGAGAGGGGCGGGGTGGATTCCGCGGCAAACCAGCGGCGCTTGAGCCAGCCGGCGACATGGACGAGCCCGATCAGGGCCGGCACCTCGATCAGCGGCCCGACGACGGCGGCGAACGCCACGCCGGACTGGATCCCGAAGACCGCGATGGCGACGGCGATGGCCAGCTCGAAGTTGTTGCCCGCCGAGGTGAAGGCGAGGCTGGCCGAGCGCGGGTAGTCCGCGCCGAGCTGGTGTGCCATGGCGAAGCTCACGAGGAACATGACCGCGAAATAGATCACGAGCGGGAGGGCGATGCGCAGCACGTCCAGCGGCAGCTCGACGATGGCGTTGCCCTTGAAGGCGAACATCACGACGATGGTGAAGAGCAGGGCGCCGAGTGTGAGCGGGGAGATGCGCGGGATGAACTTGTGCTCATACCACTCCTCGCCCTTCAGCGGCACGAGCACCACGCGGCTCAGGACGCCGGCGGCGAACGGAATGCCGAGATAGATCATCACGCTCCAGAAGATGTCGCTCATCGCGATCTTGACGATGCGGCCTTCCAGCCCGAAATACGGGGGCAGCACCGTGAGGAAGAACCAGGCGAAGGCGCTGTAGAAGAGGATCTGCGCGATGCTGTTGAGCGCGACAAGGCCGGCGGCGTATTCGCGGCTGCCCTTGGCGAGTTCGTTCCAGACGAGCACCATCGCGATGCAACGGGCGAGGCCGGTGAGGATCAGGCCGACCATGTAGTCGGGGCGGTCGCGCAGAAAGATCACCGCGAGCAGGAACATCAGCACCGGCCCGACGAGCCAGTTCTGCACCAGCGAGAGCGTGAGGATGCGGGTGTCGGCAAAAACCTTGGGCAGCTGCGAATATTTCACCTTCGCGAGCGGCGGATACATCATGAGGATGAGGCCGATGGCGATGGGCAGGTTGGTCGTGCCGATGGTCAGCGGGGCGAAGAAGGCCCCGGGATCCGTGAGGACGAAGTGGCCGAGCGCGACGCCCAGGGCCATGGCGGCAAAGATCCAGACCGTCAGGTAACGATCGAGGAAGGAGAGGTTCTTCAAGACGGAGTCGGACATGGTGCGAAAGGATCAGTGGGCCAGGCGGAGGACCTTGCGCCGGGGCACCCCGGGCGTCGCGCAGCCGCAGTCGACTTTAGCCGCCAGCTGGTCGAGGCGTTCGCGGTCGCGCTGGAGAACAGGTTCGGTCGCCCGGGCATCCTGCAGGCAGGCGAGATTGGCGGCGAGGGCAGGCGGGGGAGGGGTGACGAGGGTGTAGATGCGCCAGTTGCCCACCTGCTCGGAGACGACCAGGCCTTTCCGGCGCAGGTAGGAAAGATGGCGGGAGATTTTCGCCTGGGGCAGCCGCAGCACGGCCTCGAGGTGGCACACGCACAGGGGGCCGGCCGCCAGCAGGTTGAGCAGCCGCAGGCGCGTGGCGTCGCACAGGCAGTCGTAGATGCGGAGGAGCTCCATGGCGGGCACGTTGGGCCGCGGCTGTCATATATGGCAAGGCGAATATGGAGTGGCGACGGTCCGTCACCGGATTGTCACAGGCCGCGTCAGGTCCCGGACCTTGGGGGTGGGAAAATGGAATGAGGCAGTCGCCGGGGGGTGGAACCCGTCCTCCGTGTTTAGGCCGGGTTCCACCGGGAAAGCCCTGCGGCTGGAAGCCGCAGCCACTCAAACAGGGTTTTTGCTGCATAGATCCGCCTGAAAACCGGGGCTTGCTAGAGGCGGCGGGGTGCGTCTCCATGACCGTTTACTCATATGAAACTCATCGATCTCAACCGCCAGGGCGGTATCGGCGCCAATTCACTTCTCTTGATGATCGGTGACCTCAACATCCTCGTGGACTGCGGGCTGAACCCGAAGACCCCCGGCCTCGGGGCCCTGCCGGACCTCGCGCTGCTGCGCGACATCGAGCTGGACCTCATCATCATCACGCATTGCCACCTCGACCACATCGGCGGCCTGCCGGTCGTCATGCGCCAGCACCCGAAGACCCCCGTGCTGCTCACGCAGTCCAGCCGCATGCTGATCGAGAAGATGCTGCACAATTCGGCCAACGTGATGCAGAAACAGAAGGAGGAGGACAACATCCCCGGCTACCCGCTCTTCACCCACAAGGAGATCGAGGGCCTGACCCGGCGCTTCACCGGCCTGCCCTTCAAGAAGGTCAAGAAGATCAAGGGCAAACGCGGCGAGATCGAGCTGATGTTCCACCCGTCCGGCCACGTGGCCGGCGCCACGGCCGTCGAGATCCACCACGGCATGCGCAAGATCTTCCTCACGGGCGACGTGCTGTTCGAGCACCTGCGCACGCTGAAGGGCGCACATTTTCCCATCGGCCATTTCGACACCCTCATCATCGAGACGACCCGCGGCATGACCGAGCGCCCCTACGGCAAGGAGCGCGTGCACGAGATCGCGCGGCTCATGGACTCGATCAACGAGACGATCGCCAAGGGCGGCTCGTTTCTGCTGCCCGTCTTCGCGCTCGGCCGCATGCAGGAGCTGCTCGCGGTGTTCCACGACGCCCGCCGCTTCGGCCGCCTGATCGACTGCCCGATCTTTGCCGGCGGACTCGGCATCGGCCTGTCCGAGCTGTTCGACGAGATGTCGCGCAAGACCAAGGAGGTGCAGTTCGACCGCCGCATCATGCACGACCTGAAGCTGCGCAAGCTGCCCAAGAAGCTCGTCGCCGGGCAGGAACCGCACCAGAAGGGGCTCTACATCGTCAGCTCCGGCATGCTCGTCGAGCGCACGCCCAGCTACACCCTCGCCTCGGGCCTGCTCGGGCACGCGCGCAACACGGTCGGGTTCGTCGGCTATTGCGATCCCGACACCCCCGGTGGCAAGCTGCTGGCGGCGAAGCCCGGCGGGACCTTCGTGTTCGAGGCCCTCGACGTGAAGGCCAAGATCCGGGCCCGGGTGGAGCGCTTCGAACTCAGCGGCCACGCCGAGCGCGGCGAGCTGCTGGAGTTCGCCGTCCAGACGAAGGCGCGCTCCATCGTGCTGACGCATGGCGACCCCGGCGCCCGCGACTGGTTCAAGGGCGAGCTCGCGCTGGCCCTGCCGAAGGCCCGGATCATCGATCCGGTGCCGCTGCGGCTGTATGAGGTTTAGTCTGGGCGCGACCGGGTAGCGGGCCGGTCTGGGCATTTTTCCTGCCCGACTATCGCGAACGCGTTCTTGCCTGCCGGTGCAAAAGCGGCTCTGCTGCGGCTGTTCTGGATTTCAGAACCACCACCGCTGTAGTGAAATGAACCTGTCCCACCGCATTCAATTTCCCCCCGGCGGCCGACCCGTCGATCGGGCGCATCCGGTGGAGCGAGGAGAGCAGAATTAACCGGAGCCCGGTCCGCCGCCTTCACGCATGTCCGACTACAGCGGCTACCAACGCAAGCGCGCCCATGCCCTGGGCCCCTTCACCAGTGTTTATGAAGTGGTGGCGCCTGACGGGGGGCCGGGACGGTTTGCGCTGAAGATATTCCATCCGCCGGCGTCCCCCAGCATCCGCCGGGTCTACGCCATCGAGGGCTGGCTGCTCGCCGCCGAGCGCCAGCAGAAGAGCGCGAAACCGGGCGGCGCCGTCCTTGAAGTCCTGGCCTTCGGTCGCTGTCCGGAGGGGGCCTACCTGGTCACGCCCTGGCAGGAGCGTTCGCTGGAGCCGCTGGTCCAGATACTGGCGGCCCGGGGCGACCTGTTGCGCGCCGTGGCGGAATGCCTCTTTGATGCCCTGGAGCAATGGGGCACACAGACCGGCGGATCGCACCGGAAGCTGAAACCCGCAAACGTCTTCCTCACCCGCTCCGGCCCGCTCCCGGGGATGAAGGCCGTCCTGAGCGACCCGTGGTTTCAGCTGGGCGGCAAGTCCGACGCGGTGCGCGTGAACGACCTGCCGGCCATCGGCGCGATTCTCGCGCAGATCGTGCGTCGCCGCGAGGTGGCGGCCTGGCCGATCGAGGACGCGCCCGAGTGGAAGGCGCTCGGCCGGCCCGGCAAGGCCTGGCTGGCCTACGTCAATTTCCTGCTGGATCCGAAGCCGGCGTCCGGCGAGCTGACCATCGCGGAGGCGCGCCGCCGCCTGCGGCTCGTCCCGAAGGACGCCCGCCCGGTGCGCAACGCCATCCTGATCGGCACCGCGGCGGTGCTGGTCGTGGCCGGCGGCATCGCGGGCTTCGCGCGCTTCGGGGACCCGATCTACATGCCGCTGCAGGTCCAGAAGCTGGCCGTCGCGCTGCGCAATCCCAAGGCCTACCGCGAGGAGGTCACGGAGAAGTGGCCGCTGCTGTGCCGCGCGTGGGAGTCCTGGCTGCTCGATCTGCAGAACAGCGCCCGGCGGCTGGACCGCGCGACCGACCTCTGGGCGCCCAACGACCCGCTCAAGGTGGCCATCGCGAACTTCGTCGCGTCGGCGGACCAGTTGCGCCCGGAACGGCTGGTGCCGGAAGCCGCCGGCAAGGGTCTGGGCCTGCTGGCCGGCTCCCCCCCGGAGGACGTGCGGAACGAACTGCGCAAGATCACCGTCTACCCCGCGGTGGACGCGGCCTACGACCGGATCAGCAGCCTGGCCGGCCAGCTGGAAAAGTGGCAGCGCTGGGAGGAACTCCGCGCGCTCCTCACGCTGCTTGAGGAGCGCGGCTTCACTCGCGCCGCCGGGGCCCTGCGCCCCCGCCTGCCCGCAATCCCGGGCGGCGCCGGCTACAAGCTCGACACGGCCGTCGTGCAGACGCTGAAACTGTTCAACGACGTCTCGCTCGACACGGCCGGCACATTGCCGCTGGCCAGTCGCTGGAGCGAGCTGACCAAGCTGCGGGCGGACATGGAGGGCACGACCGACCGCGTGCAGCAGGCCATGCCCCGGCTGATCCTCGCCCGGCTCGAGGACCGGCCGTCGCTGGCCGATTTCGCCGACTCGCTCGTGGATCCGCTGGAGGAGATGCGCCGGCGCCGCCAGCAGTTTCTCGACCCGGCGGTCGTGCGCGAACGCTTCCTGCAGGAATCGGTGATCCAGACGGAGACCGCCGAGGTGACGGTGGCGGATTTCCCGCGCTGGGCGGAACAGCTGACCCTGTTCTCCAAGGTGCCCGCGGACGATGACCCGCGGCAGGCGCCAGCGTTGAATGCCAGCGTCGCCCAGGTCCAGCAAGCCGCGGCCGACCTGGAGGATGACGCCCCCGCGCCGGAACCAGGCGGACTGCTGACGTTGAACAAACCGGATTTTGCCAAGGAGATCTCCGGGCTGACTTCGAACCTGGCCGGCCTGCGCAGCCGGGAAATCGTGCGCATCGAGCTGCCCGGCATCGGCGAGGAGACGACCCGGCTGGCCGACGCCCTGAGCCTGCTGGGGCAGCGGGTGGAGGTCACGCTCACCCTGCTCAAGCCCGAGTTCTGGCGCGCCACGGTCGGGCAGGCCTACGGCATTTTCAACGAGACGTGGCAGCGCTGGGCGGCCTGGCAGGCGACGCTGGCCGGCGTGACGCCGGCCGACC
>JAQSDJ010000017.1 GCA_029945855.1 Lacunisphaera sp.
GGCGGAGGCGAAGGCCGGACACCCTGAAGGAAAAGAGGGAAAGTGAGTCGGACGTACGAGCCGATCCGAATAGCCTGGCTAGGATCAGAGGGGCGCAGCCCTTGCGGCGCCCGTTCGGCCCGAGCCGCCCTCGGGCGCTGCCGCGTTTTTGAAAGTCAGGTGAATGGATTGTTCGGACAGGCGATCAGTGCTGGCGCCCCGGGTGTCGGACGGACAGGAGCAAACCACGCCATGGTCCCTCGTCGGGTCGCGACGCGGACGGGCTTTCCCAAAGCGGGAGCCTCGCCGCGAACCGCCCCGAAGCGCTCGCGTGGCCGGCTGAATGCGCCGCGTGCGCCCGGGAGGTTTGTAACGTAATGCGTTACAAAACGCTCTGGGGCACGCGGGCGAGCTGGCGCTGCACCCAGTCGGATTCCTCGAACCATTTCTGTTCCCGGTAAAAGCGCGCCAGCTCCCCGTAGCGTTTCACGGCGTCGAAGCCGGCCGCGTGGTGGAGCTTGCGCAGGCACACGGGACAGAGGTGCTGCGGCTGGGCGTCGGTTTCGGGCATGCTGTTGGAGCCGTTGACCACGCAGTCGTAATAGGTGCAGTGCAGCAGTCCGAACATGTGCGCGGTCTCGTGCACCAGCACCTTGCAACTGCGCTGGAGGATGACGCGGCGGTAGCTGCTGCCGCGCGCGTCCTTCCAGAACGCCGGATCATACCGCGCGAAGCTGTAGACGCCGACGCGCCGGTCGAGCGACGCCTGCCCGAACACGAAATTCCAGGAGGCCTGCGGATACAGGTCGGTCATGGTGACGCCGAGCAGACAATAGGCGTCGGCCGGCAGCCGGGTCTGCAGGAAGTCCATGATGCTCGTCGTCAGCACCTGGCGCCGGCCACTGTGCCGGTTCAGGCGCGGCTCAAACTCCAGGTCGTGGGTCGCATAGGCGGGCAGCAGCTTCACCTCCAGCTGGAAAAAGGCCGCGGCGTAGGCGCGCAGGTCGGCGAGTGGCGGGCTGGTGTCGTCGGGAAAATCCCCGATGGGCAGCAGGTAGATGATGCGCCGGCTGGCCTCGGGCCGGTTGGCGCCGGAGTCGCGATATTCCTCGAACGTTTGCCCGTTTTCGGGGTGCTCCTCAAGCCAGTCGCCCGGCCGGGGCAGGGGGAGGGGCGGAAAATCCGCGTCCGGGGTCAGCAGGTGCCGCAGCGCCGGCGACTCGTCGTAGAGATTGCCCAGCGCCCGGAGCCGTTCGTTTTCCGACGGCCGCTCGAACGCCGCCCAGGCGCCGGCGACGGCCAGGACGGGGACGAGGAAAATCCATCGGCGCATGTGCCAAGGTCGGACCAATCGCCGGATCGTGTCGAGGCGATTGGCACCGCGGCCGGCTGGATGATCCCTGTCACCGTGGGTCCGGTCGGCCGGTTCTCCCCGCTTGACCCGTCCCCCGCGGCCGCCGGAAGATGGGCGGGAACCCAACGCGTCTCCGCCCATGCATGTCATCCAATCCACCGCCGGTCTGCCCAAGGCGGCCGCCTACGCCGCGTTGAACGCGCAGCTGGCGGCGGTGCTGGCCGGCGAAGCCGACGGCCTCGCCAACACCGCCAACATGGCGGCGCTGCTTTACCAGGGTCTGCCGGATCTCAACTGGGCCGGGTTTTATTTCCTGCACGGCAGCGAACTCGTGCTCGGGCCGTTCCAGGGCAAGGTGGCCTGCGTGCGGATCGCGCTCAACCGGGGCGTCTGCGGCGCGGCTGCCTCGCGCCGGGAGACCGTCGTCGTGCCGGACGTGCACGGGTTCCCGGGGCACATCGCCTGCGACTCCGCCTCGCGCTCGGAAATCGTGGTGCCACTGGTCCGCGCCGGCCGGCTCTGGGGCGTCCTTGATCTCGACAGTCCGCAGCCCGCAAGGTTCGACCAGGACGATGCCGCCGGCCTCGAGGCCGCGGTCGAGATTCTGCTCAAGCATTCCGACTTCAGCTGGCTCGGCCGCAAGACCGGTTGAGCCCCGCCGCTTCAACCCCATCCCACCATGACCGATCCCCGGAACGAGCCGCCCACCCAGGCGGAAATCGACGCGGCGCAGCGCCTCGGCGTGAGTCTGGACATCTACCGCCAGTTCAAGCGCAACGCCGGCGAGGCCGGCGCGAAGCTCGAGCAGGGTGATGGTCCGGCCGACATCGTGGCGGAGGATCACCTCTATCAGAAGTTGCGCATTGAGCCGGGGCTGTTCAAGCGCCGCCACGAGGCGCCCGGCCTGATCGTCACCGCCGCCCGCGCGCCGGGCGAGGTCGCGCAGACGCTGATGACCATCGGGTGTTACCTGCTGCTCATGTTCCTGATCGTCGGGTTCGGCGGGGAAAAGGTGCAGAGGGTCCCGGGTATTTTCCAGACAATCGGCCTCTTCGTCCTGGTCATCCCGGCCATGATGCTGTCGTCGTTCCTCTGGCGCAGCGTGGGCGAACGCGCGCGAGATGTCATGCGCTTCTTCGTTCGCATCTGGCCGCTGACGCTGATCGCGTTGCTCTTCGGCCTCGGGCTGCTGAAGTTGTTTCTCGCGGGGCCTGACGCGCCCGGCCGATAGCCACGGAGTGAAAGTGCGTCTCCCCGGCCCGTCGCCCATCCGTGAGGATCGGTGAAATCCTTGGTCAGGAAAGCAGCGCGAATCCGGCACCGCGTTCGTCAGCGGCTCACGCGCGGATCAGGCCGAGCTGAGTGAGCCGGGCTTCGAGCTCGGCGGCTGAGCCCCAGGGCAGGATTGGGGAATTCTTCCGCTCGTCGGGCGGGTCGCGCTCAAGCTGGTCGGACCAGCCGCCGCAGCCGGTGAGGGGCAGGAGCGGGCGCCGGTGCAGCCACGCGAGGCAAACCTCGGACTTCGTGCCGGCGCGGCCGCCGATGACAAGGCAGGCGTCGCCGGCGAGGGCCATGAGGAGGTTGCGGGCGTCGCCCATGCCGCAGGGGATGAGCACGGTGCACGGCCAGTCCTTCAACCCAATGTCGTCGGTCGGGACGATGCTGACGACCGTGCCGCCGGCCGCGAGGGCGCGCTCGGCGGCGACGCGGGTGGCGGGGCTGCCGCAGCCGCTGACGACGGTGATGCCGCGGCGGGCGAGGAGTTCACCGGCGGCAGCGGCGAGTGCAAAGGCGCGCGAGCCCGGCTCGGCGCTGCCGAGGATGCAAACCTGGGGAGCTCTGGTTTTGGGGATCATGGGGAGGGCCGCCACGCTGCGCGACGCGCGGGCCGCCTCCAAGTCAAATGCCCGCGGCTGGGGCGTTCGGCCAGGGCGGCCAGGCAGGATCGGGATCTGGCGTATTCCGTCCGTTCCTGGAACGGCCCGTGCACAATTTTGAAACATTTGCTGCGTTCCAGTGTATGGTAGGATCAAACTCGCTCCTGTCCCTCACCCGAGATGATTTCCTTCGCCAACCAGCCCCGCGTGGTCCCGTTCTTCCCGTGTCCGGGGATTTTCTCCCGGGGGCGGCGCTGGCTCGGCGCCGGGATGGCCGGCCTCGTCCTGACGGGTGCGATGGCCGCGGCGGAGCCGGCGGGCGGTGACTTCGGCAAGGACATCCAGCTGACGCCGTTCGTGGTGAAGGGCTCACCCCTGTCCGTCTCGATCCATGCGCGGACGAAGGCGGACCGGCGCTACGGCGAGGGCTTTGCCGAGGACGTGGTCGGCATCGCCTACGAGGCCCTGGGCAAATCGACGGGCGCGGGTCTGGTGATCGTCGGCCGGGAGGGGGAGCCGCATCCCGTCATCGTGCTCCGGAAATTTCTGGCCATGGCCGCCACCGGCGAGCTTGACCCCGCAGTGAAGGCGAAGACCGGCGAACTGGAGTCCCTCATGACGCGTTGGAAAATCATGCTGAACCTGGACGAGGTGGCCGTCGACGAAGAGAAGGATTTAAAGATCACGTTCGACATGATCATGCCGGCCCTGCCGCTGCCACTGGAGGGCATCGCCTCCAAACTCTACCAGCTCTCCTGGGCGGAGGGTTTCGATGACGCGAAGGTCGCTCAGAAGCTGCGGTCGCTCACCTTGGCCGAGTTGGAGAGCGACGCGCTGTCCAAATACCACTGGGTCTTCTACCTCCCGCCGCGGGCCGCCTATGTCGGGGTGCAGAACGCCCTCATGAAGGAAGTCATGGAGAAAGAGAAGATGGGCCTGTTCAAACGCGCGGTGATCAAGAGTGCGCTCGTGGTCTTCAAGCCCGCAGTCAAGAAGGCGGTCGAGGGTTTTCGCAAAGGCATGCTGTTCATGACCGTGCTGCGGGCCCGGAGCGACTACAACCAGGGGGACATCAAGTATCTAACCGGGGCGTATGTGCAGGTGCTGATGCCCGACTTCAAGTTCAACGGCGGCAGCGAGCGGGAGCGCGCCCTGGAGGCGATCGAGAAGCAGAAGGTCGCCAACGCCGAGTATGCGAAGGATCCCTTCATTTCACCCGCGCGGCTCGCTACGTTTGATCCCGCGGCCTACGCGCTGTTCGAGGGCGACTACGACGTGAGGGAGGGGAAGGACGGGAAGCCCGGAAAGCCCGGCCGGGTTTTCACCCGGAAGGACGAGGCCTGGCTCTGGCAATACCGGCGCGGCAAACCCACGATCCTTCACCCGGCCGGCGACCGGCTCCTCGTTTCGGCCGACGGCAAGCTGACCGTGCAGTTCAAGGTGGACGAGCAAGGCGCCGTCACCGGGGCCGAGGAACGCCGCGAACGCCGCCGACAGACATTCCCGCGCAAGCCCTAGGCTGGTGGATCCGGAAATCCCATCGGTGCATCCGTGAACGGTAGGTCGGGGTTTATTCCCCGACTTGGAGCACGATGTCGGGCGTAAAGTCCGACCTACAATCAATGAATATTCACGGGACGCGATGTCAGTCCGAACCCTGGCCGCCGGCTCCGGACGGGAGGATCGCTCCGGCGCCACGCCTGCTAAAGAAATTTGAAAAACGCGCGCCGGGCCCTTTCTCACGCCGAATTCATTGAGCCCGGGGAACAAACCGCGAAGGCTGCCGGGCGATGAACCAGCTGATGCCCATTCCCTCCGAGGCGGACATGACCGCAGAAGTTTCGGTGCGGAGCCTGTGGTCGGCGGCGGTCGGCAAGGTGTTCAAGCTCACCAGCAAGCCCTATGGTGCGCGCAACGTGACCTACACGCAGATGAAGTCCGTCCGGGACGCCGGGGATGCCGGGGACTTTGAGATCGAGGTGCTGTGCGTCGAGATCATCGCCCGGGTGCTCGACGGGAAACGCACGCACAGCAACATCTGCAAGGAGGGCGTTCTGCATCAGACTGCGGACAGCGTGCTGCGGCCGGAGAGCTTCGGCCTGGAATGCCCGCTGGCGGAATTCGAGAAGGTCACCGGGGCGATCCTGGCCTACACCAACACCTACCTGGAGTGGGTGATGCAGGACGCGCCCGAGGAGCAGACCGAGATCGGCATCCCGGTCGACCTGCCGCATCTCCGGCTGACCGACATGGAGGCGAGCCTCGTCCGGAATTCGCCCTTCCTGGCCAAGGACGTCTATTTTCTC
>JAQSDJ010000018.1 GCA_029945855.1 Lacunisphaera sp.
ACCCCGGGATGCCGTCAAACACAATGCGAAATAGTTAGTGTTACGTGATACTAGGCGCTAGGGCCGTTCGTCACCGGCTTCTGGCTGCGGCACTCGGAGTAGAGCACCGCCGCCTGGGAGCGCCGGTTGATCTTCAGCTTTTCGAAAATATTGCTGAGATAATTCTTCACGGTCTTGGCGCTGAGCTCCATCAGTTCGCCGATTTCCTTGTTGGTCTTGCCCTCGGCCACGAGGGCGAGGACGCGGCGCTCCTGGGCCGAGAGGAGGGACAGCCGGTCGGCCTCGGCGTGCGGCGAACTGGCGCCGCTGCGCACCAGGTTGAAAACGCGGCTGGTGACCGCGGGATCGAGGATGAACTTGCCCGCGGCGACGTCGACGATGGCCTGGCAGAGACCGGCGGCATCGATCTCCTTCAGCAGGTAGCCGTGGGCGCCGGCGCTCATGGCCTCGTAGACGAGGCCGTCGTCGATGACCGAGGTCAGGATGAGCACCTTGATCTCCGAGTCGAGGGACAGGATCTGGCGGCAGGCCTCGAGCCCGGAGCCGTCGGGCAGGCGGATGTCGAGCAGCACGACGGCGGGCTTGAGCCGGATCGCCTCGCTTACGGCCAGGGCGGCGGTGGCGGCCTCGCCGAGGATGCGCAGCGCCTGGCCGGAGGAGCGGGAATAGGACTCGAGCAGGGTCTTCAGCCCGGTGCGCACCAATTCACTATCGTCAACAATCAGGACATCGACCGGCGGCGGGTTGCGGTTGGGCACGGGAATGGGCATGGCTTAAGGGTGGGAGGAAAACGACGCGAGGATGTTTTGCGCCACCGGCCGCCGGCTACCAGCCTGAAAAGACTTCCTGCCAGGGGCGGCGGCCGTCGGCGGTGTCGAGTTCCTGCCAGTGGACGGCGCGGAACGGCGTGTTGTCCCCCTCGTGGGCGAGGGATTCATCGTAGTGGAAGCTGGCATTGCCCGTGAAGGTGATGGTCCGGCCGACGAGGGCCCCCATGATGTCCCCGTTGCCGTTGATGGTCACGGCGGCGTTCGGCGCGTAGACGACCGTCTTCAGCGCACCGTTGCCCGCGACCTTGATGTCCTGTCCGGAGTTCGCGGCGCCGGTGCCCCAGAGGCGGCAGGAGCCCGGGCGCACGTTGGCGTTGCCGAGGCCGTTGCCCGCGATCAGCACGTTGCCCTCGGCGTAGAGCACCAGGCTGGAGCCGGCGGGAATGATGATGGAGGCGTTGCCGGTGACATCGAGCGCGCTGCCGGTGGCGGCGGTGAGGACGAGGGTGACGTCACCCTGAATGGTGAGCGTCTCATTGCCGCGCAGCGTGACGCCCGGGCAGCGCCACTTGGTGGCTTGGCCGGCGGTGCCCAGGGTCGCGCCCACGCTGGCGATGGTCGTGCCGTCGAGCGGGGCGATGACGCCGGGCAGGTCGGCGGCGAATCCGGTGGAAACCCGCGCGGGGTCGATCCGCACGTCGGCGGGGGTGTCGTTGCCGCGGACGGAGCCTTGGATGCCGACCTCCGGCGCGCCGCCGCCGGTGGCGACATAGCCCAGGACCGAGGCCTGGTTGACCAGCAGCGCGCTGTTTTGCAGCGCCAGGGTGGCGATGCGGCCCTGGTCGCGGCGCACCGCGAGGCTGTAGGGGACCGGCGCGGTCGCGGCATCGTTGTCGGGATCCGAGTTCCAGCTGTCGACCGTGGTGTTCAGGCCGGAAAAACGCAGGGAATCCCGGGCGACAAGGCCGCTGCTGAAATACGAACGCCGGCTGAGCGTGACCTGAAGCATCCGGGTGCTGGGCGGAGTGCCGGGGGATTCCACCGCGGACTGTGCGACCACCTGCGGCCGCGCGCTGCCCACGGGGTGGAGATTGCTCACATAGACCTTTACGCTGCCCGTGGTGTTGCCCCCGAGCTCAAAGCCGGTGAACTTGCGCCACGCGGCCGGCGGCTGGACCGTCCAGCCGGTCCACGCGTCGGGGTTTTGCGCGTTGGCCTGGTTGAAGGACCACAAGGCCTCCTCCGTCCCGGCCTCGGCGAGATTAAAGGCGGCACTTTGCTGGTAGCTCTGCCGGGACAGCCGGGCGGTGCTCAGATTCAGCGAAAGATAACTGCCCAGGGCCAGGGCGATGAGGGCCATCACCAGCAGGGTGACGATCAGCACGGTGCCGTGCTGGGACGAAAGCCGGGACTGGGGCTGGCGGGGTGGCATGTCAGTTTGCGACCTGCTTGTTGCGCAGCACATAGCGGCTGGAGACGACCGCCTGGCTGGCGCCGGTGGTCGCGAGGCTGGTCTGGCGGGCGCGCAGGACGAGTTGGAGCTGCTTGGTCTCCGCGTCGTTCTGGGCGGTGTTGTCGCTGACGTCGGGCTGCACGACCTTGTAGCGCCGGAAGGCGAAGTCCGGCTCCAGGTTGCGGATGAGCACGGTGCGGGGCTGGGTGGAAGCGGCCCCGCCCGGCACGCGGTAGAAGCTGCGATAGGTGGCGCTCGCGGCGCTGCTGTCGTAGGCGTAGGTCACGGGGGCGCCGTCCACGGTGAGGGTGACGCTCTGCGCGCTGTTCCAGCTCACGTCGCTGGCGTTGCGGATGTCGCGTGAGATCGTCTCCAGCCCGCGGCGCACCTCGGCCTCCATCTCGCTGTAGGCGCTGGCGCGGAAGCTGGTGCGCGCGAGGAACAGGAACGAGCTCAGCACGGCGGCGAGCACGAAGGTGCTCAGCGTCGCGGCGATCAACACCTCGACGAGCGTGAACCCGCGGATGGGGCGCCGGCTAGCGGATGGTGTAGAAGTAGTCATTGAGGCCGTTCTTGCCGTAGCGGGTGATGAGGCGGGCGGTGTGCGGCCGGCCGTCGTAACCCCGCCAGGTGGTGATGAGGCGGATTTCCTTCATGCCGGTCTTCACGTCGGTGATCTCGCGCGTGCAGGCGAAGCGGGCGGCGTCGGCGTGCGCCACCGTCGGGTCGCCGGCCGATTGCAGCGTCCCGAGCTGCGCCCAGTTGAGCAGGCGCACGCGCTCCATTTCATTCTGCATGAGCGCGGCGGCGGCGGTGAGATTGCGCGCCGTGTCCAGCGCCTGCAGGCCGCGCTGGCTGACCGTGATGGCGCTCACGATGCCGAAGACCAGCACGGTCGAGGCCACCATCACCTCGACGAGGGTAAAGCTGCGGAGGGAGCGGGGCGGGAGGGCGCGGGCGGTCATGCGGGGGAGGCCGGCAGGCCGAAATGGAGGGTGACCGTCGTGCCGTGATCCGGCTCGGACCGCACCAGGGAGGCGCCGCCCATTTCGCGGGCGCGGGTGGCGATGTTGGACAGCCCGTGGCCCTTGGCGATGGGCCACCCGGTCGGATCGAAGCCGCGGCCATTGTCCCGCACCGTCAGGGCGGCATCACCGTCGCGGGCGGCCAGGGTGATCTGGATTTCCCGGGCCTCGCCGTGCCGCAAGGCGTTGCTGATGCATTCGCGCACGATCTGCAGCGCGTGCACCTCCTGGCTGGCGTTGAGCCGTTGGGCCACGTGGGGATCGACCTGCAGGGTGATGTGCACCGGCCAGAGGGCCTGCATGGTGCGGGTGAGGGCGGTCAGTTCCTCGGCAAAGCCTTGCCGCGGGATTTGCTCCGGCTCCAGCCCCAGAATGAAACCGCGGACCTCACGGATGACATCGTTGAGGCTTTGGCGGCATTGTTGCAACGGGCCGCGGACCCCGGCTTGGTCGGGCGGCAATTGCGCCAGGGCGCTTTCCAGGCCCAGGCCCGCGGCGTAGATCGATTGGATCACGCCGTCATGCAAGTCCCGCGCGAGCCGGGCGCGCAGTTCCAGCGAGCGGCGCACCTGCAATTCACTCTCCCGCAGGGCCGCCTCGGCGCGGTTGCGCTCCGCGATTTCCCGCTGCAGGGCGGCCTGCTGCGCGAAGGACGTTTCCACGAGCCGGGCCACGCGACCCAGTTCATTCTGCTCGCCGCACAGCGGCTGGAGGGGGCCGAGGTCACCGCTGCCGAGACTCGTGGAGATCCGGTCGAGCGGTTGCAGCACCCACCGCCGCACCCCCAGCCAGAGAGCGGTGACCACCAGCAGGCCGAAGGCCACGAACAGGTAGGCGGCGAGGGTGTCGCGGGCGAGGGTTTCGGTAAAATCGGGCGCCGGGAATCCCACCATCATCTGGCGGACCGGGAGGTCGTGAACATCAGACAGGGGGATCAGCAACTGGGCCTGCGGGCGGTCCTTTGCCGGCGACGGAACAGGCGGCCCCAATTGGATCCGGGCCTCCACCAAACGTCCCAGCGTGGCCAGGTGTTGCGGGCTCCACAGTTTTGCCACCAGCAGCCAGCCCCGGTGGCCGGGGCCTGCGCCGGTCACGGCGTTCGCCCAGACCTCCATCAGGCCATCCCGGCTTTCCGCAAAGAAATGCCGGCCGGTAAAATGAGGAGAAAGCCGGCTGAATTCACTGGCGGCCAACGGCAGGGGCATGGCCGGTCCTTCGCTGGCCTGGGTGCTGTAAACCAAACGACCTTGTGGATCAGTCACCCACAAGGCATGAGTCTCGTAGCCGGCCAGGGCTTTATGGAGATTGATCTCGGCCCAGGCCGGGTCGGGTTGGTCGACAAACCGGGCCAGCTCAGGCCATTGGCTGTAATCCTGTCCAATCCGCTGGGTTGGCTGGGAGAGTAGATCGGTCCACCGCTGCAGGGCCACCCGGTTCGCCTGCATCGTATCGGCCAGCAATTCGTCCGCCCGGGTGCGCTCCAGCTGTCGCAGGATTTGCAGCGCGGCGAGAAATGCCACCAGCAGCAGTCCCAGGAGCAGGGCGATGCGGGCCTTGATACTCATATTCTCAGTGCCCAATGGAACCGACCGCCAATTGCTGGCAATAGAATTCTCCCTTGACTCACCTCCCGGGGTCTGAGTTCTAGCCCTTTCCAATCAATCTAAGCTCATGGCCAATACCAAGTCCGCAACCAAAGCCGCCCGTAAGTCCCTCCGCAACGCCGCCCGCAATCAGGCCACCAAGACCCGCCTGAAGTCCCTGGCCAAGGCGGTCCAGAAGGCCGCCGCCGGCACCGATGCCGAGAAGACCCGCGCCGCCGCCATCGCTTACAGCTCCGCGCTCGATCGCGCCGTCAAAAGCGACGTCATCCACCGCAACTCGGCCTCGAACCACAAGGCCCAGGTCGCCAAATACATCTTCCCCGCGAAGAAGTAACCGGCCCCGCGCCAACCTCCGCCCCGCGCGCCTCACCGCCGCGGGGTTTTTTGTCGGTGGGTTTGCGGGATTGAATTCGCGCGGCCAATCCGCGTTCATGGTCGGCCGTGCCTCCGCCCGCCAATGTCCGCCGTCATTTTCTGCCCTGGGACCGGCCGTTGCCGGCGCAGGCCGCGGCGTGGCTGGCCCAAGGCTGGGCTGGCGACGGCCCGCTCGACCTGGGCGGCGTGCTCGTGATCGTGCCGACGCGGCAGTCGGGCCGGCGGCTGCGCGAGGCGCTCGCGGAACATGCGGCCGGCCGCGGCTCGGCCGTGCTCG
>JAQSDJ010000019.1:0-4046 GCA_029945855.1 Lacunisphaera sp.
CGGGCAGATGCCGCAGATGCGCGCGGTGATGCCGGGCATCTCGGCCAGCGGCCGGCCCTCGCAGAATTTCTCGAACCCGCGGAACTCCACGACATGGAACTCGGCGTCGGCCACATGGCCTTCGTCGTCCAGCCGGATGGTGATCTTGGCGTGGCCTTCGATGCGGGTGACGGGGTCGATGACAATGCGGCGGGTCATGGCGGGGCGGGAATGAGGGGGGCGGGCGCGGGGACGTCAGCCGAACTTGAGTTGGGCGCCGGTCAGGGCGGGCGTCTGGTCGAGGAGATTGGTGAGGAAGGCCTTGATGCGCGGGGCGGGCGGCGGGCAGCCGGGCAGGAAATGTTCGACCGGCACGACGTCGTGCACGGGCCGGACCTTGGGCAGCAGGCGCGGCACGATGCCCTCGAGGCCGGGCTTCACCGGATTGGTGTCGGCCGCCTCGACGTAGGCGCGCTGGAGGATCTGGTCGGTGTTTTTGGGGCCGAGCAGATTGCGCAGGGAGGTGACGTTGCACGTGATCGCGCAGTCGCCGAAGGACACGAGGATCTTCGTGCGCGCGCGGATCTGGTGCAGCAGCTCGAGGTTGTCCTCGTTGCAGACCGCCCCCTCGATGAGGCAGAGATCGACGCCCTCGGGATACTCCTTCACGTCGATGATCGGGCTGTAGACCACGTCGACCCGGCCGGCGAGATCGATGAGGAACTCGTCGAGGTCGAGAAACGACATGTGGCAGCCGGCGCAGCCGCCCAGCCAGACAGTGGCGATTTTTATACGGTCCATTGTTGTTTCTCCCGGGCGTTGACGATGAATTCGAGCTTGGAGCGGTCGCGCAGGCTCTCGCCGGCGGTGTCGCCCTTGTGGAAGAGCGCGCCGGTGGGGCACGCGAGGAGGCACTTGCCGCACGAGGTGCAGGTCGTGGAGTTGCCCCACGGTTCGTTGAGGTCCGAGATGATGTGCGATTTGCTGCCGCGGCCGGAGACGTTCTTGGTGCCGGCGCCCTCGATATGCCAGCAGACCCGCACGCAGCGCTGGCAGAGGATGCAGCGGTTGTGGTCCATGCCCATGAACCGGTGCGAGGCGTCCACCCCCCATTTCGGGTAGCAGTAGTCGTAGCGCACGTGGTCCATGCCGAGCTCGTAGGCGAGGGCCTGCAGCTCGCAATGGCCGTTGGCCACGCAGACGGCGCAGACGTGGTTGCGCTCGGCGAAGAGCAGCTCGAGCGTCATGCGGCGGTATTTCTGCAGCCGTTCGTTGTCGGTCGTGACCTCCATGCCCTCGTAGATGCGGGTCGTGCAGGCGGGCATGAGCTTGTTGGAGCCCTTGACCTCCACGAGGCAGAGCCGGCAGGCCCCGACGTCGTAGACCCCCTCGAGGTGGCAGAGGGTCGGGATCTTGACGCCCGCCTCCTTCGCCGCCTGGAGGATGGACGTGTGGTTTTCGGCGCTGATCTGGGTGCCGTCGATGGTAAGGGTTTTCGCAGCCATGGGCGTCGGAAGGGTTCAGGGCTTGGCCGCCAGCTGGGGCACGGCGTGGGGGTCGGGCTGGAGCAGCTCCTCGTATTCCTCGCGGAAGAAGCGGAGCGTGCTGAGCACGGGGTTGGGGGAGGTCTGGCCGAGGCCGCAGAGGCTGGTGTTCTTCACCATGTCGCAGAGCTCCTCGAGTTGTGCGAGGTCCCGCGCGTTGGCCTCGCGCGCGAGCAGCTTCACCAGCAGGTGGTGCATCTGCACGGTGCCGGCGCGGCAGGGGATGCACTTGCCGCACGACTCGTCCATGCAGAACTCCATGAAGAACCGCGCGACGTCGACCATGCGCGTGGTCTCATCCATCACGATCATCCCGCCCGAGCCCATGATGGAGCCGAGCTGGGTGAGCGACTCGTAGTCCACCGGGGTGTCGAGATGCTGCGCGGGGATGCAGCCGCCGGAGGGGCCGCCGGTCTGCACCGCCTTGATCTTGCCGCCGTCGGGGGCGCCACCGCCCATCTCCTCGACGATGGTGCGGAGCGGGGTGCCCATCGGCACCTCGATGAGGCCCGTGTTCTGGATCTTGCCGGCCAGGGCGAAGACCTTCGTGCCCTTGCTCTTCTCCGTGCCGATGCCCGCGAACCATTCCACGCCCCGGCGGAGGATGGGCGCGACGTTGGCGAAGGTCTCGACGTTGTTGATGAGGGTCGGGCAGTCGAACAGGCCGCGCTCGGCGGGGAACGGCGGGCGCGGGCGCGGCGTGCCGCGCTTGCCCTCGACCGAGGCCATCAGCGCCGTCTCCTCGCCACAGACGAACGCGCCGGCGCCGATGCGGATGTCGATGTTGAAGTTGATCGGGGACTCGAAGATCCCGGCGCCCAGCAGCCCCAGCCGCTTCGCCTGGTGGATGGCTTTCTGCAGGCGGGTGATGGCGAGCGGATACTCCGCGCGGCAGTAGATGTAGCCCTGGTCCGCGCCGACGGCGTAGCCGGCGATGACCATGCCCTCGAGGATGGCGTGCGGGTCGCTCTCCAGCACGCTGCGGTCCATGAACGCGCCGGGGTCGCCCTCGTCGGCGTTGCAGATGACGTATTTCCTGGCCCCGGGGGATTTCGCCACCGTGCCCCATTTCAGGCCGGTCGGGAAACCCGCGCCACCGCGGCCGCGCAGGCCGCTCTTCACCATGGCGTCCAGCACGTCCTTGGGCTCCATCTCGACGATCGCGTCGTGCAGCGCCAGGTAGCCGTCCGCCGCGATGTAGGACTCGATCCGCTCGGGATCGATCAACCCGCAATTCGCGAGCACGATGGGTTCCTGCTTGGTGAAGAAGGGGGAGTTGGGGTCCGCCTGCTGCAGCGCGACCTTGCCGCCCTTGAGCGCGGCGATGATGGCGGGGGCGTTGTCCGGCGTGACCTTGATGTAGAGCGCGTTCGACGGATCGGCCTGCACGAGCGGACCCTCGCAGCAGAGCTTCATGCAGCCTACGCCGCGCACCTCGACCTCGTCCTGCAGGCCGGCCTCGGCGACGGCCTTCACCAGCTGTTCCTTCACGCCCTTCGCATCCGAGGAGATGCAGCCGGCGGCCAGGCAGCAGCGCAGGACGATTTTCTTCCGCGTCGCGAGTTCCTTTGCCTTGGTTTCTTGGAGATCGTTCAGGGTCATGGTGTCACCCACTGGTTGATTTGGGCCAAAGCGGTCTCGGGCGTCTGGCGCGGCGTGACGGTGCCGTCATAGACCACCGCCGGCGCGATGCCGCAGGCGCCGATGCAGCGCGCGGTGAGCAGGGAGAGCTTGTTGTCGGGGGTCGTCTCGCCGGCCTTGATGTGCGCGCTCGCCTCCACGGCCGCCAGGATCTTGTCCGCCCCCTTCACGTAGCACGCGGTGCCCATGCAGACGACGCAGTTGTGCTCGCCCTGCGGCTTGAGGGTGAAGAAGTGGTAGAACGTCGCCACGCCGTAGACGCGGCTGGCCGGCAGCTTCAGCTGCGCGGCGGTGTAGCGGAGCACGTCGTCCTCCAGGTAGCCGAAGAGTTCCTGGGCCTTGTGCAGCACCTCGATCAGGGCGTCCTGCCGGTGCTGGAATTTCTTGATGTGCGCCTCGAGGATCTTGTAGCGCTTGTCGCTCGCGAGCAGCTGGGCGAAGCGCGCGACAGCCTTGTTTCTGGGCGATTCGAGCAGGGTGTTCATGGGAAAACTCCTCGGCGGGCCGGCGGGCCGGCGCGGCGCGCACACCCGGGAAATAGGAATGAAAAGCCCTCCGCCCCCGCGGGCGTGCCGCAGGGCGCTGGATTGGCCAGTTCGGGGGTAACTGCCCCGGTCGGCCTTGAGGCCGCCCAGTTCATGACATGCTTCTTTGTATCAGTCCCTTCCGGAGCGGTCTTGTCACTCCTTGCGCAAAGCTCGGCATATCTTGTTTGGCGCGGCAAAAACCCGCCTTGTCGCGTGTCACTCACGCGGTTACGTTGCGCCCATGCCTGACTTTCGCGCCCATGCCCCCGCCGCGACCGCCGACGCCGCGGACATCCGGCTCAGCCCCGAGGAGAGCCATCATCTCGTCACCGTGAACCGCTGCAGCCGCGGTGAT
>JAQSDJ010000019.1:4056-5358 GCA_029945855.1 Lacunisphaera sp.
GGTCACCGCCTTCGCCGGCCGCGGCCGCGAATGGCTCACCGCATGCGCCGACCCGAGCAAGGCCGGCGCGGTGCTGCGGGTGAAGGAATCCCGGCTGGCGCCGCCGTTGCCGCACGCGATCACCCTCGGGCAGGCGCTGCCGAAGGGCTCGACCATGGACGAAATCGTCCGCCAGGCCACGGAGGTTGGCGCCGCCCGCATCGTGCCGCTGTTAAGCGAGCGCACCCAGGTGCACCTTGACGGCGACCGCGCGGAAAAGAAGGTGGAAAAGTGGCGCACGACGGCGATCGAGGCCGCCAAGCAATGTGGCAACCCGTGGCTGCCCGAAATTTCCCCGATCGAATCCTTTGCCGCCTTTGTGTCCGCCAGCGGGGACCATGACCTGAAGCTCATCGCCAGCCTCCACGGTGGCGCCACGACGCTGAAGCACGCCCTCGCGCATTATCGCACGCACCACGGCCACCGCCCGCGCCAGGTCCTTTGGCTCATCGGCCCCGAGGGCGATTTCTCCCCGGCCGAGATGACCGCGGCCATCACCGCGGGCTTCCAACCCATCACGCTCGGCCCGCTCGTGCTGCGCAGCGACACCGCGGCGATCTACGCGCTGAGCATTTTGAGCTACGAGCTGACGTAAGGCAGGGTGAGTCGTCCCCGACGACCCGTTTCGATCAGCTCAAGGCCCCGTGCCGGCTGAGGGGCTGCGGCTCATCCGGAGGATTCGCCCTACCCTTTCCGCCCCGCCAGATACTTCGTCACATCGTCGCCGGACACCCGGCCGCCAGGACCGGTGGCCTCGATGCCGGTGAGCGTGGTGTGATCGAGCCCGGCTTCCTGCGCCAGCTTGATGGCCCGCGGGGTCCAGATCAGAGGACGGAGAACCGAGGACGGAGATATCGGGACGGGGGCTTCTCCTGTCTTCTGCCCGCTGTCCTCAGTTCTCTGGATTTCCAGGTGCCGCAGGCTCTCGTCGGTCGTCGCCATGCGGAACAGCGACTGGCCGGAAGACTTCACGTCGCCCGGCTGGCCGTTGACGGCGACGATGACGCCTTCGGCGGGCGACTCGAAATCAAAGGCCGACTTGTCGCTCTCGAGTTCGGCCAGCTTCTGGCCCTTGGCGACCCGCGTGCCGGGGGCGACGGCGATGCTGACGATGGTGAGTTCGCTCACCGTGGCGCCCATGGAAGGCATGGGCACATCTATGCTGAAGGTGGACATGGGGGAGGTTTTTGTCGGCCAAGATGGGCAGGGCGGTGTCGCGGTCAACATGGGAGGGGCCATTCACCCCTTTGGTGGGGGGGGGGG
>JAQSDJ010000020.1 GCA_029945855.1 Lacunisphaera sp.
CAGCTCCGCGAGAAATTGCGCCTCCAAGGGGTTGCGGTGCCCGTCGGCCTCGATGATGCAGACGGCCATTTCGTAGGCCAGGGCGCGCGCCGCGGGGCGGGAGAGGCCGGCCACGGTCTCCGCCAGCGGGGCCTTTTTCAGCAGCACGCGCTGAATCAGGCCGGCCGCATCGGGCACCTCCAGATTGTTTAGGAGGGCCCGGATCTGGTCACGTTCCTCGTCGCTCTTGCGCCCGTCGCAGAAGGCGGCGGAGAGTGCGATCAAGGCCACGCGGACTTTTTCGTCGGCGGTCATGCGGGCAGGAAAATGGCGGCGGGCCGAACCGCAACCCGCGGCTGAGCTTTTGGAAACAGGCGGCGGTTTTCCAAGCGCCGCTCCGGTCGCCTGCACGAATGATCCGGAATAGAAGTGGCAAATACCGCCCTGAGCGAAATACTCTGCCGGCAAGTATGAAGAATCAAAATTCCCTGATCGGGTGGGAGCTTCTGCTCCTGTTTGCCTCGGTTTTGGTTTTCCGCAGCGTCTGGCTCCTCTTGGACGGGATGAAATGGACCCGGGAGACCACCGGGCTTTGGGTCCTCCTCATCCCCGGGGTCGGGCTCTGCTTTGTCGCCCTGCGGGCGATTCACCCCGACAAGTAAGCCGGATACCACCATCAACTGCGCCACGACCATGATTGTTAAACCCCTCGCTCTGCTTTCCTGCCTGCTCCTGCTCACCGGCTGTGCGACCTCACGGCCCACCTTGCAGACCGTGGAAAAGGTCGACCTCAAGCGTTACATGGGGCCCTGGTATGTCATCGCCTGCATTCCGACCTTCATTGAAACGAAGGCCTACAACGCGATTGAAGATTACCGGCTCGAACCCGACGGCACCATCGCCACCACTTTCACCTTCCACCAGGGTGCCTTCGACGGGCCGCCCAAGCGCTACAATCCACGCGGCTTCGTCGTCGACCGGGTCAACCAGTCCACCTGGGGCATGCAGTTCATCTGGCCCTTCAAGTCTGAATTCCTGATCACGTATTTGAATCCCGATTACAGCCAGACCATCATCAGCCGGAACAAGCGGGATTACGTCTGGCTCATGGCGCGCACGCCGCAGATCCCGGAGGTCGACTACCAGAGGCTGCTCGGGGAAATCGCGGCGCAGGGCTATGACTTGACCAAGCTGCGCCAGGTGCCCCAGCGCTGGCCCGCCCGGCCGTAGGGGAGCGCCGCGGCCTGCGGATTCCTCACCGGATCAGATTGTTTTTTGGGCCTTCCCCATAGCGGTGGTGAGATCATCGGGCAATTCCGGTTGCCCACAAAAAAACCGACCCGGCGTTTTTTGGCGCCGGGCCGGTTGCAGTATTGTGGTCGCGGGTCACGTTTAGCAGCGGTGACCAACTACGCGGGGGTTACGGCGGTATCAGGGCCGATGCGAATTCGACCACATGACAACGTTTGCGCCCCTCACGCCTTACGGAAGAATCACCGTGTCCACGACGTGGACCACCCCGTTGCTGCCGACGAGGTCCGCCGCGACGACCTTGGCGCCATTGACTGTGACACCGGATGAGTCGGCCTTGAGCATCAGCTTCTTGCCATTAACCGAAGGGGCCTCGCCGGTCTTGACCTCCGCCGCCATGACTTTGGCCGGGACCACGTGGTAGGTGAGGATCGCGACGAGCTTGGCCTTGTTTTCGGGCAGCAGGAGCGATTCCACCGTGCCAGCGGGCAGCTTGGCGAAAGCGGCGTTGGTCGGCGCGAAAACCGTGAAAGGACCGGCGCCGCTCAAGGTTTCAACGAGCCCGGCGGCCTTCACGGCGGCGACGAGCGTGGTGTGATCGGGCGAGCCGATGGCAATTTCCACAACGGTCTTGGCGGATACCGCGGAGACCAGACCGGTGCAGAGGGCGAGGGTGGCGAACAGGGAACGAAGCTTCATGGGAAGGGGAACGTTGGAGGTTTGGATTAGATGCGGCCGGGTGGACAAAGTCCTCGGTCGCGCCACAGCTACGCCCCGCCCAGCTCGGCGGATGCATCTTCCTAATCGATTGGGGGCAATCGGGACAGACGGCGTGCAAGTGCCAGTAAAGCCAGGGCACCGCCGAACCACCCCGACGGGGCACCGCCGCCACCTCCGCCCGCCGAAGGGCGGGGAGCAGGAGTCGTGGGCGGTGGCGTGATCGGCTGGGGCGCAGGCACCTGAGGCGGCGTGATCGGCGGATCAGCGCTGAGGGTCAGGCGATAAGACAGGCGGCCGGAAGCGGCGATGGAAACGGCGCGACGAACAATACCGGGCGTGAGCGCCGAAGTGCCCCCGACGGTGAGCGTCGCACTTGGGGAAGTGAGTTCGAGCAGCAGCGACGAGCCGTCAGGGCGTTGCAGCGTGAGGCGGGTGGCGGTGGCGGTGGCGGTTGTGTCGCTCGCGTGGGCCAGTGGCAGCAGCTCGGTAAATGCGCCGGAGTGCGTCAGGTCAACGTCGATGGCGTCGGCCGCGAACGTGATGGTCTTCTGTCCGTAGGTCGTGCCGTTGGCCGCGAGCGGGTAAGTGGCGATCACCTCGCCGTCGGGCAGATCGTGCGCCCCGGGGGTGGGGGTAATACCGCTCCCACCCACCGTGATGGCGGCCGACAAGGTGGCCGTTTCGTAAGTGGCGCCGCCGGATTCGCCGGAGCGGCGAGTGCCGTAGGCCCAAGGATTGGCGGGCAGCGTATCGGCGACGGCTTGGAGGGCGAGGCCGAAGCGGGGGTGCCAGAGCAGCCCGAGGCCGTAGCTCTGTCGGCGGACCAGGACGGTGCCGGTGGTGAAGGTCGCGTAGTAGTCAGGACGTTTGATGAGGGTGAGGATGATCGGCCGTGGGTCGCAAAACTGACTGTTCAGCGATCCGGGGAAAAGACAGAGCAGGGCGGCATCGGCGACCGTACGCTGCTCGGCGGTGGGGTTCCATGCGTTCAGATCGGTGATGGCGTCATGCACGAAGGCGGGGATGTAGGCATAGGCGCTGTTGGTGTTCAGCGCCCCCCAGTTGCCGAATTGCGACTGGACCTGACTGCGGCGGGTGACGAGCGAGGAGGCAAATTCGGAGTCCGTAGAGGCGAAGCTGCGCGACATCGGAACAAGCTCGCTCATCGGCCGGGGGGTGGGGTTGAGGTAGGAGTGGGAAGTGCGGGTATTCAGACCGGCATTCACAAGCAGCGTGCGGGTGGCCAGACCGGGCTGCGGCACATAGCTCGCCGCGAGCCAATCGTTCCATTCGGTATCGTCGCCAATGACCACGGGCATGAGGTCGGGGCGGAGGCGGAGGCGGGGCAGGGCCACGCGGAGATTATTTTCATGGACCTCGGAGTAACCATAATCGGGGCCGCCGGCTTCATACCAGAAGCCCGCCGGACTTTGGTCCTGCTTCGCGGCCGCATTGACGGCGGTGACAAACGCCCCATCCAATTGTGCATCCGGCCAGTTCTCGAGGTAGAGCAACGCCGCATGATACGATGCGCTGAACTGGTTGCTATACTGCTTGGCGGCGTTGCGCATATCGGGGCGGGTGAATAAGGCCATCAGGGCGCGACGCAGGGCGATGCGGCCGTTCTCCAGGGTCGTGGCGTCGAAGGGCAAGCCGGAATCAATGATGAGATCGAGCGTCTCCGCCGCATGCCGTGCCCCGAAGCTGGTGGGGGCGAGGCTCCAGTTGCTTGGGCTGTATTCGGCGTAGAGGCCGTCAAACTCGCCGTCCGCGGAACCCGGTTGGTTTTGAATTTGCGCCCAGCGGGACAGCATGGCCTCAAGGCGAACGCGCACGGCCGGATGACCATAGTAGGGATTCCACGGCCGTCTGGCGGTGTAGAAATAGGCCAGCGACAACTGGTTTTCCATGACGCGGGCGTTGTAGTTCTGGTTGTCGGCGGGCTCGCGATTGACCTTGAGATTCAGAAAACCGCGGTCGGGGCCGGATTCAACCACGGCGTTGGCGACTTGGGCGAAATGCCGGAGGAAATACGGGACCTCAAGTTCGCGGTCGTCGAACTGAGAAAGGTTCAGGGTCGAGAAATCCACGCCAGGCACGGCGGGCCAAGCCTGCGCCAAGGCGCGTCCGGGCAGCAAGGTCAGGAGGACGATTGGAGCAAGTTTCAGATAAACAAGCAGCCGGGGTAACCATGTGTGCATCGCAAGGTGAGTTAAGGCGTCGGCCGTGACAGGAGGTATGGCGGCAGTCGGTTAAGCGGGCGGCAAAGTTGTCCTGCCGCGCTTAGTTCACCACGACCGAGAAGAGCAGGGGATCGGGCACGCCCAATTCCCGGGCACGATCAACGGGTGCCGCCAACGCGGCAAAGATCCGCCACACACCCGGTGTATGCCGGGGCAGGCCGTCGTCGCCATGCACGCACCAGCTGGCCGCGGGCAGGCGGGCGGCCACTCTCGTGCCGGCGCCAGGAACCAGATCCAGCGTGGCGAAATCGAACAGCTTCACGCTGGGTCCACCGCAACCGGTGGGAGACGATATATAAAATTGGACCACGGTGCGGCCGGGGTGGGTGCCGGTGTTGCGGACAAGCACACTGACTGCAAGCGACCCAGCCGGCCCGGTCTTGGCGGGCAGACACCGAAGGTCTTCCAGCACCCAGGTCGTGTAGCCCAGGCCATAACCGAAGGGATAGAGCGGTGTTTTCGTGGCGAAGCGGTAGGTGCGGCCGGCCATCGCGTAATCCTCGAACGGCGGCAGATCCGCCGTGGCGCGTGGCACGGTAAGAGGCAGGCGGCCGCCGGGCTCGGCGTCGCCGAAAAGAACGTCCGCCACCGCGTGACCGCCCTCGCAGCCGGGATACCAGACATGCAAAATGGCATCGCACCACTCGTGGGCCTCGGGACAGGCGATGGCCCCGCCCCCCGTGAGTATGAGCACGACGGGCTTTGGGTTGGCTCGCAATCTTGCGAGGAAATGGCGCTGGCTTTCGCTGAGTTCGATCGCCTGCCGATCACCGGCGGCGCGGGAGGCGAAGGCATCGCCTTCCTCGCCCTCGTAGACGGGCAGGGTGCCAAGCACAGCAAGGGTCACGTCGGCGCACGAGCATTCGTAAATTGCGGCAGGCGACGGCGGGGTGGTGGCATCGTCGGGCAGGCAGCCCAGGCTGTAGCCGAGTCGGCAGCCTTCCGGTGCGCGGGCGGTGATGCCCTCCAGGATGGTCACGAGTTGGGGGCTGAGACCGAAATAATTGCCGAGGAGCGCATCAACGCTGGCGGCGCCCGGCCCGACCACCATCAGGTTGCGGATCGTCGGCGCGAGCGGGAGCACCCCGTTATTTTTTAGGAGGACGATTGAGTTTACGGCGGCGGGTCGGGCGAGGGCACGATGAGCCGCGGACTT
>JAQSDJ010000021.1 GCA_029945855.1 Lacunisphaera sp.
CGCAGCCAGCTCTCCCCGCATTACATCAGTGTCATGCGGTGGATCGACAATCCCGAGGCGGCCACCGCGGACGCCAGCCTCGTTGCCATCGTGTCGCTGGCCCGCGACCTCTGCCGGCACCTCGAGGTCGGCGCCGCCGGTGATCCGGTCCTGGAAAATCCCCTGCCGCTCAACGAGACGCCGGAATGGCGGGTCCTCAGCGACCGGCTGTTTCCCAGCTTCAACCTGCGGGAATTCGAGCTGCAGGTGCACGGCTTCTGCCAGCAGATGCGCCTCGAGTTCAGCGGCAAACCCGGACGCTATGACCTCGAGAGCACCTACCGCTGAGCCGCCGCACCGGCCCGCGCGGACATTTTCATTTTCCTCACCCCCATGATCACCAGCCCGACCATCACCGACCAGCTCATCCAGCAGTCCATCATCAGGTCGGTCGGCAATGTCTGCCACACGATGCTGGGCCTGGAGGCGTCGTTCACGGAGAAAACCGCCGCGGCCTCCCGCGAGGACCTCGGGTCATGCGACCATGTGCTGGGCTGCGTCGGGTTTGTCGGGGACATCGACGGTCTGGTCTACCTCTGCATCCCGCTGGAGTTCGCGCGGAGCGCCACGGCCCACCTCCTGGGCCTAAGCCCCGCCGAGGTCGAGCAGCAAGGTTCCGACACGGTCAACGACGTCATCAGGGAGATCACCAACATGACGGTGGGCGGATTCAAGAACACCCTGGCCGATGCCGGCTTCCCCTGCAAACTTACCGTGCCCACGATCATCCGGGGCGACAATCTTTCCGTGGCGGCGATCAAGTCCGCCACGCGGCATGTGTTCCTCTTCGATTGCGCCGGCCACCGGCTGGTCGCCGACATCCAGCTGAAGCTGGGCTGACGGCACCGAAGCATTGAGCAGTGCCGGGAGAACCGGGGGAGGACGGCCCGGGCCCCGGGCCGGAGCCGGACTCGCGCGCTCAGTAGGACAGGATCACGCTGAGGTGTCCCCGTTGATTGCGCCGTCCGTCGGAGACACCGCTGTCCTTGAGTTGCCAGCCGTAGTCGGCACGCAGGTTGAGGTGGGCGCCGAGGCTGTAGCGGAAGCCGAGGCCGGCGCTGGCCAGCTCGAGATGCCCCGGCTCACCCGGCAGACGCCGGTGGCCGGCAACCAGGCCGTAGTCGAGAAACATGTAGGGATCGAGCCGGCCGTTCGCCAGTATGCGCGGCGCGGCGTGCAGCTCGTTGACGAGCACGACGCCGTCGTCACCGTTGGCCTCGCGCTCCTCGTAACCGCGCAGGCTGCCGGCGCCGCCGAGGCCGAGCTGTTCGCTGCCGAGCAGGTTGGCGCTGGCGAGCTGCGCCGTGCCGCGGGCGAGCCACGTCAGGCCGGCGGGCAGCTTGGTCAGGCGCTCGAACTCGAGCCGGACATAGGCGTAGTCGGGCCGGGCGAAGGACCGGGCGGCCTGGTAGGCGGACGCATGAGTGCCGGCAGTAAGCCCGCCGGGGCTGATGGCGAGGGTGAGCTCGCCCGAGGTCTGGCCGTGCTTGTCGGTGTGGCTCGTGCTGAAGGCGGCGAGGGCCTGCACGACATCGCTCTCCTGGGCAAAAACCTGCATGCCACCGAAGGAAAGGTTGTTGTTGCTGCGCTTGAAGTCCACGCCGGCGCTGAGCAGCCGCGTCCAGGTGCCGCGGGCGGTCAGCGGCATGCGATAACGTGCACTGAGCTGCCAACTGCGGCCCGAGAGGGCGAAGAGGCCGCCGGCGAGCGCGGGCTGGCTCTCGGCGTAGCTGCCGAAGACCATGAGCGTGTGCCGGGGCGCCTGGAGCGGCATGACGTAGCTGCCGGAGTGGGCGACGAGTTTCTTGAAGTCGGGGCTGGCGCTGAGCTGGTAGTTCAATTGCTCGTCGCGGCCAAAGGCATTGCCCCAGTTCACGCCGGCCAGCACGCGGTCGTAGCCGGTGAGCGCATTGCCGGTATCCTCGTAGCCGGTGTAGACCCGCAGGGGGAAACGGTCGCGGGTGCGGAGGACGAGATCGGTCTCGCCCGGCTGCGCGCCGCGGCTGAAGACGAGGTCGACCTGCCGGAACGGGTTCTGGTTGATCCACACGAGGTCGGCGAGCAGGGGCCCCCCCTCGATGACCTGACGCGGGCGGGCACGCACGGAGCCGGCGATTTGCGCGGGGGTGAACCAGCGGTTGCCCTCCACGCGCACTTCACCCAGCCGGCCCTCGACCACGAGGATCTGCACGGTGCCCGTCGCGATGGCCTGCTCCGGCACGAGCACATCGACCACGGGCCGGTCATGCCGGCGGAGATAGAGCACCGTGTCGCGCGTGAGCTGGTTGAGTCCGCGCAGGCTGAGCGGCCGGCCGATGTAAGGCGACGCGAGCGCGCTGAACTCCGCGGTTTCCAGCAGCGGGACGCTGGCGACGTGCAGTCCCTCGATCGTGATTCCCTGGGGCTGCAGTTCCGCTTGGTTGGACAGGAAGACCAGTCCGCGCAGAACCGGCACGATGACCTGGTCATCGGTCGCGGCGGGCGTGACGGTCGCGGGCGCTTCCGGCAAAGCCGGCGCGGGAGCGGGCCGCGGCGTTTTGGGCGCGACCTGTTCGTATGTCTGGGCGTGCCCGGAGGCGGACAGTCCGAGCAGGACCAATCCGGCGGCACAGTAGCGGAGGAAATGTTTCATGAAAGGGGTTGGGCTCACGGGGCCCCCGCGGGATTGCGGCCGGCGGCGGGCTCACCGGGCTTCCGTTCCTGCTTGGCGCGGACGATGTTCGTCTGCGGGTTGTCGGAATCGGAAAATTCGCGGTAGCTGGACCCGAGGGCGGTGTTGCTCGCGGACTGCTCGCGCGCCACGGCGACCGGCTCGTGATAGATGATGTTGAAGCCGCCCATGTTCACCGTCGATTCCCGGAAGAGCCCGGGCTCGTTCGAGGGCACCGGGCCGGAGCCGCCTGGTGAAGCGGCGAGTTCGAAGCGGCCGAGATTGGCGGTATTGGTCGAGGTCGCGCCCGGGGGCACGGTGCTGGCGGACTCGAATCCACCCAGGCCGGTGGCCTCGCCCAGCGTGACGCTGAGGCGCTCGTCGACCGAGGCCACGGGTTCATCAGTCGAGCCGACGGGGACAAGGACCAGGCGGTCGCCGAGTTCAACCACGGCGAAATCCGGCGTCAGCACGGGCACCTGGTCAATCGTGATGACGGTTTGCGGCGTGGTGCCGACGATCACTGACGGTGAGATGACGCGCAGCGTGCCGTCGACGTAGACGAGGGTGTAGTTGGTCGCGGTCGCGCCGCGGGGCGTGATGGCGTAGGTGCCGGTCGCGCTGGCCGGCGTCGCGGGCGTGCTGAAGGTGGCACCGCTGACGACCGCGGCGGTGTCGCCATTGACCAAGCCGGTGAAGGTGCCGGTGAAGGACGGATTGGGTGCACCGAACTCGCGCTCCGCGTTGGTCGCGGTGAGGGTGAGGGCGGCTGGCGAGATCGTCAGGGTGCCGGAGATGTAAGCCAGGGTGTAGTTGGTCGCCGCCGCCCCGGAAGGAGTGATCGTGTAGGTGCCGGTGTTGGAGCCGGTCGCGGCCGTGGTGCTGAATTGCAGGCCGGTGACGACGGACGGCGTGTCGCCATTGACGAGACCGCTGAAACTGCCGGTGAACACCGGATTGGCGGCGGCGAACGCCCGCGACTTGTTGTCCGCAAGGACGGTCAGCGACGCGGGGTTGATCGTCAGGATGCCGGGCACATAGCCTATGAGATAGGTGGCGGGGGCGGTCGCGCCGAAGGGTGTGATGGCAAAGGTCCCCACGTTGCTGCTCATTGTGGCCATGGTGCTGAACTGCAGGCCGGTGACGTTGGCGGACGTGTCCCCATTGATGAAGCCGGCGAAGCTGGCGGTGAAGGCGGGCAGCGCGGCGCCGTAGAGCTTCGCCTTGTTGTCGGCCGTGATCGTCAGCGGCGTCGTGCCCCCGGTCACCGGATTGATCGTGAACGCGGTCGCATTGGGCGGGGCCTGCACGAAGACATAGTTGCCGTGGTTGGCCGTGAGCCCCGACCCGTTGATTGCATAGGTGCCGACCGGGCTCGCCACCGTCGCGGTCGTGCCAAAGGCCAGTGCACCGGTCGTGGCGGTGCCCAACCCCTCACCCGTCACAAAACCGGTCACCGTGCCGCTGAAGGCGGGATTGCTCCCACCCACCAGCCGGCTCGCCGCATTCGCCACATAGGTGAGGGTGGCCGGCGTGATGGCAAAGGCGTTGTTGTCGCTGGCAAAGGTGATCGTGTAGTTGGCCGCCCTGGAGCCGGTCCCGAGCAGGACATCGTAGAGACCAACATTGGGTCCAGCCTGCCGGCTGAGCGTGCCGGTGACGTCCGCCAGACTGTCACTCACCGTCGTTGAGCCAAGCGTGCCGGCCGTGATGAGCACACTGAGGGCGGGGTCGGACGCGCCATACCCCTTGGTCGTGGAGTTCGGCGTGAGGGTGATTGGCCGCGGTGTGATCGTCAGCGCGTCGCCGGTGTAGGTGAGCGTGTAGTTTGGGTTGGCCGCCAGCGTGCCGAGCCCGATTTGATACGGTCCGCCGGCCACCGTCTCACCGGCCGTGCGCGTCAGGGCGCCGGTCAGCACTCCCGCCGCCGTGTCGGCGTATTGCAGCGTGCCCACCCCGTAGGTCAGCGCCGGGTCCGCGTTGCCGTAGAGCTTGGTTTGCGTATTGGCCGTCACCGCCAGCGTCGCCGGCGTAACGGTAAGCGTGCCGTCGCCAAACGTAATTGTGTAATTGGAGGAGGTGGCCGCCCCCGCGGTGATCGCGTGGCTTCCCGCCGTCGCCAGCGCTCCGGTCGCCGTGCTGAGCGATAGTCCGCTCACCACACTGGCATCGTCCGTGTTGACCAGGCCGGTGTAGGTGGCCGTCAGGGTCGGATCCGCCGCGCCATAGACTTTCGCTTGGTTGTCCGCCGTGATGGTCAGGGCCTTCGGGGTCACGCTCACTGCGGAGCCCGCCGTCGCGAGGCTGTTGTAATTGCTGGCGAGGGCGGCGCCCGAGTTGCCCGTGCCCACGGCCAATCCGGCCACGCTGGCGAGCAGCTGGCCGGTCTGGACATTCCGGGTGCTGAGGTTCCCCGTGGCACCCGCGCCGGTGACGGTGAAGGTTTCGCCGTTCACGCCGGTCGCCGTCAGGTTGCTGCCGGCAAATAGGGTCGTGCCGTCGTAGAGGCGCGTGCCGCTCAGTGTGAGATTGGCCGGGTTGATCGTCAGGGCGGTGGCGTTGCCCACGGCCTGGGCGAAGGTGTAGTTGCCGTGGTTCGCCGTGAGGCCCGAGCC
>JAQSDJ010000022.1 GCA_029945855.1 Lacunisphaera sp.
TTCCGATCTCATCGACGAAGTGACCGCCGGCCCGGGGCCAGACCCAGCCGCGCAGGACCAAGCGGCCCGGGGCGACGACGGAGCCGTCCGCGGGGGCATCGACGTGCGAATGACTGAAGGCGGTGTCGGGCATCAGACGGCCTCAGCCCAGCCAGGCCTCGCGGACCATCTGCAGGTGGCGTGGCAGGGCGCGGGTGTGGTGGTAGTTGCGGGCGGCGCGGGCGTGGGCCATCGAGAGCATCTTCTGGTTGCCGGCGCAGTGGTCGGCGAGCGCGTTTTTCAGCGCGGCGGCGAGCTTGAAGGGGTCGCCCGCGGGCACGAGCCAGGCCTCGTCGGTGTTGGTCACCATCTCGGGGATGCCGTTGACGTCGGTGCTGACGATGCGCGTGCCGAAGACCATCGCCTCGAGCAGCACGCGGGGGAAGGACTCCTCGAAGCTCGTGCACACGAGGATGTCGGCCAGCCGGTAGAAGTCGTAGATGTCGGGCGTCTCCGGGAAGATCTTCACGTCGTGCAGGCCCATCAGCTGGATGTCCTCCTGCAGCGTCTCCATGTAAAGGCCCTCGCGGGCGCCGACCATGACCCACTGGATGGCCTGGCCGGGGAAGAGGCCGGGCAGATCCTTGCGCAGCAGGTCGATGCCGCGGATGTAGATGTGCTGGCCCTTGCGCTCGCAGACGGAGCCGATGTTGACGACGAGCACGGCGTCGGGGTCGAGCCCGTGCTTGAGCCGGAGCGCGCGCTTGTCGTGCGTGGCGGCGAACCGCCCGATCCGGTCAAAATCGACCCAGCTGGGCAGGGTGCGGAAGTTGTCGTTGACGTTCAGCTCCTCGTGGAGGTCGCGGGTGGCCGCGGCGGTGAACACCACCCGCGTGGCGAGGCGGAAGGCCTCCTCGACGGTCCCGTGCAGCGGCGCGGGGAGGATCGGCTGGAAGAAGCGCTTCACCGCGTTGCTCTCGTGGATGTAGAGCGCCGAGGACTTGCCGAGGTGGGCCGCGAGGTGCACGGCCCACCACGTGAGCATGGTGTTGCAGATGAAGACATCCGCCTGCGCGCTGGAATCTGATGGCGCGAACGTCTTCAGGCTCGAGGCGAATTCGGCGGGCGTCTTCGCCGCCACCAGGGTTGCGACATCCCAGACCTCGACCGTCAGCCCGGCTTCCTCGAACCGGCGGCGCAGCGGGCCCTCCTGCGGCGACACGACCGACACCTGCACGCCCGGTTGCGCCGCGAGGTAGCGGGCGAGCTCGAAGATGAAGATGGGGGCGCCCTCGAGGTTGAGGTTGTGCGTGACGACCAGCGCGCGGAACGGCCGCGCGGTCTGCGCGTAGCGCTGGTGGTAGGGGTTGAGCGGCAGGGAGCGCGGCGGGAAGTCGAGCGTCTCGCTGTGATACGGGTCGCGGCGGGTGCCATGGCGGGCGAGATACTCGACATGTTCGCGCTCGGCGTAGGTGCGGCCGCGCGAGGCGCTGCCGACGTGGCGGAGGACGGCCTGCGGCGAGACGACCGTGCGGTAACCGGCCGCGCCGGCGCGCAGGCAGAAGTCGACGTCGTTGTAGGCGACCGGGAGCTGCGCCTCGTCGAAACCGTTGAGCCGGCGGTAAAGGTCGGTGCGGGTGAGCAGGCAGGCGCCGGTGACGGCCACGACGTTGCGCGCCGCGTGCGGCAGGAACTGGCAGCCGAGGTCGTCCGCCGGTTCCTTCTCGAAGAGCACGTGCGGCAGGCCGTCCTCGCGGCCGAGGGAGATGCCCGCGTGGTTGATCGTGCCGTCGGGGTAGAGGAGCTTGGCGCCCGCGATGCCGACGCCGGGGACGGTGAGCCAGCCGGCGAGATCCTCGAGCCAGCCGGGCGCGAGCGCCTCGACGTCGTTGTTGAGGTGCAGCACCAGCGGCGTGTCGGCGCGCGCGGTGCCGAGGTTGACGAGGCGCGAATAATTGAAGGGGGCACCGTTGCCGGCTGCTGCCGGCCCGGTGTTTGTCCCCAGACCTGAGTCCATCGGCTCAGTCTGAGGCAAAGGGGCGCGGACGACCTTGCAGCGCAGGTCGGTGCGCGCGGGCAGGCTGGCCAGCAGGGCGAGCGCGGCGGGATCCGTGGAGTTGTCGTCCACCACCACGACCTTGACGGATGCCTGCGGCGTGGTGCGGGCGATCGAATCGAGGCAGGGCTGGAGCAGGTCGGCGCGATCCTTCGTCGGGATGACGATGGTGACGGGCTGGTCGCGCAGGATGGCGGGGCTCCACTGCAGCTGGTGCAGGCAGAGCGCGTAGTTTTTCGCGAACCCGGGCAGCATCGGCTCCGCGCGCAGCGCGCGGCGGGCCAGGGCTTCGGCAATGCCCGCGCGGGCGGCCGCGAAGAGGTAGCCCTTCTGGTCGCCGCGGGTCGCGGTGCTCTCGGCGTGGGCGCGCCAGTGGTAGCCGATGAACGGCACATGGATGACGTCCGCCGCGTCCATCAACTCCCAGCAGCGGAGGAAAAGGTCGAGGTCCTGCGCGCCGTTGAACTCGGGCCGCAGGCGGCCGGCCTGCTCGACGATCGTGCGCCGGATGACGGTGAGGTGGTGCGTGTAGTTGTGCGTGAGCGCCATCTCCGGGCTCCAGCCGCCCTTGAACTGCGGGTCGAAGCGCCGGCCGGTGTCGTCGATCTTGTCCTCGTCGGTATAAAGGTAGCCGGCGGTCGGGTGGCGCGCGATCGCCTGGGCGACGTGGAGCAACGCATCGGGCGGCAGCAGGTCGTCGTGGTCGAGCAGGGCGACGAATTCGCCGGTGGCGACCTCGAGGGCGGAATTGGTGGCGCGGGCGATGTGGCCGTTCTCCGCGCGGAAGACCGGCTTGATGCGCGGGTCGGCCTTCGCCGCCGCCGCCAGGATCGAGCGGACGTGCGGCTTGGGCGAGGCTTCGTCGGCGATGCAGAGTTCCCAGCGCGGGTAGAGCTGGTCGCGCAGGCCGGCGAGCAGCTCGCGCAGGTATGGCTCCGGCGTGTTGTAGGCCGGCACCACGACGCTGATCAGCGGGCCGCCGGACCGGACGAGCGCCTCGGCGTCGCCCTGGAGCACGGCGCGGAGGCGCGGCGTGAGGCGGTTGTGCCAGCACCAGCGCGTGTAGGGATCTTTTTCGCTTCCCCGCGGCCGAGGGTGGCGGCGAGCAGGTCCTGCGTGCGCTTGATCTCGATGTGCGCCTCCGGCCAGCTGTCGAAGGCATAGCGGCCGAGCAGCCGGCCGCGGAGCAAGGCCGCGAGGACCTTGAGAAAGAGCGCGGTCCGGTAGACGGGGACCGGGCCGGAAAGCTCGTCGCGCCGGTCGAGAAACATGCGGCGGGCGAAGGCGAGGGGGCGCGTGCCGTCGCCGGTCTCGGCGAAGATCTTCAGGTTGGCCGGATTCGGCGTGTCGGGGCGGATGTCGACGAGACCGTAGTAGCCGGACTTGAGGGCGTTGGCGTGGTCGGGGCGGTGGGCCGCGACATCGGGGCGGTCCTTCGGGTAGACCAGGCGGTTCTCCGTGAGGACGCCGGTCGTGGCGCTGAGCTGGCTGATGTGGCGGCCGACGCCGAAGATCCAGCCGGTGATGCGGAACTTGCCGTAGCCGGCGTTGATCCAGTAGCCGGGGTTCTCGATATGGCCGATGAAGCGGTCGCCGATGACGACGTCGGTCGTCGGCTGGAGCACCTCGCGCAGCACCTGGTCGGTCTCGCGGCAGAGCTCGGCCCACGACGCGCGGTGGAAGTGCCGGTAGAGATAATGCAGGGTCTGGTGGACGATGGCGGCGCGGAGGAGGCGCTTCGGCTTGGTGGCGCCGGGGGGGAGGGCGGAGGTGTCGAGCGCGGTGCGGAAGAACTCCCGCCACTGCGTGCCGTCGTGGTAGTCGAGCGCCAGTTCCCGGGCGCCGCGCCAGACCTGCACGCGCTGGATGAAGCCCGTGCGCCGCGCGGCCACCGAGCCGCCGAAGACCTGCTGGGTGTCGGGGCGCTCGAGCCCGTAGAGGCCGAGGTAGGAGCGACCGTCGACGCGGGCGCGGAGGTCCACGCAGAGCGCGGTCTCCCCCGGGTAGAGCCACCCGACCACCTCGAGGCCCGCCCCCTCCGGCCGCCACGAAACGGGGCTGTCGAGGTGGAATTTAAGCTCGGCTGGGGCGGTCATGCAGGGCTCGGAATTAAGCGGTCGCACCGGATGGCAGTAAAGCCTGTTCCGGCTGCGACGGGGGCGGCGGGCGGCCCGAGGTAATCCCACTGGTTGACGCCGTTGTTGCCGCAGAAGCCATACAAATTCAATCCGCCCTGTTCCTCAATCGGATCCTTGTTGATGAAACGCCCAAGTGTGGGGCGGTAATATCTGTGGCCGTAGTAGACCAAGTCGGTCTCGGTGTCGGTGTATTGGGTGGATCAGCGGCAGGGTTGGCGTTCTTGAAATCAAATTTCTGGGCCTCGGACAGGATCAGGCGCGCCGCAGATTGGGGTTGGCAATTCCGCCCTCAGGAAGTTGGCTGCGCGCATTGCCCACCTCCGTCATTAATCCGCCCGTTCCGGGCCGGACCGAGCCGGTTCTCGCCCTCAGTCTTTTCCTCGGCGCCCTGGTTTTTCACGTCTGGGCGGTCAGCGTGGGGTGGACGAGCCTGAACCTGCCGGGCGGGGAGTTCCGCCAGGCGCAGACGGCGGTGTCGGCGTATTGGATCCAGCACGACAACAATTATGCGCTGGCCTACCCGACGCCGGTGCTGGGGAAACCGTGGTCGGTTCCGATGGAATTTCCGCTCTACCAGTGGACGGTCGCGAGGCTCAGCACGCTCACCGGCTGGCCGCTGACCCAGACCGGCCGCGGCGTGAACCTGGCCTGCTTCTACCTCACCCTGCCCGCGTTGTTCCTGCTGCTGGGCCGGCTCGGCGTGCCGCGGCCGCGGCGGTGGCGGATGCTCCGTTTCCTGCTGGCCTGTCCGCTCTATGTCATCTACGGCCGGTCCTTCCTGATGGAGACGATGGCGCTGATGTTCGCGGCCTGGTTTCTGGTCGGCCATGGGCGCACGGTGGAGCGGCGCCACGCCGGCTGGCTGGCCGGCGCCATGCTGTGCGGGGTCGCGGCGGGGCTGGTGAAGGTGACGACCTTTTTGTTCATTTTGATGCCGGCCTTTGTCTGGACCTTGTGGTGGCTGTGGCAGGCGCGGCCGGGCACGCCGGGCGGCGGTGCGCGGGCGATGCTGCGGGTGGCGGCGTGGTCGCTGGGGACGGTGGCGCTGCCCTGCGTGCTGTCGGTCTGGTGGATCCGCCACGCCGATGCGATCAAGGCGCTCAACCC
>JAQSDJ010000023.1 GCA_029945855.1 Lacunisphaera sp.
CCGCGGCGAGCGCGGCCGCAAGGGCCACGGTCTCGACCGGCAGGCCGGCCTCCTCGAACACGCGGCGCAGCGGACCCTCCTGCGGCGAGAGCACGCGCACGCTGATCCCCGGCTGGCGGGCGAGGTGGCGGGCGAGCTCGAAGATGAACCACGGGGCGCCCTCGAAGTTGAGGTTGTGCGTCACGACCAGCACGCGCAGCGGCCGGGGGTCCGCGCCGTCCCCGTCGCGCCGGGCCCGCGCCCGGAGGTCGCGCTGCACCTTGTGCCGGACCTTGGCCGGGGCCTCGGCCTGGTAGGCGGCCCACGCGGCGCGGGTGGCGGCGAGCAGCGCCCCGGGCGACCCGGCGGGCAGGCCGTGGCGCCCGGCCGAGCCGCGCAGCGCCCACAGCGCCCGGGCGAAAATCTGCTTCGAGCGCGGCGGGAGCGGCGTGTCGGACCCGGCGATGACGCGCGGCGTAAAGCGCTGCGCGAAGGCAAGGTGCTTCTCCCCGTTCGCCAGCTCGGCGAAGATCTTCAGCAGCGCCGGTGCGCCCTGGTTGGCCGGCAGGTCCACATGGCCGACGAACTGCGAGTGCTCGCGGCCCGGCAGGTCGGCGAACACGCCGCCGATGTCGGTGCGCGGCAGGCCGTGCAGGAGGGGGGACTCCTGCACGGCGTCGGCGAGGGCGGTGAGGTGTCTGATCTTTTCCGTGCGGTGCGCGAGCCAGCCGCTCATGGACAGGCGGCCGTAGCGCAGCCAGCCGGTGGCGCGCGGCTCCTCGAGCGCGCCGTGGAACGGCGGGTTCGGCAGCGAGTTGAGCGGGACGGCGAGGTCGGCGGACACGACCTCGTCGGCCAGCGCGTCGAGGGGTGTGCGCGGCCGCTGCGTGTGCAGCCGCAGCAGGGCCGGCACCAGTTCCGCCAGCCGCCCGCTGAGCGGCGCCGGCGGCAGGCCAAGGGGGGCGTCGGCCGCGACGGTGATGGCGGCGCGGAAGAATTCCGTCCACGCTCCGGTCGGGTCGCGGGCCTCGAGCCGCAGCAGCCCGGCGCCGCGGTGCGGTTCGACCTGGAGCACCCAGCCGGAATACGGCGGGCCCGGCCGGTTCAGGAACTTCTCGTCGAGGCCCGGCTTGGGCAGGCCGTGCAGCCCGAGGAAGGGCCGGCCGTCGATCCACGCGCGCAGGTCGGTGACAAAGCGGTTCTCCCCGGCGAAGATCCAGCCGGCGAGCCAGGATTTGCCCGCGGGAAAATTCCACCCGGCGGGATGGACCTCGACGTCGAACTGCCAGCCGCCTGCTTCGCTCATACGGCCGGGGAGGATGAAGGGACGACGACTGGCATAGGGGTAAAAGGCAAGGTGCGCCCCCGCCGGGTCAGGTCAACCCTCGGCTCCGGCCCGGGGCGCGAGCGAGCACACGACCACATCCTGATGCTGGTCCCAGGCGGCCTCGCGGTAGTCGAGGACGCACAGTTTCGTCTCGTGCGCGACCAGCTCGAAGACCCACGCAGGCTGGGCGGCGGAAATGCCATACGCCGGGGTGGCGGGATAATCGACATACCCGAAGCCGTCCGTCACCGTGTCGGTGCACAGCCGGGTGATCTCGGCCGGGGGCAGCCCGTAGTCGTTTTCGCCGCATTGCAATTTGTCCAGCACCAGCCGGCCGTGCGAGGTGAACACGAGGATGCCGTGCGGCGTCAGCCGTTCCGCGAAGCGCCGGAGATGCTCGACCCACCCGGCCCGGTTCAGATGGGTCAGCAGCGAACCGCACCAGATGACATCATAAGGTCCGGGCAGGGTGGCCCAATGGCTGCCGTCAATCTTCGCCGGCACGCCGGTGACGCCCAGGTGCTCGACGCAGAACGCGACGGCCGGTTCCTGGATGTCGCTCACCGTCAGGCGCGCCGCCGGATACGCCACGCGCAGCCAGCGGGCCACGCGGCCGAAACCGCCGGGCAGGTCCAGGATTGCGTCGATCCGCCCGCCGCCCGCGAGGACATGGGCCTGCTCGACCAAAATCAGCGCCTCCCGGCCGAGCTGGAAATACTGCGCGGTGTCGGTCCGGCACATGTCATCGGCGGGCGCGATGACCGGGCAGACGGGGGCCGTCAGGGTGGTGGCTTCCTGGCGCCGGAGACCCTGGCGGGACCGTGCCGCGAGCTGGCCGAGCAGCGGAAAATATTTCCGGGGGTGGTAGGCCGGGATGGCCCGGTAATTCCGCCAGATCGCCCACGCGGCGCGGATCAGGCCCCGGCGGGGCAGTTTGAGCGGTCCCGCGGAACGGAACAGGGCCCAGGTCGCGCGGACGATGGTGCCGGCCGAGACCAAGGGCGGCATTTCACCCGAGCCGTGGTGGTAGTGCAGGGTGAAGCGGCGGGCGAACGCGAGATGCCGCTCGCCGTTGTCGAGCTCGGCAAAAATCTTGAGCAGGACCGGCGCCGCGAGATCGGCCGGCAGGGCAATCTCCCCGACAAAAGCGGTCCGGCCCTGTTCCGGCAACGCGGGGAAAACCGTGGTGACATCGGCGCGCGGCCGCCCGTGCGGCAGGTCGATGGGCGGCAGGGAGTCGATGACCGCGGTGAGCCGGGTGATGCGGGCCCGGCCGTGCACCAGCCAGCCGGTCACGGGAATGAGCCCGTAGTGCAGCCGGCCGATGTCGTGCGGTTCCTCCAGCGCCCCGACGAACGGCTGGCTCGGGTCGACCTGCAGGGGCTCGGCCACGAAGGTGGCCATGAGGTCGTCGGCGTGGGTGAGCCAGGTTTCCCTGGGTTGGCGCAGGCGGCGGCGCAGCAGGGCCGTGACCAACCGGCCGAGCGACTGGCTCAGGCGCGGGAGCAGGGGCGGCCGGGCCGCGCCGGGGGCGGCGGAGATTTTTTTGCGAAAGAACTCCACCCACTGGCCCGCCGCGTTGCGCGCCTCGAGCTGCAGCAGGAAGGCGCCGGCGTGCGGATCGAGGAGAAAGGAAAAACCGGAGCGGGTGGAGGCCGGCCGGCCCGGCGGGCTCACCGGGATGGTCGGGTGGGGCAGGCCGGACAGGCCGAGAATGATCCGGTGATGCAGCCGCGCCCGGATGTCCGTGATGCCCTGGCCCGCCGGCGGCTGGATCCAGCCGGCCACCCAGGTCGGTCCGGCGGGGAAGTTCCATCCCTCGGGATAGACCTCCACGTCGAACTCCCAGCCGGCAACCGCGCTCATGGGGAGAAATTTCCGGCGGCGACGGCGCAGGCGACGGCGGTGTGGCGGGGCAGGACAATGGCGGCGGTGAATTCCGCCTCGATGCGCGCGCGGGCGCGCGGCGCGAGGTCGCGGCCGATGCCGGGTGACGCCAGCAGCCGGGCGAGCGCCCCGGCCCAGGCGGTGGTGTCGCCGGGCGGGACGAGCACGGCCTCGAGCCCGTCGCGGGCGATTTCGCTGATGCCCGGGATGGCGGACGCCAGCAGCGGCGTGCCGCAGGCCATGGCCTCGAACACGACGCGCGGCGAGGATTCCTCGTAGCTGGAGCAGACCGTGAGGTCGGCGGCGGCATAATAGCCGAGGAAATCGGGCGTCTCCCGGTGCACGGTGAGGTTCGGGAGGGCGAGGTCGGCGAGCACCGCGTTCAGCAGGTCGTCGAAGGGCGAGTCGCGGCCGCCGAGGAGGATGAACCGGGTGCGCGCGGCGAGGGCCGGGTGGCGGCGGTTGAAGAGATCCACGGCGCGCACGAAGCCCAGCTGGCCCTTGCGGTCGCACACGGTGCCGACGTTGGTGACGAGCAATTCGTCCGGCTTCACCCCGAAGCGTGCGCGCAGGGTCTCGCGCGGATGGGCCGCGAGCCACGCGTCGATCCGGCGGACATCCACCCATCCGGGGGACAGCACGGCGTTGACCGACTGGCCGGGGCCGGCGTGGTGGCGGCGCGTGGCGTCGCTGGTGAAGCTCACGGCGTCGGCCCGCACCAGGGCCTGCTCGGCCAGCGCCACGACGGCGGGCGGCACGTGCTCGCGGTAGAACGCGGCCGGCGTGGTGCTCTCGTGCACGTAGGAGAGCACGCGGGCGCCGGCGGCCTTCGCGCAATGCACCGCCCAGAAGGCGGTGAAGGTGTTGGTGATGACGAGATCGGCCGCCCCGAAGTCGAAGGCGCGGCCCAGCGCGGCGAGCGCGTCGCGGGCGGCGGCCTCGCTGGTGGCGCGGAAGACCGGCGCGGCGTCGACGATGACGATGCGCGCCCCGCAGGCCGCGAATTGTTCGCGCAGCACGCCGTCGCCCGGGCTCACCACGGTCAGCGCGGCGCCGTGGGCGGCGAAGTGCCGCGCGAGGTCGAGCAGGAAGAGCGGGGCGCCCTCGAGGTTGAGGTTGTGGCTGGCGAGGATGAGGCGGGCGGGCGGGCGCATCGCCGGGGACGGGACGATCGGCAGGTCCGGGACCCGGTGGGCCGCGGCGCGGGGCGCGGGCCGGAGGTAACCGGCGCGCAAGCGCTCCACGGCGGTGCGATACTCGTCGTCCTCGATGAGCGGGAGGCCGCGGGCCCGGAGCGCGGCGCGCCACGCGGCGGCGGCGGCGGCGAACTCCGCGGCGGTCGCGCCGGCCCACGGGTATTTTTCCACGCCCGAGTCGTGGCACCGCGTGGTCCGGATCTGCACGAGGTGCCGCGCGCCGTCGCCGGTCTCGGCGTAGATCCGCACGGCGACGGGATTCGGCAGCTGGGCGGGCACATGGACGTAGCCCTCGTAGCCCGAGACGCCGGCGACGGGATACTGCGGGAAATGCGGGATGAGGTTGGCGGTGGCGCGGCCCAGCCGGAGCGGCTCCATCGTCTGCAGGTCGGTCGTCGCCCAGAGGCGCCTGATCGTGCCCGTGGTGTGGAAGAGGTAGCCGACCACGAGCACGAGGCCGAAGCGGCTGGCGTTCACCACCGACGGCTCGTCGGCGTGCCCGATGAACGGCTGGGGCGGCTGCATCAGGTCGTGGCTGGGCGGGAGATCACCGGCGAGTTCGTCGGCGAGCGTCTCCCACGAGGCCGTGGGCCGCGTGCGGCGCGTGCGCAGGATGAGCTCGAGCCCGCGGGTGAAGTCGTGCCAGCGCCACTGGTGCGGCGCCGGCCGCGCCCGCGACGCGGTAGGTGACCGTCTGGAAGACGGACCAGACGCCCTCGAGCGTGAGCACCTCCAGCACCACCTCGACGGGGCCCGGGGTGAACTCCACGGTCACGTTGAACTCGGCGAGCGCGAACGGCCGGCCGGTCTTGAAGTGGGCGGCGATATCGGCGCGCGGCCGCCCGTGCCGCCCGGGGAAGAGGCGGCCGCCGCTCCGCGC
>JAQSDJ010000024.1 GCA_029945855.1 Lacunisphaera sp.
CGGGCTTCAATCTCGGCCTCGGGCAGCGCTGGGCGGCGGACATCTGGGCGCAGCACTGGGCCATCTGGCGGGCCGAGCTGATCCCGGCGTGGCTCCTCGGGGTGGTGGTCGGGCTGGCCGCCCTGTTCCTGCGCCGCCGCGCCTGGCTGGCCGGCCTGCTGGTGTTTTTCTTCCTCGCCGTGCAGGTGGTGTTTCCCGTGCTCTATGCCTACCACGAGTATTATTACGTGGCGAACGCCGGTCTGCTGATGCTGGCGGTCGGCCTGGTGTTCGCGGAGCTGTTAGATTCGCGCCTGCCCCGGGCCGTGGTCTGGGTGCTCCTGCTGGCGGCCCAGGCGGTCCAGATCGGGCACAGCGTGGCGGCGCACTACACGGACATGAAGAGCTGGAGCTTCGGCGGCACGCCGCTGACCGAGGCGCTCAAGGCGGTGACCGGGCCGGAGGACATCCTGCTCATCGCCGGGGACGACTGGAACTCGATGAAGCCCTACTATGCGCAGCGCCGGGCCCTGATGCTGCCGAACGGGCGGGAAAGCGAACCGGACTTCGTGGCCCGGGCCTTCGGGCAGCTGGCGGGCGAGCCCGTCGGCGCGCTCGTGCTGCGCGAATCCGCATGGGAGAACCGCCGGCTGATCGACGCGGCGGTCGGGAGCTTCGGGCTCGATCCGCGCCCGGTGTTCGGCTGGCAGGACGTGCGGGTCTACCTGCGCCAGGACCTGCGGCTGGCGGCGATCGCCGGGGTCAAGGAGGCGCGCGACGGCAAGTTCATCACGCTCACCCCGGAGTCGCTCCCGGACCAGGGCAAGCTGACGGGCCACGAGGTCGCGACGGCCGCGCTGCCCGCGCCCCTGCGCCGGCATTTCGCGCAGATGGTGCCGGCGCCGTGGAAATACTTCACGTCGTTCGGGGCGGAGCTGATCCCGGAATCGGGCCGCGAGCTTTTCACGGCCCATCCCGACACGCGGCTCTGGTTCAAGGTGCCGGCCGGGGTGCGCACAATCACGGTGGAGTGCCTGGTCGGGGCCGGCGCCTACGCCGCCAACCTGTCGGAGGCGGAGGCCTCCGACGGGGTGGAGTTCAGCATTTTGCTGGAGCAGGCCGACGGGCGGATCAGCCCGCTCGTCTCCCGGCTGCTGGATCCGCGCCGGCAGCCGGCGGACCGCGGTCTCCAGACCCTGGAGTATCGCGGGGAAATTCCGGAGGCGGCCAGCGTGCTGGTCCGGACCGGGCCCGGTCCGCACGGCAGCAACAGCCGGGACTGGGCTTTTCTCGGGGGGATCACGATCAAATGAGCGGGGTGAATCGTGTTGCCAGTCGCGGGAAACGGTTCAGCTCTGCCTGATGACCACTGGCCAGTCACCGGCGCCCGCGCGGCCCTTTGAGCGCGTCGCGCTCGGACTTTTCGTTCTCCTGTTAATGTTCCATTTCTGGGCGGCGACCGTGGGCTGGCGGAGCAACAACCTGCCGGGCGGCGAATTCCGGCAGGCGCAGACGGCGATCTCGACCTACTTCATCCAGCAGGAGGACAATTTCTCCCTGGCCTATCCCACGCCCGTGCTGGGCAAGCCCTGGTCCACGCCGATGGAGTTCCCTCTCTACCAGTGGTCGGTCGCGGGGCTCAGCACGGCGACCGGCATGGACCTGACGCAGGCCGGCCGGGCCGTGAGCCTGGCCTGCTTCTACCTCACGCTCCCGGCAATCTTCCTGCTGCTCGGGCACCTGAACATCCCCCGGCTGCACCGCCTGATCTCGCTGGGCCTGATCTTCACCTGTCCGCTCTACATCTTCTATGCGCGGGCCTTCCTGATCGAGACGATGGCGCTGATGTTCAGCGTCTGGTTTTTGGTCGCCTTCATCGAGGCGGTGGAGGACGGCGGCCCCGGGTGGCTCGTGCTGGCCAACCTCATGGGCATCGCGGCCGGGCTGGTGAAGGTGACGACCTTCATGCTGTATCTGCTGCCGGCGGGGGCGTGGGGCCTGTATATCCTCTACCATTCGCGCTCGACGGCCCGCGTGCCGGGCTGGAAGAAATTCCTGCTCTTCATCCGCTGGATCGCCCTCGCCACGGCCGTGCCGTTTGCGGTGACGCTGTGGTGGCTGCACTTTGCCGATGCCACGAAGGCGCTGAACCCGAGCGCGGATTTCCTCCGCTCGGCCAACCTGAGCGGCTTCAACTTCGGCTTCGCCGGCGCGCGTGTTTCCGGGGATATCTGGCACAGTCTCTGGCAGGTGCTGCGGCTGCATCTGGTCTGGCCGCCGGTGCTGGCGGTGTGCCTGGGCGCGGTGGCGCTGTTCGGCCGGCGCTGGTGGGGGCAGTTTGCGATCTGCCTCGCCGTCTTCGTGGGCGCGCAGCTGCTTTTTCCCCAGCTGTATGCCTGGCACGACTATTATTCGGTGGCCAGCGCCGCGCTCCTGATGGCCGCGCTGAGCCTGGGCCTGGTCGCCCTGCTGGAATCTCGGCTCCCGCACGCGCTGAGCCTGACGGTGATCACGGCCGTCTTCGCCGGGCAGATCTGGCTTTACTGGGGCGACTATTACCAGACGCAGCGCCAGGCCAGTCCCGGCGGCAGCGGCCTGACGGAAGCCCTGGGCTACCTGACCCGGCCCGACGAGGTCATCGTGTGCGTGGGGGACGACTGGAGCTCGATCCGGCCCTATTATGCCCGCCGCCGCGCGCTGATGATCCGCAACGGCAAGGAATACGACGAGGCCTTCGTGACGGCGGCGCTCGCGTCGCTCAAGGGCGAGACCATCGGGGCGCTGATCCTGCCGCGGGAGCGGCCGGGTTTCACCGGCATCATCGAGCTGGCGGAGCGCGAACTCGGCATCGATCCCCGGCCGGTCCTCCTCTGGCACGACAACTACGTCTACCTGAACGCGAAAAAGCGCGCGCAGATCCTGAACAGCCTGCGCCAGACTTTTTTCTACGAGGTCAGCTGGATGCCCGGTTCCGAGCCCAAGGTCGCCCGGCTGGCCGACGAGTGGTTCGAGTTCGGCCGGCTGCGGAAGGAGCAGCGGGCCAGCTTCGAGCTGATGGAGCCGCGGCCCGTGCGGTTTTTCAGCACCTTCGGTCCCGGCGTGGGCACGCGGCTCGGCCGCACCTGGTATAACGCGCACCCCGACACCCGGCTGCGCTTCGCGCTGGCGGCCGGTTCCCACCAGCTCAGCGCGGAGCTGATGATGGATGCGGCCACCTACGACGCGAGCGTGGCCCCGACGGACATGACCGACGGGGTGAACATCGACGTGAGCGAGGTCCGGGCGGATGGCGTGCTGCGGCAGCTCTACACGCGCTCGCTCGATCCGCGAGCCCAGCCGGGGGACCGCGGCCCGCAGGTCATCACGGTGGAATTCACGCTGGCGCAGGCGGCGGAGGTCGAGCTGTTCATCGGCTCCGGCGCGCACGGCTCGAACGCCCGGGACTGGGCCCTGCTCGGGCCGGTGAAGATCCAATGACGCCGCGAGGAAAAGCGGATTGGCAAGGTCTGCGATCTGATGCTGCCTAGGGGCATGCCCGCCGGCCCGCCGCACGATCCCGCCCGACGCGAGCGCCGGATCATCGGCGGACTCCTCGCCCTGCTCGTCGCCTTCCATCTCTGGGGGGCGTTGGTGGCGTGGAGCAGCCTGAACCTGCCCGGCGGCGAATTCCGCCAGGCGCAGACGGCGATCTCGACCTGGTTCATCCAGCAGGAAGGCAATTTTTCGCCGGCCTACCCGACGCCCGTGCTGGGCAAGCCGTGGTCGATCCCGATGGAGTTTCCGCTCTACCAGTGGACGGTCGCGGGGCTCAGCGCGGTCACCGGCTGGCCGCTGACGCAGACCGGCCGCGGCGTGAGCCTCGCATGCTTCTATCTCACCCTGCCGGCGCTCTGGCTGCTGCTGGGCCGGCTGGGCCTCACGCGGCCGCAGCGGGCGGTGGGGCTCGGCCTGGTGCTGACCTGTCCGCTCTACATCTACTACGCGCGGGCCTTCCTGATCGAGACGATGGCGCTGATGTTCAGCGCGTGGTTCCTGGTCGCGTTCCTCCGGGCGGTGGAGGGGCGGAGCCGGCGGTGGCTGGTGCTGGCCAACCTCTGCGGCATCGGGGCGGGCCTGGTCAAGGTCACCACCTTCATGCTCTTCCTGCTGCCGGCCGGCCTCGTCGCGGCGACGTGGCTGTGGCAGGCGCGCCCGACACGCGGCGCGCCGGGCGCGGGACGTTGCGCCGGGCTCGCGGGCTGGATCGCGGCGGCAACGGCGGCGCCCTTCCTCGCCACGCTGGCCTGGATTCGTTTCGCCGACGGGGTGAAGCGGCTCAATCCCAGCGCGCGCTTCCTGGAGTCGGGCAACCTGACCGGCTTCAACTTCGGCACGGCGGAGACCCGGTTTTCCGCGGAGACCCTGGTGCAGCACTGGCAGAACATCACCTCGGCCGTGGTGTGGCCGCCCGTGCTGGCGCTCGCGGTGGGGCTGGCGCTGACCGTCAGCCGGCGCCGGTGGCGGCCGCTGCTCCTGTGCCTGGGGTGCTACCTCGTGGTGCTGGCGCTGTTTCCCACGCTGTATGCCGTGCACGAGTATTATGCCGTGGCCAACGCGGTCTTCCTGCTCGCCGCCCTCGGCGTCGCCCTGGCCGGCCTGTGGGACACCCGGCTGCCACGGGCGGTGGTGGCGGCCGTGCTGCTGGGCGTCGGCGCGGCCCAGGCGGGGCTCTATCTCCGCGGGTATTATCCGGGGCAGAAGGGCATCAGCCCCGGCGGCAGCGGGCTGACCGCCGTCCTGCGCGAGATCACCGGGCCGGACGAGGTGCTCGTGGTGGCCGGGGACGACTGGAGTTCAATCACCCCGTATTACGCACAGCGCCGGGCCCTGATGATCCGCCACGGCCTGCAGGATCAGACGGAGTATCTGCAGGCGGCGTTCGCCACCCTGGCGGACGAGCGCGTCGGCGCCATGGTGCTGCAGGGACCGCTGCGGACGAATTACCAGTTCCGGGACCGCCTGTTGGCCGCCTTTGAACTGGATCCCCGGCCGGTATGCACCTGGCGCGACGCGACCGTCTATGTGCCGGTGGAACAGCGGATCCGGATCATCCGGCAGCTCGGGCCGCAAGCCTTCGACGAGGTCCGGCTGGCACCCGGGGCGGACCTGCCGGCCCCCGGCGCGCTCGGCGGTGAGTGGCGGCAGCTGGCGGACCTGACGCCGGAGGAGCGGGGGCGGTTTGCCACGATGAGCCCGCAGCCGGTGGGATTTTTCTCGAGCTTCGGACCGGGCCTGGAAATG
>JAQSDJ010000025.1 GCA_029945855.1 Lacunisphaera sp.
GTCGGTCTGCTTGCCCCAGTTGAGCATGTTGAAACCACAATCCGGCAGGTGCTCGAGGCAGGCCTCGATCGAGGCGTCGTTGTGGTAAAGCTTCACCCAGTCCGACGGGAAGGCGTCGCAGATGCGCTTCAGGTAGGGGTGGCAGAATTCCTGGTAATGTTCCTCGTTCACGAACCCGACGATGTCGTCGAGGAGCAGAATGCCCTCGACGGACGGGCCCATGGCCTTCACCTGCGCCTTGAGCCAGTCGATGATGAGGCGGGTGCAGAGATCGAGGAGCTTGTGCGCCCACTCGGGCTTCTCCACGAGATCGAGCATGAAGTCGCTGGTGTTGCGGGCGAAGCCGGCGGTGCACATGGGGCCGCGGGAAACGGCCATGGTGAAGCTCTCGCCGGTGTCGAGCACCTGCTGGCGTTGCATGCGCAGGCGGTGGAGGGTGAGCGCCATGAAGGCGTCGTGCTCGACCTCATACTCGGGGAGCTTGTCCACATCCTCGATGTTGAAGAGCATGTGGTATTCGCTCGGCGTGTTGTCCGACCAGAACTTGATCTTGGAGCCGAGGACGGAGGGCTCGGCCGCCATGCCGTATTCCAGCCACCAGCCGGGGACGAAGATGATGTCGGGGAACTCGCGGTGGATCTTCAGGTGGGACTGGAACCAGACCTGCGGGTCCAGGAAGAAGTCCATGTGCTTCACGCCGACGTAGCCGGGGATCCAGGGGCTGTCGATGATCATGGCCATCGGCACCTTGCTGAGTTTTTCCATGCGCGAGGCGCGTTTGAAGATGTCCCATTGGGCGGGTGTCATGGTAGGAAGCGGGGTTCGGGGTTGGGGTTGAGAGTCAAGTGGTCAAGGGAAACGCCGGCGGATCCGGTTTATCCCTCAGCGGGGTTTTTCCAGCGACATGATGCCCGCCTTGAGGAAACCCATCGCGTAGGCCATGCCGGCGTGCCAGGGCGCGGCGCAGGACATCTGCGGGGCGTGGTCGGGGATGATGACGCCGTCGAAGCCGTTCCTTTGCAGGATCGCGAGCACGCGCAGCACGTCGACTTCGCCGTCATCGATGAACGTCTCCTTGTAGTGCGGGACCTTGTCGCGGATGTTGCGCAGGTGGACGTAGCCGAGCCGGTGCTGGCGGGAGTAGTGGTCGACCACGTCGTAGATGTCGCCCTCGGTCATCTCGGCCAGCGAGCCGACGCAGAATTCGAGCTGGTTGGCCGGGCTCGGATTGAGGTCGATGGCCTTCTGGTAGAGCGACGGCTGGTAGACGAGGCGCGGCTGACCGCGGATGAAGGGCATCGGCGGATCGTCGGGATGCAGCGCGAGGCGGACGCCGGCCTTTTCCGCCACCGGCAAGACCTCGTCGAGGAACCGCTGCAGGCGCGACCAGAGCTGCTCGTGGGTGGCCGGCGGGATCGTGCCGGTGTCGCGCACCGGCGCGGTGGGATCGACGACCATGTTCCAGACGAGACCATTGGGCATCGGCAGGTCAAAGGGACCCTCCATGCCGACCGAGGGTGCGGCGCCGCGGGCATAATTGCCCTTGGTGCGGCCGGCCACGCCCGCGATGGAGAAATTGTAACCCATGATCGGAATCCCCGCCTCGCCGAGGCGGCGGATGATCGTCTTCACGTTCTCGATGTGGAGCGCCCGTTTCGGACCGTCCAGCAGGATGTCGCCCCAGTGGGCCGGGTCGAAATTCTCGATCGCCTCAAGCTTCAGGCCGGCGGCTTCCACGTTGCGTCGCACCGTCGTGAGTTCCTCCAGCGTCCAAAGCTTGTCCGGATCCCCGGCGAGGCCCCACCCCCAGTCCGTGCCCGTGGGCTGGTCGTCGGGTCCGACATGGCCGCCGCCTTTGAAATAGTCCACCAGGTGGGCGATGAGGCGCGTGGCGCCGGCTTGCTTCGCGAACGCGAAGTTCTCCGGCGTGAGCATGTGGCGGTAAAGACCAAGACCTAGTTTCATGGGGAAAGAGTCAGTCTATCGCCATATACTTCGCAATGCTGCGAATGCCCAACACACCCCGCCCTGCGGGCACCCCTCTTCATAGAGGGGAATTTCTCCAGAGTGGATTGGGTCCCCTCTATGAAGAGGGGTGGCACGAAGTGACGGGGTGTGTATGGTGTCTGCGGCATTTTATCGCTTCGCGCTGGGGTCGCCGGTTGGCGGTGGGGCGGTGTCGGTCGCGGCGGGCGGCCCGAGCAATTCGGTGAGGAGGGGCTTCAACGCATCGGACCAGACCTGGTAGCCCTTCACACTGAGGTGCAGCTGGTCGACCGTCATGCCGTCGTGGAGCCGGCCTTGCGCGTCTGCGAGCCGGTCGTTGATGCTCAGGTAGCGGACCGTCTTGCCATCCGCGAGCTGCGCCAGGTTGGCATTGATGCGATTGATGGTGGGCACGACCGGGCCGTCGGTGCGCGGAAAAATGCCCATGAGGATGATCGTGGCCCCCGGAGCCTTCTCACGGCAGAGGCTGACCAAGGCGGCGACCCCGCGCGTGACGTCGGCGACCTTGGCGTCATCGCCCGGCTCCTTGCCGACGTTGTTGGTGCCGGCGAGCAGGACGATGACCTTGGGGTTCACGCCATCCAGTTCGCCGTTCTGCAGGCGCCAAAGCATGTTTTCGGTGCCGTCCGCGCCCCAACCGAAATTGCCGGCATTCCAGCCGTGGAAGTTCTTTTGCCAGTGCGCGAGGAAGTCCGGGTAATCGGTCGCGCCCCAGCGCCGCGTGATGGAGTCGCCGAGGAAATAAAGCGAGATGCCGCCGGCCTTTGCCTTCTGGAGCAATTGTTCGTGGGCGAGTTGGGAGTTGCGGTCGCCGCGCCTGGCCGGCTGGTCGGCGGCGGGAGGGGCGGAGGCGGCGCCGCGGAAGCTTTCCGGCGGGCCCAGGTAACTCGGACGCACCCCGGGTGTGGGCCGCGGGCCGCGCGCCGGCGGGGTGGCGGGAGCGGGAGCCGTGTCGATCACGATGCGCTCCAGCACGACGCCGGGCGTGACGAGCCAGAACTTGAGCGTGTGCCGGCCGGGTGAGGCCAGCTGGTGCGTAGTGGCGACCCGGCGCACACTGTCGGCGACCGCAGTCTCCCAGTTGGCCTGCGGTGCCCAGGTGCCGACCTTCACGATCTGCGGCGCTTCGTCGTCGATCGAAATGGCGTAGCGCAGGCCCTCGCCGGACTGAAAGTCGAGTGACGGGGCGAGGTGGACCTCCACCTTCACGTCGCCGGAGGAGAACGTGTGCAGATCGTATTCGAGCCGCGGCGAATCACCGTCCGGTGTCACGGCGGGCAGCGTGACGGGGAACGCGGTCACGCCGCCCAGCGTCCGCCCGAAGCCGGGCAAGGTCTTCCACTCCACCCCGCCCGTCGCGACGGTTCGCGAGAAATGCGGGGCGTCGATGGCCACGTGGCCATTGGTCTCGATATGGCCGGAGAAATCGCCGGGGCGCAGTCCGGCCGGGTTCACCACCGGCACGGTGACGCTGTAGCTTTGCCCGAAGCGGGTTGTCGCAGAGAACCGGGCGGTGGCGGGATCGGGTGGATTCAGCTCCGGGGGCGCATCCACTTCGATGCGAAAATCCGCGGACGTGGTGTCCAGGGGAACCTGCGCCCAGTCCGCCTCCACCTGCAAGTGGACGTCGTCGGTGAAAGTGCCTGCCGCCGGCGTGATCCGAAGCCAAGGCACTGCCGGGGTCACCTTGTAGCGGAGCGGGGCGGTGCCACGGCTGAAGAGCTCAACCCAAGTGGCCGACCGGTCATAGACATTGATCGCGGGAGTTCGCGGCGGGGGCAATCCCCAGCGGGGATAGGCGAAGCGACTGCCGTCAATCGCGAGTCCTGCTTCGGCCCCGGGCATGGGCCGGACGACGGAGAGGGCCGGCATCACCTCCACCGGCGGCGTTTGCCAGTAGGTATAACCGAACTTTTTCTCACTCATCAGGTGGTTCCACTTGCCGCCGAGCAAGGTGTGATACTGCTCCCGCAGGGCGGCGTCACGGGCGGACATGGCGCGGGCGTGATCGGCGGCGGCATTGGCGGAGTGTGCCCGCCCCTGCTCGGCGTAGAGGGCGTTCCGGGCGGAGGCAATATGCACCTCCTGCACGGTCGCACTGGCCTTGACCGGATAAAGCACGAGCTGGAAGAAGGCATCGCGGTATTCCGGCGCGAGGGTGGCGTTTAGTTTCTCGGCGCGGGTCACGAGGTCGCGCCACTCGGCGAGCACGCGTTCGGCCTCGCGGTAGTTGGTCAGGCTGTAGGTGTCGGGGGTGAGGAGCTCGGGCGTGCGGCGGCGGTTGAGCTTGGAATAACCGTTGATGAGCAGGGCGACCTCGGCGGCATGCTCCGCCCCGAACTCACGTGCGGCCCACTGTCGGGAATATTCCCCGAGCTTCTCGTAGGGCCAGCGCGCCGGATCCCAAGCGTAGCTCAGGAAGAACTCGACGGGAAACTCCATCGGCTTGAGGTCGCCAACGTTGACGACCCAGAGGCGGTTGGCCTGCAGCTGCCAGGCGAGGTGCATCTGTTCCCAGACCTTGGTGATGGGCGTGACGTTGATCCATTTGTAGTTCCGCGGACCGCCGACGTAGTCGAAGTGATAGTAAACCCCCGCCCCGCCCGGGCGCTTGCGTTCCTCCGGGGTCGGCAGGCGGCGGATGTTGCCCCAGTTGTCGTCGCACCAGAGGAGGATGACATCGTCGGGCACGCGCATGCCGGCCTCGTAATAATCCTGCACCTCCTTGTAGAGCGCCCAGAGCTGCGGGGTCTGTTCCGCCGGCTTGCCCGTGACTTCGGTGATGATCCTGCGCTGGTCGGCCACGATGCCTTCCAGGAGCCTGGTGTTGGTGTCGGCGGTCATGGCCTCGTCACCGTCGCCTCGCATGCCCAGCGTGACGATGCTCTCGAAGTTCTTCGTGCGCTCGACGCCGCCGCGCCAGAACTCGCGCAGGACCGCGTCGTTTTTCGAGTAATCCCACGGCCCCTGGCCGTATTTGCCCCACTCGGCATGGGCGCGCATGAGCGGCTCGTGGTGCGACGTGCCCATGACGATGCCGTATTCGTCGGCCAGGCGGGGATTCTCGGGATCGTCGTCGTTGAAGGCGCGGGGCAGCCACATGGCCGGCCAGAGGTAGTTGGCGCGCAGGCGGAGCAGGAGTTCGAAAAGCCGGCCGTAGAATTCGCGGCCGAAGCGGCCGTATTTCTCATGCACCCAGCCGGTGAGGGCGGGTGCCTCGTCG
>JAQSDJ010000026.1 GCA_029945855.1 Lacunisphaera sp.
AGTTCGATCGATCTGGGGAAAAGCCAGTAGCCGCACCGGTTCAGGAGCTCCTTCGTCAGTTCCGGGTTGTCGGTCAACCAGGCGCGAGCATCGCCATGGTAGCCAATGTAGGTGGCATGCAGCAGCTGGAGGGCGCCGCGAAAGAAATCCGGGCCCTGCTTCCCTTGGCCGAATTTCGCGACGGACGAACCGGGTAGCCCCTCCCAATTGCCGAGTGACTTGACTTTGCCGTAGTGGTCGAGCTCGAGCACCGTGGGGAGTCGCGGATAGACGTCGGCAAAGAACTCCGGGCTGCGCACGGTGAATGTGTCGCTGGTGGGGGGGAAGCCTTCGTCGATGGTGCCGTCGAAGTAGCCATCCACCATGATGCTGTCATCGCGGTAGCCGATGCCGTGGCTGAGCACGTGCTGATGGAGCGCCTGACGCTCGGCCGGGTTCTTCAGCGCATAGACGAAATCATCCGTGATGATGAGTTGGCTGTGTTTGAAGTGCTTGAGGTAAAGGTCCACATGGAGCTTCCGCACGGCGAAGGTGAGTTGTTTCTGGCTGCCGCCCCAGGTGTGACCCTCGCCCCAGTCGCCGATGCTGCCGATATCCACATAGCGCAGCCACGGCTGTCCGTCGTAGCGCGCCGCGAAGGCCGCCAGGAACTTATCCAGCTTGGCCAGAAAGACGGGATCGTCCCAAACCGGCTCCCACGGGTCAGCCGGTCCGCCCCCGCCAGCGCCGCGCTTGTAGTAGCCGCCCTGGGCCCCGGCCTCCATCACCCAGCGGGGCGTGGCGAACTGCTGCTCGATCCGGTCCGTGCTGGTCTCCTTGCAACTGATGCGGAAGGCGATGCCCAGCCCGTGGGCCGTCCACTTTTCAATGAGGCGGTCAATGACTGCCCAATCAAACTGGCCTTCCTTGGGTTCGAGATAGGACCATGCCAGCCGGATGTAGAGGTGATCCATTCCGGGGAATTCCAGCAGATCGGCGTCGCGGGCGATCCGGTACTTGTTGATGTGATTGTCCGGGTAATGGTGATACCAGCCCTTGTGCGGGTTAATCAGGACCCGCGTCGCATCCTGGAGCGGGGTGAGGTCATGGAGGACGCGCGGCCCGGGCAGCGGCTCGGCGGCCCGCGCCGGAGGGAGGCACATGAGCAGCAGCGCAGTGATCAGCCAGGAGAGTGTCGTCGTTGTGGGGGTATTCATCGGGCCGGGCTGTTTTGTGGTGGGAAGAATTGCGGAACCGTCGTCGCGGGCGGCGCGGGTGGGGTAGAGGGGGTAGGCACGTGATGGAGTCGGGAAGCCGGGAGGAGTCACCGTGCGCTTTGCAAGTATAGCAAAACGCCAACCTCCTTTGCTGCCCCCAATCTTGGGGGCAGTCGCGGCCACATGTTTGCTGCTATCATCACCCTGACAACAATGAGACAGCATCGCTCCGCAGACCGTCTCCGGGGTGTGATTCATTCGCCCCTCCGTCCGTTCGGATAACCGCCCGCACCCCATGACCCTCACCACCCGTTGCCTCGCCCTCGCCCTGATCACGGGCATCGGCCTTCCCAGCCAGGCCGCGGATAAACCAGTCACCCGACCGAACATCGTCCTGATCGTCTCCGACGACCATAGTGTGCCGCATCTCGGCGCCTACGGGTTCCCCGTGCCGACGCCAAACTTCGACCGCTTCGCCGCCGCGGGCATGACGTTCAACCGCATGTTCACCACGGCACCACAATGCGCCCCGTCCCGCGCCTCGTTTGCGACGGGCCGCTCATCCGTCGCTGTCCAAGCCTCCCGCTTCGCCGCCGGCGTGCCCCGCGAGATCGAGATGTTCCCGCAGATCCTGCGTCGCGAGGCGGGCTATTATACCGGCATCATCCGCCGCGCCCATCATCTCGACGGCTGGACAAATGCGGCAAACACGCTGATCCAGGGAATCTGGAAGAAACACAATATCCCCTCCGTGGCGGAGCGCTTTGATCGGGTGGACATGGGGGGCGATTATCGGCAAACCGCCAGCAAGATTGACGCTTTCTTTGCTCAGGCCCCGAAGGACCGCCCCTTCTTCCTCTGGGTCAACTTTAACGACCCGCACCACCCCTGGAACGCCCCCGCCGTGGTGGCCCCGGCCAAGCTTCCCCTGCCGCCGGACTGGCCCGACACCCCGGAAATGCGGGCCGACTTCGGCCGCTATCTCGATGAGATTGTCCGCATGGATACGGAATTCCAAGTCGTGCTCGATAAGATCGAGGCGCGGGGCGTGACCGCCCACACGATCGTGATTTTCGTCGGCGACAACGGCCTCGCGCTGCCCCGCGGCAAAGGCTCGCTTTACGATCGCGGCATCAACGTGCCACTGCTCGTGCGCTGGCCGGGTCACATCGCGCCGGGCTCGCGCAGCAGCGCCCTGGTTTCCGGCGAGGATTTTGCGCCGACGCTCCTCGAGGCGGCCGGCTTGCCGGTACCGGCCAAAATCACCGGGCGCAGCATTCTGCCCCTGCTGACGGGCGACCCCGCCTACCGTCCGCGCGAACACATTTTCGCGATGCGCGGCGTGCACGGCTCCCCGGTCTTCGATGAAAACGCGCGCTCCAACGATTACGACCTCAGCCGCGCCATTCGCTCCGATCGATACAAGCTGATCCTCAACTACACGCCGTGGATGCTCTACCGTCCCGTCGACAGCTATAACGATCCGGGCTGGAAGGGAATCAGCGCGGCGCACACGGCCCGCACGCTGGCCGCGCCCTTCGATCGCCTGTACTTCGGCACCCCCCGCCCGATCGTCGAACTTTACGACCTGCAGGCGGACCCGGGCGAAATGCATAATCTCGCCGGCAATCCCGCCTATGCGGAAATCGAGCACGCCCTCAAGGTTGCCCTAACGGAAAAGATGATCATCGATTTTGACTACCTCCCGCTGCCGCTTTGCGAGTAGCGCCCCCACCGATACCACGCGTATGCCTGTTTACCAGTCAGGTCTGACCAGACACTTTTCATGAAAACCACTCGTGGGTTAACCCTGCTGGGGCTGATACCGCTCTGCGGCAGCGCACAGACGCCCCAGAGCCCCGATCGGACAACTTCATCACACCGTGCACTTCGTGTTTTGTCCGATGTCGCTTTGCTCGGTGCGGGGTGAAATTCACCCGCATTGCTCCGGCTCAGAGGACTAACCGCTAATTTCCGCTATTATACGCTAATGGAAACAAAATGGCTTATTCCCGCCTGGCTCGTACTGGCCATCGCGGTTTCCTACGCCTCGCCGCCGCCGGACAACCGCGGCCTTTACGCCATCTGGTATCGCGACCGATTTGAGCTGCTCGACGTGCCCTACATCGTCGGCGGCCAGATCGTGGTCCAATGGAAGGCCGTCGAACCGGAGTCCGGCCGCTACGACTTCGCGTCCATCGCGGAGGGGCTGAAAAAGCTCCGGATGCTGGGCAAGAAGGCCACCATCCAGATCAACGGCAACGAGAAGCCCACCTGGCTCTTCTCCGCGGTGCCCTACTATCCGGAAAAGTTGAGCGTCCAGGTCCGGGACCAGAAGGGCACGCTCATGTATTGGCATCCGCTTCACCGCGCAGCCTACACCAACATGCTGAAAGCCTTTGCCGATTTCCTCGCGCAAAGCCCGGATCGGGATGCCCTGATTGGCATCCGTCTCAACTTTAACGCCATTGGCACCGAACATTTCCCCGTCGCCAAGGAGGCGCAGGATCCGACGAAGTGGATTGTGCCGCCGGGTGCGTCACCCGGTCCTCCCTGGTCGCGGGAGCAGGTGACTGTTTACGAGCAAGAGGTCGTGGATACGTTCGTGGACTACCTGTCGCCGCACGCGAAAATCTTTGTCCGGAATAACATTAATGCCGAAATTGCGAAGCAATACCGGTCCTCGTTCGAAAACGGAAAGCTCGGCTGGTTTCACACCTCCTCGGAAGCGGAACCGCGGGGCCGGGAGCTTGAGGGCCAATACCGGCGGTTTTACGACGATTGCCGCAGCGGCAAGACAGTCGGCTACGCCGAGCCGTGGGCTTCCGCGTGGGGCGATCACGGGAAAACGGACCACCGCTCCTGCAGCCCGCCGCAATGGAATTACTGGCGGACCTTGCTTGACCTGCACTGCGGCGTTTCGTTTCTCGCGCTTTACGCCAACGACCTGGCCGTCGCGGTCACGGGCAGGTACGATGTCAATCGGAACCAGTACGACGAAAAAACCGATCGACGCGGTTATCAGCAGGAATTCGAAGCGGCGTTCCGGTTCGCGGCCAAATACGTCGGCTTCCACGCCTCGCCGGAGATTTCGCCCGGCGCCTGGGTTGCCTTCCGCGAAAACCCTGTCGCCTTGGCCACCAACGTCCCTTCGGAGAGCGAACGGCGGCTGTCCTTCTTCAATGGCGACTACAATTTCTTGATGGAGCGCATGCCGGATCAAACGGCAGGAGTGCACAACATCGGCCCCGACAATCAGCGGCAGGGCGCGTGGGCGCGGGTGTTGCCTCCGGCTGAGAAACTGGAATTGAAATTGGATGCCCGCTTTGCCGCCTCCTTCCAAGGCGGCAAAGTGCGGGTCACCTACCTGGACCAGGCCGGCGACATCGCCAGCCCCTTCCAGCTCATTGCCAATGAAAAGCAGCTGACCGTGAAGCCGCAAGGCACCGGGCGTTGGGAGACGGCGGAACTGGAACTGCCCGACGGCCCGCTCCGCGCAGACCCCGCCGGGGCCCACGTCAGGATTGTCGCCGGTTCCAAGCCGGTTTGCTTGCACATGCTGGAAGTCAGCCGAAGGTGACTGCGGGCTTGGAGCCTATCCAAATAACGCCTCCCGGCGGTTTGCTTTTCTGGAGCGGCGGTCTGTGACCGCCGTCCAGCGTGACGTGGTTATCGCTCGACGGGCAAAGACGGCCGCTCCAGCAATGCGGGCTTCTGGGGATATTCGGACAGGCTCTTGGCTGAGCGCCGTTCCTAGTAATACTTAGTTAAGTATACGATTGCGCCTCGGCGCCCCGCGGGCCAGGCT
>JAQSDJ010000027.1 GCA_029945855.1 Lacunisphaera sp.
CCACCCTCGGCCGCTTCATAAACAAGGATCCCATCGAGGAGCAGGGCGGCCTCAATGTGCCGGGCCAAATTGATGTCGTAGAACGAGCCGGGATTGTCGTCGTAGGTTTTTCGGGCCCTTTTCCACGTTATGATCGGGGAAGATGGCCGCTGGCGTCGTAGTCCGGCGACACGCTGCGATGAACCCGACCCCGTCGTGCCGGAGGATCGGCAAGTGCGTGGCGCGGGGTTGTCAAAGAACGGGACTGGCCCAAAGCGGCCGACGACATCGCAAAGCCGGGCCAGGCTGCGACGCCGCCGGCCGTTGGCTCAGAACAGCGCCAGCTGGCGCGGATCGGAAGGCGGTGGCGCCTGGGCGCGGAGCAGGCGATGGGCGCGAGCGAGCACGTCGATCTGGCGGGCGTGCGCCGCCCTGTCGTCCTCGGCGAAGCGCAGCGCACCGGTCACCAGCTCGATGGCGTTGCGGAGGTGTTTGAGTTCGTCGTGCAACTCGTCGCCGTGGTGCGCGAAGTGATCCTGCAGGCACTTGAGCAGATACGACGGGAAGAAGGCGCCATAACGCGCCGGATCGCCGTGGGCCCGGACCGCATCGAGACGGGCGACGACGAGGGCACGGTAGCGGGCGGGCGGGCAGAACAGGCCCCGGCGTTCGAGCCAGTCGGCCGGCCAGCTCAGCGCATAAAGGAGCCGGCGCCGGTCGCGCTGGAACTCCGCCACCGGCTTCGCCGCATAGAAGCGCCGACGTGATTCGGCCAGCAGTTCGCCGAGCATTGGCTCGTCCAACGCGGTGCCGCGACAGGTTTGGTCAGAGGAGTTCATCGAGGGAACGCCAGTGCGGTTGGAGGAGCGCCTTGTTCACCAGCTCGAGCCCGGCCTGCTTTTTCTGGGCGCGGACGGCTTCGATGAGCGTGGCGAGCGTGAGGTTGCGCGCGGCGCGCAGGACGCCGTCGCTGGCGCGTGCGACCAGCGCGAGCGCCTCGGGACTGAGCGTGTGGTGCGGCAGCCCGCAGCGGTCGAACTGGCCCAGCACGAAGGCCTCCACCGCATCGGGGGCTAGCTTGCGCAGGGTGGCCGAGTAGGTGAGCCGGGAGTGCAGGTCCTGGTTCACCGTGAGCCGGAGGGTGCGCAGCATCTCGGCCTGGCTGAAGAGCACGACGTTGTGGTTGCGCGGAAACTCCTCGAAGAGCAGCCGCAGGCGGCGCAGGCAGTCCATCGGCATGAGGTGTGCGTCGTCGATCAGGACGGCGAGGAGCTTGCCGGTGCGGTGCAGGGTGAAGGCCTGGTCGATCAGCTGGCGCTCGACCTTGAAGTCGCCGCCGTCGAACTCGATCTCGAAGGCTTGGCAGAGGATGCGGATGGTGTTGTGGTAGGTGTGCAGCGTGCGGCTCACGGTCGGGGTGACCAGCCGCTTCGGGTCGTGCTGCGCCAGCGCGGCGCGGATGGCCGTCTTGCCGGTGCCGGGCTCGCCGGCGACCAGACAGAGGCCGCCTTGCTGGCAATGGACGCGCAGGACCTCGAGGATTTCCTGCTGGGGGGCGAGCAGTTGCAGCCCGTCGGCGTCGAACGGATTGCGGCTGAGCCCGAAGTAGGAGCGGATCACAGGGCACCTCCTTGGGCGGGAGCGCGGTCGTTGCCGACGGGATCGAGCGGGCGGGCCTCGCCCAGCCGGTCGGCCCCGAGATACACGATGAGCGGGGCCGCCGCGTCGCCCGGATCGTGCCGCACGAGGATTGCGCGGGAGCGCACGTCCCGCGGGGCCTCGTAGCGGCGTCCGGCGAAGCTGAAGGTGTTGTCGGCCTTCACCGTGCGGGTCGCCTCGCTGTAGAACAGCTCGTCGTTCGCCTGCCCGGGCGCCAGATACCGGATCCGCGCGATGTCCAAAGCGAAGCGGTCCACCGGCTTCAGCCCCAGGGCCGAGTGGAGCGTGTCGTGATACTCGTCCTCGACCCAGCGGGTGAACTGGGCGTTGAGCGCCGCCAGGCTGGAGAGGTCGAGCTGCCGGCAGAGGAACTGCTCGCGCACCGTGCGGAAGAACCGCTCGATCTTGCCCTTGGCCGCCGCGTCGCGCACCGGCGTGTGGCAGAGCAGGCAGCCCAGCCGTCCGCAGACCACCGTCAGGTCCTTGCCGGCATAGACCGAGCCGTTGTCCACGTAGAGGCTCTGCGGGATGCCGCGCTTATACAGCGCCGCCCGCAGCGCCGTCTTCAAGGTCGCATGGTTCTCCTCGCAGAAGAACTGCCCGTGGCAGCACACCCGCGAGGCGTCGTCGAGGAAGGCGATCAGCCGGCTCTGGCGCGGTGTGCCCGCCTCCGTCACGAACGGCCCGACCAGCGTGTCGGCCTGCCACATCTGGTTGGCGAAGCGCTTGGCAAAGCACAGCCGCTCCTTGCTCGCGGCCTCGGCGTCGGGTTTGAGCATGTCGTAGCGGCGCACCATCCGGCGGAACGTGTTCGGCGCGATCTGTTCGCGCCGGAGCAGGCCCTGTTCGATGCAGGTGCGGTAGAGCTGGCTCAGGCGGAAGCCCGGGCGCAGCCGCGCCCGGGCCTGATCGACGGCCTCCTGCACCGCCTCGGGCTCGGCCTTGCGGAACGTGCCCTTGTCGCGTCGGCCCCCGGAGGCGGTGAACCCGTGTTTGTGGTAGCGCACCCGCCACGTCTCGATCGTGCGCCAGGTGAAACGGTGCTCGCGGCCCTGCTCGTCGGCAAAGCCACGGGCGGCGACCGCACGGATGCGGTCGCGGATGGAGCGGCCCTCGGCCAGGTCAATGGCGGCGAGGACGCGCAGTTTGAGGTATTCGGATACTTTTTGCATGACAGGGCCCACGGTGCGCCACGGTCGTAGCCGGCGTGCAGTGCCGTTTCCTGTGGCCGGGGTTTTCCGCTTCCGCGGCCCGGCTGGGCCTACGACGCAAATCCGGGCCAGGCGCGCTGCTCCCGCACCTGAAAGGCGGCGAGCGGATCGTCGGCCCCGTAGGTGCGCTCGATCACCGCGCCCAGCCCTTCCGGCGGCTCCCGCCCACGCCACCACCGCGACCGCAACGCCGGCTCCGCCCGCCGCCAACCCCGCCACCACCGATACGCCGACTCCAGTGAGAAGCCGCTGCGCGCCGCTTCCCATGCCGCCAGAACCCCGAGCCCGGCCAGCCGCCCCCGGCAAAACCGCCACCACGCCGCCGTGCGCACGCTGGCCCCGGCGAACACCTGCGCCAGGAACACGCTGAAAGTCCGGCCGCACCCCGGCCTCCGACCCCGGTCCGAACAGAAGAACCGCCGCCCGCGTCGCGCGTCCTTGCCCGGCCCGTGCTCGGCCCCGCCCCGCAACGCCCCGTGCGCATTGAGCGTGCCCGCTCGCCGGCAATGCGGACAGGTCCACTGCTTCGCTTCGCGGCCGAGGTGATCCAGCGCGGCTTCATCGGCCACGTAACGGGGTGGGGACATGCGCGGCCCAGCCCGCCACAGGCCGGCCCCCGCTTACGATCCTTTTCCGCGGCGACCAAAGCCGGGGGCCGCGGTCTTCCCGCCGGACATAACGCCCCATTGTGCCGCCACGCCCCTTTTCCGGCCAGGCGGAACGGGCCGAATTGATGTCCGCGCCCGACTCATTCTTACGATCCTTTGCCGAGCCCTTTCCCCTCTCTTCCTACGACCTCAATCCGGCCGGGAACAAGTATGCCGAAGGCCTCTTCGCCCTGACCGGCGATGAGGAGGGACCGGTGCGCCGCGCGTGGCGCACCGGCGAGGCCGCCGGCGCCGTCGCGGCGATCAACCGGCTGTCCGCGGCTTTTCCGAACCGTCTCTATGTCGAACTCCAGCGCCACCGGCTCCGCGACGAAGACATCGAGGAGTCCGCGCTGATCGACCTGGCCCGCGCGCACCACCTGCCGCTCCTCGCGACCAACGGCGTGAACTATGACCGCCGCGAAACCCGCCGCATTGCCGACGCCTTCACCTGCCTCCGGCACAAGCGCACGCTGGACAACGCCGGCCGCCTCCTCGAATCCAATGCCGAGCGCTGCATCAAGTCGCCCGCCATGATGTCCGCGCTCTTCGCCGATCTCCCCGAAGCGGTCACCAACACCGAACGCCTGGCCGACCAACTCACCTACGGCCTGCAGGATCTCGGCTACCGTTTCCCGGATTTTCCGGTGCCGCCCGGCGAGTCCATCGATTCCTATCTCCGCAAGATGACGTATTTCGGGGCCTCGGCCCGCTACGGCTCCATCAGCCCGAACGTCCGCCAGCAACTCGACAAGGAACTCGGCGTCATCGGCCGCCTCGGCTTCGCGGGCTATTTTCTGGTCGTCTGGGACATTTGCTCCTTCTGCCGCGACAAGGGGATTCTCGTCCAGGGCCGCGGCTCCGCCGCCAATTCCGCCGTGTGCTATGCCCTCGGCATCACCGCCGTCGATCCCATCGGCCAAAAACTCCTCTTTGAACGCTTCCTCTCCGACGAGCGCATCGGCTGGCCCGACATCGACCTCGACCTGCCTTCCCGCGACCGCCGCGAGTCCGTCATCCAGGAAGTCTACCGGCGCTATCCCGGCCGCGCGGCCATGACCGCCAACGTGATCACCTACCGCCCGAAAAGCACCATGCGCGAGATGGGCAAGGTGCTCGGCTTCACCGAGGACGTGCTCGACCGCTATACCTCGCTCTATGCGGGTGGTGACTATCCCGAGACCCTCGAACTCCAGAACCAGATGAAGCTCGCGGGGATTTCCGCCGCGCACCCGCGCACGGAACTCCTGCTCGACCTGATCCGGCGGTGCGCCTCGCTGCCGCGTCACCTCGGCCAGCACTCCGGCGGCATGGTTCTCTGCGCCGGCCGCCTCGACGACGTCGTTCCCCTCGAAAACGCCGCCATGGAGAACCGCACCGTCATCGAATGGGACAAGACCGACTGCGAGGACATGGGGCTGGTCAAAGTGGATCTGCTTGGCTTGGGCATGATGAAAGCCGTTGAGGAAACCCTCCAGCTCTGCCAAGACCGCGGCGTTCCCGTC
>JAQSDJ010000028.1 GCA_029945855.1 Lacunisphaera sp.
GCAACCCGGGCAACACCGACTGGGTCGACCTCGCCGCCATCGACCTCGGCCTCGACACCTCCGTCCTCGCCGCCATCGGCAAACGCCACGAGTCGTTCATCGCCCTCTGGGTCTGGCATCGCACCAACCTCTACTCGGCCGGCACGCTTGTCCCCACCACCGGCACGCTCGTCGTGGACGACGTCCCCGCCGGCACCTGGAAAATCACTTGGTGGGACACCGCCAAGGGCATACCTGCGCCTTCCTCAACCATCACCCACCCCGGCGGCCCCCTCCGCCTCGCCACTCCCCCCATCACCCGCCACGCCGCCGTCGTCCTCACCCGCTGACCGCATTTCCCGTGGGCCAGCGAGCTCGCTCGCGCACTTCCTCTGTTCTCTGTCCTCTGTCCTCTGTCTCCTGCCCCCCATCCCCATGCTCCCTGCTAACGCCCACCTTCTCTTCATCGGCGACTCCGTCACGGACTGCGGCCGGGCCCGCCCCGTCGGCGCCGGCGCGCCGCCGGCCTTGGGCTACGGCTATGTGCAGCTTATCGACACGGAACTCAACACCCGTCACCCCAACCGGACCGGTCGTGTGACCAACCTGGGCACCGGCGGCGACACGATCCGCCACCTCGCGGCGCGCTGGGAGACGGACGTCATCGCCCAAAAACCCGACTGGCTCTCCGCCATGATCGGCATCAACGACGTCTGGCGTTATTTTGACCCCGTCAACCACGCCGAGGCCGTCCCGCCCCGCGAATTCGCGCAAACCTATGAGACCCTGATCACCCGCACCCGCCCGCGGCTGCAGGGCCTCGTGCTGATGACGCCCTATTACGTCGAGCCCGACCTCGCCGAGCCCATGCGCGCCCGCATGGATGAGTTCAGCGGCCTCGTCGCCGCCCTCGCGCAGAAGCACGGTGCGATCTTCGTCGACACCCAGGCCGCTTTCGACCGCGAGTTGGCCCACACCCCCGCCGCCACCCTCGCTCCCGACCGCGTCCATCCCTCCCCCGCCGGCCATCAGATCCTCGCCCAAGCCTTTTTGACAACCACCGGCGTGCCCGCCAAATAGAGTTTCCGCTTCGACCCCATGACCCCCCATCAAGCCAACAAGCTGCCTTTCCGCGAAATGCTCGCCTTCGGCTGCGGCGACTTCGCCTCCGTCCTCTATTGGCAGACGTTCATGCGTTATCTGCCCTACTATTACACCGAGGTCTTCGGCATCACCGCCGGCGCGCTCGCCACCATGCTGCTCATCAGCCGCATCTGGGACGGGGTGAACGACCCGATCATCGGCATGTGGGCTGACCGCACGGAATCGCGCTGGGGCAAGTTCCGCCCCTTCATCCTCTACGGCTGCGTGCCCTTCGCCATCCTCGGCGTGCTGACCTTCACGACCCCGGGCTTCGGCATGACCGGCAAGCTCATCTGGGCCTACCTGACCTACAACGGCCTCATGATGCTCTACACCACCGTGAACATCCCCTACACGGCGCTCATGGGCGTGATGACCAACAATCCCGTCGAGCGCACGCGGCTCTCCTCGATCAAATTCATTTTCGCCTTCACCGCCGGCATGGTGATCTCCGCCACCCTCCTGCCCATGGTCTCGGCGCTCGGCGGCGACCGCAACCCGCAGCTCGGCTGGCAGCTCGCCTTCGCTGTCGTCGGCGTGGTCGCCATCGGCTTCTTCCTCATCACCGTCTTCGGCACCAAGGAGCGCATCAAGCCGAGGCCTGAGGCCCACCCGTCCGTGCTGCGCGACCTCAGGTTCCTCGTCACGAACAATGCCTGGGTGCTCCTGCTCTGCACCACCCTGACCTGGATCCTGTTCATCGCCGTGCGCAGTTCCGTCTCCGCCCACTACTTCAAATACTACCTCTACAACGGCAGCCCCGACACACCGCTGCAGTTCCTCGGCCGGGGCTTCACCCTCGACGTGCTGCTTTCCTCGTTCAACACCCTCGGCCAGGCCGCCTCGGTGGCCGGCGTGCTCGTGACCAGCCTCATCGCCAGCCGCTTCCCCAAAAAGGGCCTCTTCATCGCCCTCTTCCTGCTGCAGATCGCCAATTACCTCGCCTATCTCTTCCTCGAGCCGGGCCAGCTCGGGCTGATCTTCACCCTCGAGATCGTCGGCAGCTTCTTCGGCGCGCCGCTGCCGGTGCTGATGTGGGCCATGTATGCCGACACCGCCGACTACGGCGAATGGAAGAGCGGCCGCCGCACCACCGCGCTGGTCTTCTCGGCCTCGACCATGAGCCAGAAGTTCGGCTGGGCGCTCGCCGCCTTCCTCGCCTTCCAGCTGCTACAGTTCGTCGGCTTCCAGGCCAACGTCGTCCCCTCCGAGGCGGTGAAGGGCAGCCTGGTGCGCCTGATGAGCATCTACCCGGCCGTCCTCGGACTGATCTCGATCGTCATCTTCCTCTTCTATCCCCTGAGCGAAAAACGCATGGCCGAGATCAACGCCGACCTGAAGTCCCGCCACGACCAAGCCGCCCCGACCCCGGCGTGAATAAACCACAGCGTAAAAGATCCGGTCGCCCGCGAATAACGCGAATGGACGCGAATTGCTTCGGAGGTAGCTGCGGTGGTAACACCGCTGGCCAGCCAATATAGTCCGCGATGAGCGGACTCCCCGAAACCAAATCCCGGAGGCGATTAGCCGGAGGGTGATCTCGAAAGTTTCGGCCGTTGGCGAAACTCATTAGCGGTTCCCCAAACTCAGGGGCTTGGACTTAAGAGCCATCTATCCCGATAACTTCTTACCGCCCCAGAGCCTTCTTGTCTGATTCACACCTTCAGCCATACCTTGCCGGCATGCCCGCCACTCCTGCACCCGTCCACCCCGCGCCCCGGCGGGAGATCATCTGCGCCGATGCGATCGCGTGGATGCAGGCCCGCGGCCGGATCGACGGTGCCTGTGCGGTGACGTCGCTGCCCGACGTGTCCGAACTGGGCCAGACGCTCCCGGTGTGGCGGGAATGGTTCCAAGAGGCCGTGCGCCTCGTGGTGGACGCGGTGCCCGCCGACAGCGCCGCCCTGTTTTTCCAGTCCGACATCAAGCGCGACGGCGAATGGATCGACAAGGGCGCGCTGGTCATCCGCGCGGCCGAGGACGCTGGCGCGCGCGTGCTTTTCCACAAGATTGTCTGCCGGCGTCCGCCGGGCATGCTCACGCAAGGCCGGCTTCACCCACCTGATCGCGGTTTCCAAGGAGATGAAGTGTCCCGAAATCCTGCCGATCCCCGACGTCATCCCGGACGCCGGCCGCAGCCTCTGGGTGCGCGCGATGGGCGTCCGCGCCGCGGCGCACGCCGTGCGCTTCGCGCGGGACCAGGTCGGGGCGAAGCTGGTCTTCGATCCCTTCTGCGGCGTCGGCACGATCCCCGCCGTGGCCAACGCCCTCGGCCTAGATGCCCTCGGGATCGAACTGGCGAAGAAACGCTGCGAACAATCCCGCACCCAAACCGTGACCCCCGCCGACCTCTAAACCGCCGCCGATCTCAAACCCTGCACAGGAGAGAACGGAGGGCACGGAGTCCTTAGTAGTCTATTAAACTACAAATGCCTTGGGATGAGGTTTGTAACGTAATACGTTACAAAGGAGTCGGGAGCGGGAGCTTTGGCGAGACGATTGCCCCGAGGAGTGAGGTCGGTTGGGACGAGAAGCGATGTCACCTATTAAGTGACATGTGCCGGAGGGGCTAATGAGTTGGACGCGGTCCTGCTGTCTTCCGCCGTAGCCAACACCCTCGGCCTCGAACTGGCCAAGAAACGCTGCGAACAATCCCGTGCGCAGATCGTGACGCCCGCGGACCTCCGAACCGACCCAAAGCTCCTAATCGTTCTCGTTCTCCTACTCATTCTCATCCCGACGAACCTGCAATCAGGAGAAGGAGAAGGATGACGAGAAAGAGAATGATTTTCGCGGATCTTTGACTTCAGCGAATCCTGCTGCCAGCGAACCATGATCCATCAAGCCGGTTTAACACAGAGGACGCGGAGAGCGCGGAGGGGCAGAGCCCAAAATGAGGGAGGGGCTTTACGCCCCGACGATCGTTTGGATAAAAACGGGCGGTTACTCTACAAGCTCCTCGAATGGAGGTTTGTAACGCAATACGTTACAAAAAGGTCGTGAGAGTAAATATGCGCAAGGCGATTGGCTCGAGCAGTGAGGCTGGGTGAAGACGTCACCTATTAAGTGACATGTGCGGAGAGAGCGAATGCGTTGGACGCAGCCTGCTGCCGGCGAACCATGATCCATCAAGCCGGTTTAACACAGAGGACGCGGAGAGCGCGGAGGGGCAGAGCCCAAAATGAGGGAGGGGCTTTACGCCCCGACGATCGTTTGGATAAAAACGGGCGGTTACTCTACAAGCTCCTCGAATGGAGGTTTGTAACGCAATACGTTACAAAAAGGTCGTGAGAGTAAATATGCGCAAGGCGATTGGCTCGAGCAGTGAGGCTGGGTGAAGACGTCACCTATTAAGTGACATGTGCGGAGAGAGCGAATGCGTTGGACGCAGCCTGCTGCCGGCAAGGCGGGATACGGTGATCCCGCCCTACAGTTTTGTGACCTTTGTTTGCCCGTGAATTCGCCGAAGGACGAAGTTCTCGGGACAAATTCCGGGCGGCGAGCACGCCGCACCGGTGTGCCTTTTCGTGGCCAAAATCTGATTGGAAAAATCAGCGGGCTGAGGTCAGCCCGCTCCACCGCAAGGCGCGCCCTACCCTTCGCGTCTTCGCGCGATTCTAAAGGCGGTCCAGAGCGGTCTTGATCGCCTGCAGGTAATGGGGGTGCCAGAGCTCGTGCGCCACGCCGGGGACGACGGTGTAGGAAACCGAGCTTGGGGCGGGGAGCAGGGAGCGGGGCGGAAATCCTTGGTCCGTAGCCCGGGGTCGGTGCCGGGCGCGGTAGAACTCATAGACGGCCTCAGCGCGGCGGTGCATCTGGGCG
>JAQSDJ010000029.1 GCA_029945855.1 Lacunisphaera sp.
AATATCCGGGATAATCCTCTCGAAATCACACTCCTACTGCATGGATACGGCTTAGCGTCCGGCCGGCGGAGCCAGTGCGGTCTGGATGAGCTGTTGCACGTCGACGCGGCGCGGGAAGAACCGGCGGCCGCGCTCCAGCGCGGCGGCCTGGTCCGGCGTGGGTGGACCGGCTTGGGCCACGGCGCGGGCCAGCAGAAGATAGACGGAGGCGAGGGGCGGGCCCTGCAGTTCGGCCTGGAGCAGGAGGGCGATCACGCCCGGACGCGCCTCGGGCGAGAGGACGGCGCTGTCATCGAGCCGGCCGATGGCCCAGCGCAGCCGCGCGGCCTCGAGATAGGGCAGCGGGCCCGGCACCTGGCGCGCGACCGCCGCTTCGAGGAATTGGGCGGCGACGGTGAACTGCTCGGTTTCCAGGGCCAGCAGTCCCAGGCTTGCCTGCAACCGCGGATCCTCCCGCCCTTCCTTGGTCTTGTAGCCGCGGGCGAAGGTGCGCGCCGCCTGTTCGCGATATTGTTTGGCGAGGTCGGGAAACCGCGGTGCCAGCGCCGCGGCCTCCATGCGTTCCCATTCGCCGCGCAGCCGGGCAATTTCCGCGACGGTGGCCGCGCGGAGATTGAATCTGGGCAGAGGCAGCATCCCGTCGGGTGGCGCCGTCGCCTCCTCGCGGACCGCCACGGCGAGATACCAGCTGAGCTCGGCGTGGACGGAGGCGTAGGAGCGGCCAAAGCATTCCTGAAAGAGGGCCTCCGTCGCGGGTTCGGCACACGTGCGCTCGACGAAGCGCCAGAATTGACCGACCTCCTCCGGCCTCCGGCCATAAATCCCCCAGCGGACAAACAGTGCGGTCCCGGCGGCCCAGCGATCCAAGGACGGGTCGTCGGCGGCGGGCGGGGTCCGCTCGATGAGGTCCGGCAGGGCGGGAATGAACGGAGCCAAGGAAGAAGGCGCGAGCTCGCGGCCGCCCGGGGAGAGACGCTTGCGGGCGATGTCGACCAGGTTTCTCGCCTGTCTGGTTTCCTCGAGCGAGCACCAGGTGGCCACCGGCACGATCCTCTCCTCCTCGCCGGGCCGCCAGTAGACCCCCTCGCGATACAGGCCGAAGCCCCCGAACAGGCCTTCCTTGAGCCAGAGCGGGGTGGCCGGCGCGCGCCGCCGGAGCAGCGTGCAGATGTCGAAGCGAAAGGCGGAAGTCTGGTTGAAGCTGCCCGGCCACAGGTTCAGGGCGTAGCTTTCCCGGTCATCAAGCGAGCGTTTGATGAGGTTGGTCCAGTGCCGGCCCATTTCCGCCGGTCGCTGGACCGAGCCAAAGGTCTGCGGATTGCCGGCCTGCGTGAGCGGCGGCTGGTTGAACAACACGACCGTCATCGGCAGGGAGAAATGAGGCCGCAGCGCGGGCGGAAGCACCAGCTGGGGCCCGCGCCAGAGCGCCGCGACGATCTCGCGCGTCTCGTCATCGGAGCACTGGCTGAGGATCTCGTAGCCGGGAATCTCCGCGTAGCGCCAAGGCGGGCCGATGACGAAGCCGGTGACCACAAAGGGCGGCAGCTCGACCACCTCGCCGGTCGCCACCTCGGTCGGCGCTGCGTCGAGGACGGCGCCGAACAACGTGAGGGCGCACGCAAGACAGAGTGGAGCGGGCCGCAGCATGGCTGCATGTCGCCAAGAAGGACGCGCGGACTCAAACCCAAACGCCCCGAGCGCCGGCAGGGGTCCAGCTTTTGTTTTGTGGAAAACGTCCCAGCCGGTTGGCAGGAGGCGCCCCATGAAATTCCTTTCCGCGTTCGCGCTGTTCTGGAACGGCAAGGAGAGTTCGCGCGGCCCGATTTCCACGGCCTGGAATGTCCGCGGCTGGCCGACCGTCTACATGCTGGATGAGAAGGGGGTGATCCGGCAGAAATATCTCCGGGGCCAGGACCTCGACGCACCCCTGGAGCAGCTGGTGGCCGCGGCGGAGCGGCGGGAGTAGTCGGCGCCGCGTCGCGCGGCGCACCCTGTCACTTGCCAAAGCGCTCGCTCGCGCTAAACTGTCGGCACACATGAAAACCGAACTGCCGGCCGGGAACACGGTGGCGTCTGCCAGTGGCGTCTTCAAACTCGGAGGCGACCGGCCGGTGCACCGGCTCGGCTTCGGCGCCATGCGCATCACCGGCCCCGGTGTCTGGGGCGAACCCAAGGATCCGGCCTCCGCCCGCCGCCTGCTGCGCAAGGCGGTGGTGCTCGGCGTCAACCTGATCGACACCGCCGACTCCTACGGGCCGGAGATCAGCGAACGCCTGATCGCGGAGGCGCTGCATCCCTATCCGACGGGCCTCGTCATCGCCACGAAGGGCGGGCTGACCCGCACCGGGCCCAACCAGTGGCACCCGGTGGGCCGGCCCGAATACCTCCGGCAGTGCGTCGAACTCAGCCTGCGCCGGCTGAAGCTCGACTGCCTCGATCTCTACCAGCTCCATCGCATCGACCCAAAGGTGCCTTTGGCCGAGACACTCGGCGCGCTGAAGGATCTGCAGACGGCGGGCAAGATCCGTCATATCGGCCTCTCGGAGGTTTCCGTGAAGGAAATCGAGCAGGCGCAAAAGATCGTGCCGATCGTCAGCGTGCAGAACCTCTACAATCTCGGCAACCGCCAGAGCGAGGCCGTCCTCGACCATTGCACGAAGCACCGGCTCGGCTTCATTCCGTGGTTCCCCCTTGCGGCCGGCGATCTGCTCAAGGCGGGCGGCGCGCTGGCGCCTGCGGCCCGGCGGCATCACGCCACGATCGCCCAGCTCGCCCTCGCGTGGCTGCTGCAGCGCTCGCCGGTCGTGCTGCCCATCCCCGGCACCGCGAGCCTCGCCCACCTGCGCGAGAACATGGGTGCCGCCGCCCTGAAACTTTCCGCCGCCGAATGGGCGGAAATCGTCAAGACTTCCGGCGCGGCCTGAGGCAAACCAGCCCGCTCATTTTATCCCGTCACCTCAACCCCTGTCCCCATGGCCAACACATTGCTCATCACCCGTTCCACCTCCGCCCCGCTCGAAACCGTCTGCACCCGCCTGCAGGAGGTGTCCGTCCGCCACAAATTTGGCGTGCAGGCCGTCCACAACCTGCGGGAAAAGATGGAGAGCAAGGGCGTGCCCTTCGGCCGCGAATGCCGCGTGATCGAGGTGTGCAACCCGCGCCATGCCGCGGTCGTGCTCGGCCAGGCCATCGAGATCTCCACGGCGCTCCCGTGCCGGATCTCCGTCTACGAGGAGGGCGGCCGGACCGTTCTCGCCACGATCAAACCCTCGATGCTGCTGACGATGTTCAACGCCCCCGGCGCCGCGGCCACCGCCAAGGAGGTCGAGGACACGATGATCCTCATCATGGACGAGACCTGCCGGGAGCAGACCATTCCCGGCGCTTGAATTTCGGACGTTGTCCGCTAGGTTGGGCGGCGAATCCCTTTGTCCCATGGCCAACTCCGATCTCGCTTATCAACATGCCTTGGACCGGCTCGCGGCGGTGGGCATCGCCCACATGACCGAGCGGGAGCGCGACATCGCCGCTCTCTGGCAAATCGAGGCCGAGGTGACCAACGGCGGGTTTGTCCGTTACTACTCCAGTGCCCGCGGGGATCTGGCCGGCCATGCCGCGGAGGCCCTGGCGCGGCTGGGAGCGACGGAAAAAGCCGCCATCGTCCGCGCCGCCAACGCGCTTTTCGGCCCCGCCGGTCCGCCGCGCGACCGCCAGGACCGTCAGGCCGTGCTTGCGACCCTGGACGCCCGGGCGCACGCGGCCATCGACGAGCTGGAGGATCGCTATATCCAGGACCCGGTCGACGTCGACGAGTTGGTCGAGCGCCTCACGAGTCGGGCGTCCTGATTGCCTGACGGGCGGCCGAGGCGTGCTTCAGTTCAACTGCCCGCTCAAACCTGGTAACCCTCGGCGAACTCATGCAGTAGGCCGGATATTCCGCTCCAGTCGTGAGGGAACTGAATGGTGCCAGGCGGGCCAGCCCGCTCGCGGGCGCTCTTCAGAGCGCGAGCATCAGCCTTCGCCAAGCCTACGGCTGACAGGAGCTCGCTGGCCCACGCCAACTCCTAGGAAACAGCAATTTGTAGGGGCGACCCTTCAGCCGTCGCTGGGCCAATGGCTGACAGGCGTGGACGCCCGCGGGCGGCGTCGAGCGCCGCCCCTACAGGAAACAACCCGGCTTCTTCCCGTCCGGAGCAAAACGCGTTTTGCGGTCTGGGGCTGCATGATCCTGGCTCAGGTCGCGAGTCTCGAGCGCGGGCGTTAGGTGTCACGGCGTGCGGGCGCCAGCCCGGTTTTCCACGTCCGCCGGTTGCACCTCGGGCGGAGCGGGAGAGGCGACTATCCCGGTCTGGGCCGCTCCGGGGCCGGGGGCGGATGTGAACACCACCTGCAGCGGGCTGGACGTCTCCAGATGCACGTCGCGCTGCGGGAAGGCCATGATGATCCCTTCCGCGGCGAAGACCTCGGCGATGCGATGCCGGATTTCGTTCTCCGTTTCCATGCGCTCCTCGATGGTGGCCCAGAAAAAGACCTCGAAATCCAGGGCACTCTCGCCGAATTCCGCAAATTTCACGAGCGGCTTCGGCTCCGACCGCACCCCCTCGACGCCGGCCAGGACCTCCAGCAGCAGTTCCTCCACCCGGCGGGTCGGGGAGCCGTAGGCCACGCCCACCTTGATCTGTTGCCGCACGACCTCGTCCGACAGCGTCCAATTGATCACCGGCTGCTCGAGGAGCAGGCTGTTCGGCACGATCATGTGCGTGTTATCCAGCGTGCGCACGATCGTGCTGCGCGCGCCCAGCCGCTCGACCTTCACCCGTCGGCCGGCGATCTCGATCACATCGCCCTGGTTCACTGGCCGCTCGAGGAGCAAAATGACGCCGCTGATGAAGTTGCCGATGAGATTCTGGCTGCCGAAGCCGATGCCGACGG
>JAQSDJ010000030.1 GCA_029945855.1 Lacunisphaera sp.
GTTTCCTCCAGGCTGGCGGCCTGCTCGCTCGAGCCCTCGGCCAGGGACTGGCTGGCGCTCGAGACCTGATGGGCGGCCGAGGATGTCTGGCTGGCGCCGGCCTCGAGGCTCTCCGCCACCCCCATGATCGGCCGCGTGATGCTGCGCGCGGTGAAGTAGATGAGCACGACGCCGGTCACCAAGGCGCCCAGACCCAGGGCCAGATTGATGATCCCCATGCGGGTGATCACCGCCGTCGCCTCCGTCAGCGGAACGGTCGTCATGAGGCTCCACCCGAGTTTTTCGCTCTTCTGGAACCGGATCGTCTTGCGGATGCCCTCGTAGGTGTAATTGACCTCGCCCGACGACGCTTGGAGGATGGCCGGCCCCCACTCAAAATCGGCCAGTTTTTTCGTGAGAATAAGGGCTTTGTTCGGGTGGGCGATGAAGACCCCGTTCTCGTCGGCCAGGAAGGCGTAGCCCGATTCCAAGACCTTGATCTTGGAGACAAAGTTCTCGCTGAACCAGGTCATGTCCAGGGAGGCGAAGATCACACCGCGCACCGTGCCTCCTTCCTTGACCGGCGAGGCGATCACGACGATCGGGCTTCCGGTGGTCTTGCTTTTCAGGACCTCGGAGACGGCCGGCTTGCCGGCGGCGGCTTCCTTGAAATACTGGCGGTCGGCCACGTTGAGCTTGCCGACGGACTCGGGATTGGAGGACGACAGCGTGTCGCCATTGAGATCGACGAGCTGGAGGTTGGCGAAAAACCCGTAGGTTTGCAGGGCGTGGGCCAGTTCACCATTGAGCACCGACCGGGCCGCCCCCGATTCCGGTGTCTGCCCGAGGGCGGTCAGCACATGGGGCTGGGCGGCCCAGTGGGCGACATTCTGGCGCTGGCCATCGATCCAGCTGTCGACCTGGCGGATGCCGGAGCTGCCAATCTGGTCGAGTTGCTGGTCAAGGGCGACTTCCATTGAGGAGCGGCCCATCCAGAAGGAGACGGCGCTGATCGCGATGATGACGAGGATGAGGAGGGCCGCGGTGGGGACGAGGATCCGATTACGTAGATTCCAGTTCATGTGATTTTTTATTGGAGTTGAAGGCAGTGGCGGAAAGCGGCCTTAGAAGGCTTGCTTGAGGCCGAGGGCGACCAGGTGATGGTGGAATTCCCGTCCCGCGGTGGCGGCGATCAGGCTTTCGCCCCGGTCGTAGTTGTAGGTGGCTTCCGCGGTGAGGCGCGGGCTGCAGACATATTGCAGCTGGAGGCCCGGGGAGTAGATGCGGTCGCGCCGGACCGCGGGCGCAGCCCAGTCGGCCGCACAGATCCGGAAGGAGGCCTTGACGCTGAACCGGTCGTTGCATTGGTGCCGCCAGCTGAGTTCGCCCGCCGTATCCTCATAGAGGCTCACGCTGGAGGACGACGGGAGGGCAGAACGGCGCAGGCTGAATTGGATGGTGTCGCGCTTCGTCGGGGTGGCCGTCGCCGACGCATCGACCCACAGCCGGGCCCGGCTCCGGTCGAAACCGGCGGGGGTGCCGGCGGCAAAGGTGCGGGTGTCGAGCCCTGCCAGCAGGTTCAATTGCAGCCAGGTCCGGGGCGAGCCCTCGAGGCCGGCCACGAAGCGGCGCACCTGGCTGTCATAGGGGCTGTCCACGCCGAGGGAGCGGAACTGGTTCTGCCGGCCGTAGCGGAAACCGGCGATGAGACGGGTCTTGGGCGCCAAGGCATAGCCCGCCTCCACCCCGCCGGTGACTTCATTGCGGTCGATATAATTGGAGCAACCGGTGAGCGTCGTCTGGTTGGTGCGAAAATCATGCCAATAGCCCGCGGCCACGGCCCGCACGAGCCAGCGACCGGTGGTGTAGCTGAGCTTGAAACTGCTCCGGTCCACGAAGGCCTCGCGCCGGTCGCGCACCGGCGTGCCGCCGATGGCGGGCGCGCCGCCCGGGCCGCCGAAGATCGGGGCGTCCACGCTGCCGTCGGTCCAGATGCCGCTGTTGGTCAGGCTCCAGCTGAGGCCGCCGGCAGCGCCGCCGAAGCTCAAGGCCGTGCGGTGGATGAAATGGTCTTCCGTGGAAGCCGAATGAAAGCGGACCGCTTCCGGCGCATAACTGGCGGTGATCCCGAACAGGGCTGACTGCTTCTTTTCCCAACCAAGCGCGGCGGCCAGGCTCGTGACCAACGACCCGAGCCGGGCCGGCGCGGCACCGATCACCGCCGGGTTGGGCGCCTGATCCTGCAGAAAAACATTGGAGTCGTAAGACTCACGCAGGGTGAGCGACGTCGAGGTCTTCCAGTCGGAAGCCGCGCGGCCCACCACCGGAGCCGCGAGAACTGCCGCCAGCGCAATGACACCAAGGAAAGTCGTGCAGCTCGCCGACCAGAACGGGAAATGTGGAATACGGAACATGGCTACCGTATCGGTCGCCACTAAGGTGAATTAAGACCTAAATTAAGGCGCCCACCAGCGCTCGCCGATTATTTCCGGCATAACTGGACGCGAAAGGGCGATGGCAGGGCCGATCAGCCCTGTCCGGCTCGGCCGGCACGATGCGCGGGATTTTGCCGGAGCAACGACGCCGTCGATAGTCCCAAGCTGCCGCCAAAGTTCTCCCACGATCCGGCGGCGATGTTGCCGGGGTGGAGCTGAATTCAGTGGCCGCCAGGGTGCCAGTGCGCCCGCCGGCCGGCACGATTCGCTCAAGACTTCCTCAACGACAACGGCTAAGCCGGCATCAGGCCATGCCCCGGCGCCTTTCCGCCGTAAATTCCGGCAACAGCCACGAATTGCAATCCAACGGCCGGCGGCCGGCTCAGAATACGAGCTGCATGCGCCCGATGAAGCGACCCTGTTGCTTCGCGGAATTGGGCGGGCTGCCGAGGAGGTAGTTGAGCTGGAGCTTGAGGTCGTCGCCCTTGACGAGATAGGTGACGCCGATGGTGCGCAGCGTCGTCTGGTCGGCGCCGAGGTCGGTGTTCGGGTCGTAGGACTCGTAGCGGACGATGCCCTGCCATTTGCCGGGGACGAAGAAATAGGAACCGGCGAGGGACCAGCCCTGGGCGTCGGTGTCGGCGCCCACGTCGCGGTCGAAGTGGGTGCGCAGGAATTCCGCGGTGAGCTCGGCGCCGGCGAAGGACACCTGGGCATCCGCGCCGCGGCCGGTGCGGCGGCCGGTGAACGTGCCCGTGTCGCGGCCGGTGAAGCCGTTGACGCCGAGGGCGAGCTTCACGCCGTCCCGGTCGAATGCCGTGGCGAACACGCGGCCGAGGGAGGTGAACTGATCGTTGTCGTTGAAGCTGACGTTGGTGCCGTTGCCGTTGACGACCGCCGCGGCGTAGCCGATTTTTTTCTCAAAAAACGAGCCGGCCGCCATCACCCCGGCCTGGCGCGGGAGCGTGAGCATGTCGTTGGGCAGCGAGCGCTCGATCGTCTGGCCCTTCGTGTCGGGGAGCAGCTGCTCGTAGCCGTAGGGCACCTTGAACTGCCCGAGGGTCAGGTTGGCGAAGGCATGCTTGGTCCAGACGACGTAGGCATCGCTGAGCTGCGCGCGGAAGCCTGACGTGGAATTGAGCGAGTTGTTGCCCCAGTCGGACTGGAGCACGAAGTCGAAGCCGTTGGCGAACGAACCCTTGATCCCGAGGCGCGCGCGGCGGAGGAGGAACCGGTCGGTCGCGGGAAAACGGGAGTCGGCGGCGGCGCCGAACTCCGCCTGGGTCTGGAGGTAGCCGCCGATGGCGAGCTTGGTCTCCTTGCCCATGACGCCCACCCGAACGGGGGCGACTCCCTTGGCGTCAACGCCGAGCTGCTGGCGCAGCCCCTGGTTTTCCTGGCGCAGGGTGTCCACCTGGGACTCGAGCTTCTTCAGCCGGGCCTCGAGCGCATTGAGGTCCGGGGTTTGCGGCTGGGCGGCGAGCGTCAGGGCGGTGCCGAGGAACAGCGCGAGCGCGCGCGGGAAGATGGCGGCGGATTTCATGGGAGAAAGGTGATGGTTGGGACGGGAGCGGAGGGGAGACCAATCCCCCGGTGACGGGGTGAGGCGCCACGAATCCGGACGTGCAGGGGCAAAGCAACCTGTGCGTTCCGGGGTGACGCGTTACGGTTATTGGTCCTCGAAGTGGGAGTCGTGCTGACCGTGGGCGACGGCCACGACCGCAGGACTGTTTTTACGGACGGGTGACGGGGCCATGGCGGGGTTGGCCCGGGCCGGATGGGACCGGACCCGGGTGGCCGGCGCCGGCGGCCGGGCGGCCGGCGGATGGTGGGGGGATTGGGCCGCGCTCTGGCCGGCAAGTTGCTGCAGGTCACTGACCGTGTGCTTGAGCATCGCGGCCTGGGCGTTGAGTTCCTGGGCGGCGGCGGCGCTTTCCTCGGCGGAGCCGGCGTTGGACTGGACGACCTTGTCCATCTGGCTGACCGCGGTGTTGATCTGGTGGACGCCGTCGTTCTGTTCCCGGCTGGCGGTGGCGACCTCGCCGATAAGCGCATCGACCTGGCGGACCTTGTCCACGATCTCACCCAGACTCGTGGCCACCTTGCCGCTGATCTGCACGCCCTGGGCGGCCTTGCTGATGGCGTCCTCGATCTTGGCGGCGGTTTCCTTGGCGGCGGTGGCGGAACGTTGCGCGAGGCTGCGGACTTCCTCGGCGACGACGGCAAAGCCGGCGCCGGCCTCGCCGGCGCGGGCGGCCTCGACCGCCGCGTTCAGCGCGAGAATGTTCGTTTGGAAGGCGATCTCGTCGATGGTCTTGATGATCTTGGCGATGTCGTCGCTCGAAGTCTTGATGTCCTTCATCGCGGCATCCATCGCCTGCATGTCGCTGGCCCCGGTGTCGGCCGCCTTGCGGGCCTGGCGCGTCAATTCATTGGCGCGGCCGGCACTGTCGGCGTTGCGCTTCGTCATCGAGGACA
>JAQSDJ010000031.1 GCA_029945855.1 Lacunisphaera sp.
CGAAAAATTGCTGTTGACGGTGGCCATAGCGGCTGGCTTGTTGCTCGTTTTCTACAACGCCAACCCGTCCATTTCACATGTCTATTGAGATCAAGATGCGCAAGAATGAGCCGATCGATCGTGCGCTGCGCCGCATGAAGAAGAAGCTCGAACGCGAGAACATCATCAAGGATGTCCGCATGAAGCGTTACGCCGAGAAGCCCTCGGAGCGCCGCCGCCGCAAGAACAAGGTCATGGCCTTCACCGCCATGCTGCGCCGCCGCTACGCGGAATAAGCCTTTTCGCAGGTTTCTTTGACCGGCCGGACGTCCTCGGATGTCCGGCCGGTTTTTTTCTGGGTGGAGCGGGTAGGGCGAATCCTCCGGATGAGCCGTTCGATGGGCTCAAGGCTCTGGGCGTGGCGCGGGGTCGCGGCTCGTCGGGACGACTCGCCCTACCTCGCTGAGCCCCGCCCCGGCTTGATTTCGCCCCCGTCTCCTGTCCTAGTGTCTTTTACGTAATGAAGCCGATCATCGCCCTTTCCTCCTGCTGGTGTTCGCACCGTCATTCCGACGGTTACGCGATGCTCCAGGAGATGGCGGGCCTGGGGTTCGAGTGGGTCGAACTGAGCCACGGCATCAAGATCATCCTCGTGCCGGGCATTTTGAAGGCGGTCGAGGAGGGGATCGTCAAGATCTCCACCTGCCACAATTTCTGCCCGCTGCCCACCGGCGTGCTGCACGCGGCGCCCAACCTCTACATGCCGTCGTCGCTCGATGCCCGGGAGCGCGACCAGTGGCTGCGCCAGTCCAAGCGCACCATCGACTTCGCCCACCAGGTGAAGGCCGCCAAGGTCATCATGCACCTGGGCGCCACCGAGTTTTTCTGGTTCAACCCGGCCCGGAAGGTGGACAACTACCTCGAGGCGCACGAGGGCGAGGACCTCGCCGCCGATGCCGCCTATCGGAAGCTGCTGACGAAATCCCTCGCCAAGCTGGCGAAGCGCAGCCCGCCCTACTGGGAAAACACCAAGCAGGGCCTCACCGAATTGCTGCCCTACGCCGAGCAGAAGGGCATCAAGCTGGGCTTCGAGAACCGCGAAAAATTCGAGGAACTCCCGCTCGATGCCGACCACGGGGCGTTGATCGAGGCGATGGCCAAGCCCAACGCCTGCGGCTACTGGCACGACACCGGCCACGCGCAGATCAAACAGGACATGGGCCTGCTCAACCACCGCGAGCACCTCGAGAAGAACGCGCCCCACGCCATCGGCTTCCACCTGCACGACGTCACCGCCGCGGGCCGCGACCACCACGCCATCGGCACGGGCAAGATCGACTTTGAGATGGTCAGCAGCTTCTGGCGCCCCGAGCACACGCTCGTCATCGAGCTCAGCCCGCGCCTGTCCGTCGAGGAAGTGCTGCTGTCCAAGAAGCGCGTCGAGGAACTCGTCGCAAAGCGGTTCGGGCGGTAGGGAATCTTGCCGGGTAGGGGCGCTTGCCCTTGCGCCATAGCCATGGCGAAGGCGGATCAAGCGCCCGGGCCGTTGGGGGCAACGGCCCCTACCGGTCGGATCACAACCGCGGGCGGCACTTGACTAACCCGCATTCCCGGATGCCTTGGGCGGCCCATGCAATGGATCAAGACCAGTCTCGGGCGGCTGCGGGTGATCGGCTTCTGGGAAGGCGTGTCCTTCCTCGTGCTGCTCGGCATCGCGATGCCGTTGAAATATTACGCCGGTGAGCCTGGGGCGGTGCGCGTGGTCGGCATGGCGCACGGGGTCCTGTTCATGCTCTATGTGGCGGCCGCGATCCAGACCGCCCTCGACCGGGATTGGACGTGGCGGCGCACGGCCCTCGTGCTGCTCGCGAGCGTGCTGCCCGCCGGGCCGTTCGTGGTGGAAGCGAAACTGCTGCGCGAACCGGCGCGGTAGAATGCGGCGGGGTGATTTTGGGAGGAAGGGCCTCCCGGCCATTCGCGGAGCCCGGGCAACGGCCTTGACTATGAAGCCCGACTGAGCCTCTTTGAGCCCATGGCCACCACGCTCCTTCGCACCCGGGTTGACGCCCGCCGCGCCGCCGCGGCCAAGAAGATCCTCGATGGCCTCGGTCTCGATGCCACCACGGCGGTCAACATGCTTTTCGCCCAGGTGATCGCCCGCCGCGGCCTGCCCTTTGCGGTGCAGGAGGACGGTTACACTTACGCCCAGAGCGAATACGGCGTCACCGCGGCGGAGCTTGACGCGACGGCGAAGCGCATTCGCCGTCGCATCACCCTTGAGCGCAAGGCGGGGACCGTCCGCCCGGTGAAGTCGGCCGATGATCTCCTTTGATTCCACGGCGCGATTCCGGGCCTGCCTGAAAAGGGAGAACCTGGACCGTCAGGCGGTGTTTGCTGCCATGCAACTGACCGCCAGAGCCTGGGGCCAGCCCCATCTCCACAGCGGACGTGGTATCCGCCGCCTCTCTGCCGGGCTGTATGAATGTCGCATGGAGCGGGAGACGCGCCTGCTGTTTTTCGCCGAGTCAACGGGACTGGTCTTCGATTTCGCCGGCAATCATGACCAAGTCCGGAGCTACCTGAAGAACCGGCGCTGAAGTCTAGGATTTGATCAGCTCCCCGATCCACCGCCGGTGCGGGCCGGAGAGCGTGATGCGGTCGAGCTGCGGCAACGGCACCCATTCGAGCGACCCGGCCTTGGCGATAAGCTGGCGCAGCGCGGCGGTCGGCTTCACGGCGTAGATCGACTCGGTGATCTGGAAGCGCGTGATCGCGCGGCGCTTCACGGCCAGCAGGGATTTCGCCGCCGGCTTCACGCCCAGGTCGGACGCCTCCGGCAGTTCGTGCAGCCCGGCGAGGCGCTTCGCCTGGGCGTGGCCGCGGCGGAGCAGCAACCGGTCCCGGTCGATGCACCAGAGGCGGGCGACAGTCTTCTGCTCGATAACCTTGGGCTTGAGCCGGGGAAATTTCTCCGGCGTGCCGGCTTGGCGCGCGGCGCAGAACTTCGCGACGGGGCAGGTGGGGCAGCGCGGGTTCTGCCGGAAGCAGACCGTCGCGCCGAGTTCCATCATCGCCTGGTTGTGCTCGCCCGGGTTGCTGCCGACGACGAGGGCGTCAGCCAGTGGGGTAAAATCTTTCACGGCCTCGGTGCCGTCGCGAAACAGCCGGCCCGCGCCGGTCAGCCGGGCGAGGATGCGGACGACATTGCCGTCGACCACGGCCGCGGGTTCGCCGAATGAAATGCTCGTAATCGCCGCCGCGGTGTAGGGGCCGATACCGGGCAGTTCCCGCCACTCGGCCGGCGTGCGCGGCGGCCGCGGCATCGCGACATAGGCCTGGGCCAGTTTGTGGAGATTGCGGGCGCGGGAGTAGTAGCCGAGGCCTTCCCAGAGCTTCATAACCTTGGATTCAGGCGCGGCGGCGAGGGTGGCGAAGTCGGGCAGTTCGCGCAGCCAGCGGCCGAAGTAGGGGAGGACCGTCGCGACCTGCGTCTGCTGCAGCATGAACTCGGAAACGACCGTCTGGTAGAGCGACGGCGCGTCGCGCCACGGCAGCTTCCGGTGGTGGACGCGATACCAGGCGTGCAGCGCGGTCTGAAATGGCTGGCGTTGGGAAATCAGGATCGGGGAGCTGGCCACAGAAGGCACAAAAGGCGCAAAATTGATTACTGGGAAGCCGTCATTTTCCTTTTGTGCTTTTTGTGCTTTTTGTGGCTAGTCATCGCATGCCCAAACGGTCCCACGACGCTGAGGAAGAAAAGCCCAAGGCGATCACCAGCTACACCATCAAGCTTGACGACGCTCAGATGGAGAAACTCCGCGCCGCCACGCTGAAAAAGAACTGGGAGCAGGTCGAGGTGCCCTATGCGCGCTTCGCTTTCAAGGGACCCAAGGTCAATGTCACGGCCTACACCAGCGGCAAGGTGGTCGTGGCCGGCAAGGACACGGAGGATTTCGTGCAGAACGTCATCGAGTCCGAGGTCACCGGCGCGCCCAAGCTCGGCTACGACGAGGTGCTGCATCCCGACTGGTTCGAGGCCCACGCGGGGCTGGACGAGAGCGGCAAGGGCGACCTCTTCGGCCCGGTGGTCGCGGCGACGGTCATCGCCGACGAGGGGGCGGTGCAGGCCTGGCTCAAGGCCGGCGTGCGCGACAGCAAGACGATCGTCGACACGCAGATCCTCAAGCTCGACGAACTCATCCACAACACGCCCGGGGTGGTCGTGGAGGTCCGGCACATGACGATGCCCGAATACAACCGCGTCATGGGCCGACCGTTCGCCAGCCTCAACCGGCTGCTCGCCGAGCACCATGCCGACGCCCTCGACGCCGCGTTGAAGCGCAAGTGGGTGCCGCGCGGCCTGCTCGACCAGTTTTCCAAGGAGCCGCTCGTCCAGCGCGTGTTGAAGAAGAAGGGCCTCGAACGCTTCAAGCTCGATATGCGCACGAAGGCCGAGGAAGACCCGGTGGTCGCGGCGGCGTCCATCGCCGCCCGCGCCGAGTTCGTCCGCGTCATGCGCGACCTCTCGCGCCTTTTTGGCGACCGGCTGCAGAAGGGCGCTGGCGCCCAGGCGAAGGCGCAGGCCTCGTTGCTGATCGAGAAATTCGGCGCCCCGGCGCTGCGCGATTTTGCCAAGCTTCATTTCCGCACCTGCTATGAGGTGGTGTCCGCCGCCGGCAAGCTCGACGAGCTGCCGCTGCCCGTGCCGAAGGAAAAGACGGAGTGGAAGCGGTAGGGGAAAAACTACGGCGAGTTCGCCGTGGCTCCAGCCTTCTGTCGGGGTGTGGCGGATGACGCCCGCCATCGAATTCCAGTCTGGTCTTCAGCTGCTTGTATGTGGGAGGGGCTTTATGCCCCGACGGGATATCAGCGACGC
>JAQSDJ010000032.1:0-3106 GCA_029945855.1 Lacunisphaera sp.
CTTCGCCCCCTGGGGATTGATCACGAGGCCCATCTCCTGGGCGCAGAGCACGCGCTTGACCGTGACCTTGCCCGTCGACCGGTCGACGGTCACCTCGGCGATCGTAGCCACGTAGGTGCCCGCATCCAGCCCGATGGCCACGCCCAGCCCGCGGCCGCTCACGCCCGTCGCGGGTTGCCAGCCCCATTGCGCGGCGGCAGCCTGGAGGACGCGGTGCGCGCGGGGATTGGTGAGATGCTTCAGGCGGAACTCCACCGGGTCCGCCCCGGCCAGGGCGGCCAGCGCGTCGATGTGCGACTCCCGGGCAAACGCGTTGGTGTTGCAACCGGGCGCGCGCCACGCGCCGACGCCGAACGGATGGATCCCCGGCGGACCGTTGAAGTTGCCCACCGCGGAGATCCGGTGATCGGCCACGTCGTAGAGCAGGTCCGAGCCGCGGTCGCCGGCAAACCGGACGTTGTAGTCCCAGAAAGCGATCCGGCCTGCGTCGTCGACGCCCGCCGCCACCTTCACCACTGCGGCCGGCCGGAAGGTGTCGTTAAAGAATTCCTCCTCGCGCGACCACCGCACCTGCACGGGCCGCCCCGTCGCCTTGGCCAGGCGGGCGGCCTCCACGGCCTGGAGGTTGAAGGATTTCCCGCCGAAGCCGCCGCCCACGAAGGGCGTGATCACGCGGACGCTGGGTTCGGGGACGCCGAGGACCTTGGCGATCTCGGCGCGCACGCCGAAGGGATTCTGCGTCGAGGCCCAGACCGTCATCTTCTCGCCCTCCAGCCGGGCCAGCGCCGTGTGCGTCTCCATGGCGGCGTGGGCGACGTAGGCGTTCAGGTAAGTCGTTTCCACCTGGCGGACCGCACGCGCCCTGCCGGCGGCGAGATCGCCGTTTTGCTTCACGACCCGCGATTTCACGTCGGCCTTCGCCAGGTGGTCGTAGATGTTCCGGTCATCGAGCTGCGACGGCGACGGCTCGAACTCCGCGCGGAGCTTTTCCCGCGCCGCCTCCGCCACGTCGGGCAGCTCATGCAGCACGGCCACGAGCCCGGGTTCCTGCACGACAACGATGCCCGCGACGGCCTGCGCGGCCGAGACGTCGACCCGGAGCAATTTGGCCCCGTGCGCCGGCGGCCGGAGCACGCTGGCATAAAGCATTCCCGGCAGGCGGATGTCGCCGGTAAACTTCGCCCGGCCGGTCACCTTCTCGCGCCCGTCGCGGCGCAGCAGCGGCTGGCCCACCAACTTGAACTCGGCCGGTTGCTTGAGGGGCGGCAGGGCGGTCACCTGGCGGTCGATCCGCTTGCCCTTGGTCAGCTGACCGTAGGTGATTTTTCTGGAGGGGTCCTTGGTGTCCGTCACCACGCCCGCCGCGACGGCGAGCTGCGTCACGGGCACTTGCCAGAACTCGGCGGCCAGGTCTAGCAGCACCGCGCGAGCCGCGGCCCCCGCCGCGCGCCACGTCGGCCCGAACGTCCGCGTCGTCAAGGAACCCCAGGTGCCCTGGTCGTAGGGGCACAGGTCCGTGTCGCCCATGACGATGTCCACGTCGTCCAAGGCCACGTCGAGTTCCTCGGCCATCATCTGGGGCAGCGAGGTGATCGGGCCCTGGCCCATCTCGATCTTGCCGGTGAAGCAGGTCACGCGTCCGTTCTCGTCGATCCGCAGGAAGGCGTTGAAGTCGGCCCCGTCCTTCGGCCGCACCCGGACCGTGACAGGGAACGACCCCTCCGACTGCTGGGCGCCGAGGGTCGGGCCGAGCACGACCCAGACAAAGAGGCCGGACGCGCAGTTTTTCAGGAAATCGCGGCGGGCGGGGGACGGCGGCATGGATTCGGTATTCATGGTTTGGCTCCTCCCCGCAGGGCGGCGGCGGCGGTCAGGATGGCCGCGACGATCCGCATGTGGGCGCCGCAGCGGCACAGGTTCTGGTCCATGCCCGCGATGACTTCCGCCGCCGTGGGGTTGGGGTTGGTCCGCAGGAAACCGTAGGCGGTCAAGATCATGCCCGGCGTGCAGAAGCCGCACTGCAGGGCGTCGTGCTGGATGAACGCCTGTTGCAGCGGATGCAGGGCGTCGCCCTGGGCGAGGCCCTCGATGGTCACGACGCTCTTCCCCGCGACCGACTTGGCCGGCACGCTGCACGCGCGCACGGGCCGGTGATCCACAAGCACGGTGCACGAGCCGCACTGGTTGATGCCGCAGCCATACTTGGGCCCGGTCAGCGCAAGCTCCGTGCGCAGGACCCACAGCAAGGTCCGGTCCGGGGTCACCCGGATTTGCACCGGCTGGTCGTTGAGCCGGAAGGAAACGGTTTCAGTCATGGGGGTCGGCAGGGTTGGGGCGGCCCGGGAATCATTCCCATTGGCTGGCCAGCATCCTAGGCGCTGCCGGGGCGGTCAACTCTGCAACCCTTGCCAAATGAAGCGCAAAATTTGCGGACACACAGGTGACCGCCAAAAACCGGCCGGCTCTTTGCCCCCCGCGTCCAGCAAGGCGGTTTTAACCCAGAGATCGCGGAGGACGCAGAGTGCGGCGGGGCTTACGCCCGACGGTCAATCTCTGGCTGTTTATCCGGAGGATGCTCCGCGGATCACGCGGATGATCGCGGATGGCTTCCAGCTTCCATCGCCCATAACCGCGCCTGCGCAACCACGTTCCTTGGTTGGGGTCACATACGGTCATGACATCCCCCCACCCGACTCCCAGCGGAGACAAACTCATCCTGCAAGGCATTCACCTCCACCTGACCGAGGCCATGAAGGCGATGATCACCGCCAAGGCCGAAAAGCTGCTGCGCCATGAGCCGAACATCGTGCGCATCCGCATCGACGTCGAACCGCACCACAATGCCGGCCTCAGGACCTTCGAGGCGAAGGGCCACATCGAGATAGGGGGGCCCGACCGGCACGTGTCGGTGACCAGCGACGACGCCTACCAGGCGGTGGACGAACTCATCGACAAGCTCGACCGCCAGCTGCGGAAGCGCAGCACCGAATACAGCAGCCGCCGCGCGACCGACGACATCCGCAGCCACCCCGAGCAGGGATAGGCGGGACGGTTTAGACCGGTTTACGTTGAAGTGTGGCCGTAACGGCCATGTAGGTCCGGGGTT
>JAQSDJ010000032.1:3146-4844 GCA_029945855.1 Lacunisphaera sp.
CCCCGAAAGAAAAGTCGTGGGGCTTAAAGCCCGACCTACAAAATGGCGACGGAAGGATTGAAACCTCGCCAGGCAACAAGTTACCGACGCAGGCCGTCCCTGCGCTTGCGACTCACCCCTTAAAATTAACTGATCAGCAGCAGTCGCATCTCGCCGGGCTTCGTCGCCGGGGCGCGATGGATGCACGGCGGCACCGGGCTGCCGGGCCAGTCGACGGCGATGCGCCAGAGATTGCCCAGACCGAAGGAATACGGCTGCGCCGCCGGCCCAGAGAGGTAGTGCAGGTCGTAGCAGTTTTCTTTCAGAAATTCCTGGAAATCGGCGTCATCCTCACCGCCGAAGAGCTTGAGCAGGGCGGCGCGGGTTTCGGGGACATCGACCCGGCGCAGTGCCTCCTCGTTGGGCAGGCCCTCGCTGGCCGGCCCGTGATAGGTGCAGAGCCAGGTATCGGCCGCGATCGGGGCGCTGTCGGCATGAAAGGAGAAGACATCCGTGGGCACGGGCCCCGGCTCCTCGTCGCGGGGATAGCCATGGATGATGTTGAGCCCCGGATCGAGTTCGCGCGCCCGGAGCAGACGCAGATCCGCGAGCATCTGGTCAATCGCCGCCCGGCCCGCCGCGCTCACCGGCAGGCTCAGCAGCCGCGCCTCGTCGAGGGTGACAATCCCCTCGCCCGCCCCCAGCAACGCCACCACCTCGCCAAAATCACCCGGCAGCGTGCGCTCCCAACACAGGGCATTGACGCCGTCCGCGAAAGGCGTGGCGACCAGCTCGGCGAAACTGTCCACCCGCTGGATGCGGGAAGGGGGAAAGACGGGGGAGGCCGGATAGTTCATGTGCCATGCATTATCCCTGAAAACGTTGCACAAAAACAAGGTTTCCCTCGGTCACGCTGTTTACCTTGCGAGGTGGAAGCGCAGGTCCCTCTGCGCGTCGGTTTGGCTTGCCCAGGCCGAAAAACGTCACTGACGGGCACAGGGACGTGCCCGTCCACCTTCCTTTCGGTTGCGGCAACGCCGCTCCCATCCTCAACCCAAATCCCTGAAACTCCCAAACTCGGGGTCGAACAGGCGACGATACGTCCGCACGATCATGCCGTCGGTCTGGCCGGCGAGGTAGTCGCAGATGCGCCGCGCCTTGCCGTCCTGCGCCTTCTCGGCGGCGATCAGGCGGCTGACGTTCGGGGGCAAAATGTGGATGACGCGCTCGTTGCGCTCGGCGTAGTTCTCCCAGATGGCGTTGAAGAGCGCCATGATGACGACGCGGGCCTTGTGCTCGAGCTGCTCGAGCTGCGGGCTCTCGAAGATGATGTCGTTGGCCATCTTCTTGAAAAAGTTTGCCTCGGCGCGCGCCGTCTCGTCGATGAGGAGGTCGTATTTGTAGCGGTTGGTCCTCTCCGCCATGAAATTCTCCCGCTCCTTGAGGCGGCAGCACTTGATGAAGTTGCCGATCTTCTGGGAAAAGGTGTTCTCGAGCCGGTCGTTGCGGATGGCGTCGAAGAGCGTGTCGATGTGCGCCTGCTCGGCCGCGCCGACCTTCTCGCCGGCCGCCCAGCGCTCGACGCGCTCGACCGTGAGGAAGCCCGCGCGCACGCCGTCGACAATGTCGTTGAGCGAGTAGGCCGCGTCGTCGGCCCAGTCCATGATCTGGCACTCGACGCTCTTGAAGTCGTTGAGGGACTCGCCGCGCATCAGGCTG
>JAQSDJ010000033.1:0-6788 GCA_029945855.1 Lacunisphaera sp.
ATCAGTCAATCCCCGAACGGTGGTCTCCTTTCAACTGCATGGATACGGCTTAGGCCATAATTAAGGCAGATTCGTTATCCTTTAATATGAGAACCTATAATTAAGGAAACTCAACCGTTCGGCCTCTTGGTCGGCGGGATCCCGTCGGGGCATAAAGCCCCTCCCACATTCGAGCCGCGAAAGAATCACGAATTGAATTTTGAAGACGTGACTTATCAATCCCTCTCGCTGACTGCAGAAACCGGGAGTTTGGAGACTTGGGATTCGCAGCCCTTCGCGTGATTCGCGGGCAACTCCTGAACTGGTTCAGCCCAGAATCTCCCGCAGGCTGTCGAGGTCCATCACGGTGGCGACGGACTCTTCCTGGATGACGGCGGCGGCGAGGGCGGATTTCTCGTGCTGGAGCGCGCGGATCTTCTGCTCGACCGAGTTGTCGGCGATCAGGCGGTAGGCCATCACGGGCCGGGTCTGGCCGATGCGGTGGATGCGATCGATCGCCTGCGCCTCGGCCGCGGGATTCCACCAGGGGTCGTAGAGAAAAGCATAACTGGCGGCCGTGAGGTTGAGGCCGAAACCGGCGGCCTTCAGCGAAAGCAGGAAAACCGTCTTCGTGCGGTCGGTCTGGAACTGATCGACGAGCTCGGCGCGGTTCTCGGTCGCGCCGGTGAGAATCAGGTGGCCGATACCGGCGGCCGCGAGGCGTGTGCGGATGATTTCCAGCATCTGGACGAACTGGCTGAAAACCAGCACCTGGTGGCCTTCGTCGGCGAGTTCCTCGATGCGCTCGAGCAGGGCGTCGAGCTTGGCGCTGGGGAGCGAGGCGTGCGCGGGATCGACCAGCGCGGGGTGGCAGCAGATCTGGCGCAGGCGGAGCAGGCTGGCGAGCACGTGAAACCGCACGGCGCCGAGCTCGCCGGGCGTCCGGACGCCGAGCAGGTGGGCGCGGGCGCGCTTGAGCTCGGCATCGTAGAGGCGGCGCTGAGGTCCTTCGAGGTCGACGATGATGTCGTCCTCCGTGCGCGTGGGGAGATCGGGCGCGGCCTGGGCCTTGGTGCGGCGCAAAAGGAAATGCTGCACGCGGCGGTGCAGGCGGGCGAGGGCGGCGGGATCGACCTCCGGGTATTGGCGGCGAAAACCGGGCTGGTCGCCGAGCAACCCGGGCTGGGCGAAGGCGAACAGGCTCCACAGGTCGGTGAGGCGGTTCTCGATCGGCGTGCCGGTGAGCACGAGGCGGTGGCGGGTGCGCAGGGAACGGGCGACGACGGCGACCTGGCTCCCGGGGTTCTTGATGAACTGGCCCTCGTCGAGCACGATGGCGTCCCACCCGGCGCTGCGGAACGCCGCGGCGTGCAGCCGGAGCTGCGTGTAGTTGGCGACGAGGAGCCGCGGCGCGCCGTCGCCCGGGCCGTTGATCGCGGTGGCGATGGCCTTGGGATTCGCAGGCTGGAAAGCGGCGATTGCCAGGCCGGGGGCGAAGCGCGCGGTCTCGGTCAGCCAGCCGTGGGTGACGCTCTTCGGGCAGACGACGAGGCCGCGGAACGGCGGCTGGCCCGCCGGCCGCGTCTCGCTCAGGTGCAGGAGCCAGGCGAGCGTTTGCACGGTCTTGCCGAGACCCATGTCGTCGGCGAGGACACCGCCGAGGCCGTGGCGGGAAAGATGGGCGAGGAAGATAAAACCCTCGCGCTGGTAGGGCCGCAGTTCCGCGCGCAGGCCGGCGGGGAGCGCCGGAGCCGGTTGGGCGGCGAGCTGCGCGGCGCGCTCGCGGAGCGTCTGGACGAGCACGGAGTCGCGCGCCACGAAAGGATCGGCTTCCGCGGCGAGTTGCAGCGCGTGCAGCCGGTGGTGGGTGGCGCGGCCGGTGGCGAGCACGTCGTCGACGCCGAGGCCGAGGCGTTCGAGGGAGGCGGCGGTGGCTGGATCGAGGGCGACATCCGGCTCGAGCCGGCGCCAGCCGTGCTTCGGGAGGCTGATCCATTTACCGCGGGCCTTCAGCAGCAGCGCGATTTCCTCGGGCGTGAGCTTGGTGTCCTCGACGGCGACACCGACGGAAAGATCGAACCAGTCCTGCTCGTTTTCGCCGGCGGCGGCGACGGCGACGCTGAGGTGCGCGCGCAACGGGGCGCCGAGCAGGGCGGCGAGTTCGGGGGAGACATCGAGGTCCACGTCGTCGGGCAGCGCGTCGTGCCAGGCGACGAAATCGTCGGGGAAGGCGTCGGAGACCGGGCGGGTCCAGGCCTCGGCCCAGCCGTCCCACACGAGCCGGAGCGAGGCGAGTTGTGCGCTGACGGCCCGCGCCGCGGAGAGATCGAATTCCAGGAGAGGATCCCCGGGGCCGCGCGGGGCCGGGATGCCGCCGTGGGGGTTCCATTGCCAGCCGGCGGGCTCGGTCCAGCGCTGTTCGCACGGCGGGGTTTCGGCGCGGGCGGTGAGTTGGGCCTGAAAATCACGTTCGTTTTCCTCAAAGGCCGGCGTGAGCCAGCAGCGCAGGCGGGGGCGCAACACGACCGTGCGGATTTCAGCCGAAAGCCCCTCGGGCAGGCGGATGCCGGCGGCGCGGAGGCGGGGCAGCAGGCGCGGGTCGGTGAGGACGGAGGCCGGGAGGTGCGGGGTCGGCGTCGGCGACGGTCCGCGCCAGACACAGCCGTCGAAGAGATAAAGCGGCTCCGGCCGCGGGGTGATGAGACGGGCGCCCACGGCGATGCGGCCGGCGGGGGTGACCAGGTGCAGGTCGAGCCGGTCCTCCTTGCCGGGGGACGGACTGGCGTGGACAGTGAGCGGCGCGGGCTGCACGGTGAACGGGCTCCCGTCGGGCAGGGCGAGCGCGGCGCGGGCGGCGGTCGTGCGCAGCAGGCCGGTGACGGTGTCCGCGGACAGTGACAACCGGGAGATGAGCGCCCGGGCATCGAGCCGGCATTCGGCGGCGAAGGCGGCGCCGAGCGCGGCCTCGGCGGGCGGGAGGTGCTCGAAATCGGCGGGGCGCGACGCGGCGAGGTCGGCGAGCAGGCGTTTGGCGGGGGCTTTCCAGCGCGGTTCGCCGTCGGTGCGGACCTCGAGCTGCCACTTGCCACCGGCCTCGAGCCGCACGCGGAGGCCGGTGAGGTGGCGGAGGGAGCCGGGTGGTTCCGGGCTGCGGCCCTCGCCCGGAGAGGGAAGGGCGCGCAACCAAGCCGCCAGACCCGGGGGGTCGGCGGTGGTGGGAGTGCTGGCGACGGGTGCCGCGGGCGTCTTCACCCGGGTCTCGTCCAAGGGGAGGGAAAGGCCGCGCTTGCGGCCGTCGCGCTGGCCGGATTCGACGGCGGCGAGCCACGCCAGGCCGGCGGCGTAGACGTGTTCGCAACGGGAAAGCACCGGACAGGAACAGCGCGAGGTCCACGCGCCGCGCGTGAAGAAAAGGGTGATCGCGATGACCTCGCTGACGATGTCGATCTCGGCCTTCACCAGGTGGTCGGCTTCCGACCACACTTCCCGGACGGCGCGTTGCCGGTAATAGTCGTTGCCGCGCTCGCGGGTGCCGGCGGCGAAGGTGCCCAGCCAGTCGCGCAACGCGGCGAGCGCCTGGGGCGTGCGGACACTGCGCACACTGGGCTGGCGGGGGACGGGCGGCATGCGCGGGGGCGCGGACGGCGCGGTCGGGTGACCGCGCCGCGGGACGATGCGGTTAATAAACCTGCTCTTCCAGCAGCGCGAAGAGCTCGGCCTCGGTGATGCGGCGTTGCTTCATGCTGTCACGTTCGCGGAGCGTGAAGGTGTCGCCGGGTTTCTCGATGGTCTCGAAGTCGATCGTCACGCACCAGGGCGTGCCGGCCTCGTCCTGGCGGCGGTAGCGTTTGCCGATGGCGCCACCGTCGTCGTATTGGACGGCGTAGCGGCGCTGCAGCTTGGCGTGGAGGGCGCGGGCGCGGTTCGTGAGCTGCTCCTTGTTCTTCAACAGCGGCAGCACGGCGACCTTGACCGGGGCGATGCGCGGCGAGAAACGGAGCACGGTGCGTTGTTCCGTGTTGCCCTTCTCGTCGGTCACGTCTTCGACGGCGTAGCCGGCGCAGAGCACGGCGAGCAAAATGCGGTCGACGCCGACGGCGGGCTCGATGACGTGCGGCACAAACTTTTTCTTCGACGCCTCATCGAACAGCTCCTGCGGCTTGCCGGAGGCGGTGGCGTGCTGGTTGAGGTCGTAATTGCCGCGGGCGGCGATGCCCCACAGCTCCTGCACGCCGAAGGGATACTTGAACATGATGTCGACCGTGCCCTTCGAGTAGAACGCGAGCTTCTCCTTCGGGTGGGCGTAGCGGGAGAGGTGGGAGTCGGGCAGGCCGATGCTCTTCAACCAGGTCTCGCACCAGGTGATCCACTCCTCGTGGCACTTGGCCCAGTCGGCGTCCTCGTGGATGAAATATTCCATCTCCATCTGCTCGAACTCGCGCGAGCGGAAGATGAAGTTGCGCGGCGTGATCTCGTTGCGGAACGACTTGCCGATCTGGGCGATGCCGAAGGGCAGCTTCACGCGCGTGGTGTCGACGACGTTCTTGAAGTCGACGAACATGCCCTGCGCCGTCTCGGGCCGCAGGTAGGCGACGGACGAGGCGTCGGTCATCGCGCCGACATTCGTCTGGAACATCATGTTGAAGGCGCGCGGCGCCGTCAGGCTGCCGGGCTCGCCGGTGGCGGGCGAGGGGATGAGCGGGATCTCGGCCTCGGTGGCCTCGGTGAAGTCCTTCGCGACGACGGGCGCCAGCGTCCCGACGATGGCCTTCTTGCGCTTGAAGGTCTCGGCCGCGGCCTGGAGGTCCTCGGCCGTCTTCTCGCTTTCGAGCGCCGAGACGTAGCCGACGATCTTGCCGTCCACGACCACGGGCGACCAGAAGAGCTGGTCGGCGCGGTAGCGCTGCTTGCTGGCCTTGCAGTCCACCAGGGGGTCGCTGAACCCGGCGACGTGGCCGGAGGCCTCCCAGACCTTCGGGTGCATGATGATGGAGGATTCGAGGCCGACGACATCGTCGCGGCGGCGGACCATGTCGTTCCACCAGCAGTCGCGGATGTTCTTCTTCAGTTCGGAGCCGAGCGGGCCGTAGTCGAAAAAGCCGTTGAGACCGCCGTAGATTTCGGAGGACGGGTAGATGAAGCCGCGGCGCTTCGCGAGCGACACGATGGCTTCCATGAGGTTGGCGGAATCGGCGGGATGGGACATGGGAGGGGAAACCGTTGCCACGCCCTGCGGGCATGGTCAATGCCGGGGTTATGTGGGCACCCACCCACAGCCAAGGCGCGAACCCCCTTTGCTTCCCCCGGGCCCTACTTCTTCTTGGCCGGTTTCTTGGCCTTGTTGGTCGGAGCATCCACCACGGTCAGCGGGCCCTCCCCCAGATACTCCAGGAGTTCCAACTCACGGAGTTTCACCTCGGGCCGGTATTTGTCGGAGGCGCGATGCCAGGCGGGCCGGTCGGACTCGCGACCGAAATTCGGGCCGCCGAGAGCCATCATCATGGGCAGCACGTCCGGCAGGAAGTAGCCGCTGGACGGACAACTGATGCGAGTCATCCAGAGGAGTCTCTTTTTCTTGTCCTTGATCGTCGCCAGGTCGTAGGCGGAGACAACCGCCACATAAAAATCCTCCCGCGCCAGCTCGTAAAATGCCTGGGTATCAATATTCATGAGCGCGAACCCAAGGGAGGATGGCGTCAGTGGGTCGAAATCGTTTTTGGAGAAGCCGATCTTGTAGCCGCCCAGGAATTTCAGGATCTGGTGCTGGTTGCGCTGTCGCGGCGGAAGATCCGGGTTGAAACCGTAGTCGTAATCGGCGTTGAGCGTGCCCCAGGCAAAGGCCAGGGCGAGGGTGGGCGGCGGAGAGGCCTCCGTGGCTGGCAGATAGCCTTGCTTCGCCAGCGCGGTGGAGATCTGGCGGATGACATCCTCCTTGGGCGGTGGTTTTTCTCCGCCCACAAGGCCGCCCAGGTCTTGGAAGCCGAGGCTAATCGCCACGTAATAGACCGGGTTCTCCGGGGTCGGGGTGCGCTGATTCCGGCCCTCCGGGGTCATGTCGGTGACGGAGATAACATCGATTTCGTTTCGGCTGAACAGCCAATCAAGCACGCCGCCATGGGCGCTGAAGGCACCCGGCAACATCGCAGCAAAGGCACAAAAAAGCGGGACACGCATGGGGCAGGGACTGGGTCAGGCAGGAGAGACGGCAACCCGCCATGGAAGTTACCCTCACCGCCGCACGGGACCAAGCCGATTTGCCCGGCGGCAACACCCCGCACTTCGCGCTTGCGGGGCTGGGACGGCGGGCAACGGTGGGGCGTTTATGAAAGCCTCTTTCACCGCCAAGGAATACCGCCAGCTCCTCGAACTCGTGCACCTCGGCATGTGGGCCGTCACCAGCTACCAGGGTGAAGACACCGCCGCGGCGAAGCGCTACTTCGATTTCGACCAGAAGCTGCTCGACCTGGCGATCGACGCGGGTTGCGCGGACCTGGTGGAAAAGCACGAGGACGGCTCGCTGCAGCCTTCGCCCAAGCTGTCGGAGGACGACCGCGTGCGGGAGATCCAGAACGAGTTTCAGAACGACGTTTTCTGGCACGAACTGGTCGCGCGCCTCGCCGACCGCGACCTCGCAGGCGACCAGGCCAAGCGCGGGTTGGAGACGCCCGGCGTCGAGCCGACCCCGTCGAATGACGAGCTGCTCAAGCGGATCGAGGCGCGCTACTGGGACGAATTTGAGAAGAACGACCTGGCCAACGTCGTCGTGCTGCGCGGCGGGCGGGGGTGAATTGTAGGGGGGGGTCGCTGGT
>JAQSDJ010000033.1:6798-40176 GCA_029945855.1 Lacunisphaera sp.
ATCCCGCCAGCGCCAGCCAGTTCGCGTGCGAGGCGGGATCAGCGATCCCGCCCTACAAATCGACCTCAATATGCGATGTTCAGCTTCTTATAGATGAAGTGCAGCAGCCACGCGGGGCCGATGAGCAGGAAGACCACATCCTTGAAGAACGACGGTTTTTTACCCTCGATCTTGTGGCCGATGAACTGGCCGATCCACGCCAGCACGAAGAGGATCAGGCTGCTTTTCCAGATGGGGAACGGGCAGTGGAGAGACTGCAGTTCCAGCACGATGCAGCAGCCCGCGATGAAACCGAGCAGACCGAACGCCAGCGGCACCGACAGCCGGAAGTAGAAGACCAGGGCGGCGATGATGACCGGATGAACCCAGTGGAACCAGGGCAGCGGGCCGGCGATCACCGCCGGCACCGGGATGGACCAGAGCAGGCCCAGCACACAGTAGAAAATGACGGGCACGCAGATCCAGTGGATGGTCTCGTTGGCGTGATCCTGGTGGCTCTCGCCATATTCGGCGAACCACTGATCGGCGGACTTCCGGGGTGTGGCCATGGGGTGACGGCCGGAAGGTTGCCGCGCCCCGCCGCCGGGCGCAAGCTTGACTACTGGCGGGGGCCAGACCGCCTTATGGCACCGAAAGTCAGGTTTGCGGTCTGACCCCTGACAATCACACTCCCCGCCATGAATGTCGTTCTGCGTCTCGCCCTGTTCGTCCTTCTGCCCCTGTCCGTTCTAGCCGCCGAGCGCCCGCTGAAAATCGACCGCAGCCGCTCCTTTGTGGACGTCGACGTCGACGCGACGAAGAACTTCACCGCCCACCTCGACCACTACGAGGCGAAGCTGACAGTGGACGAGGCCGGCAAGATCAAGAGCGGCGTCTTCACCTTCAAATTCAGCGACCTCAAGAGCGGCAACAACGACCGCGACGCGGACATGATCAAGTGGCTGGGCGGCGGCGACCCCGAGGGGCGGTTTGAACTGGGCAATCTTGCGATCACGCCCAATGGCCAGGGCCAGGCTTCCGGCCGGCTCACGTTCCATGGTGCCACCGAGCGCGTGGAATTCCCGATCAATCTCGCGAAGGAGGATGGCAGCTACACCATCACGGCCGAGACGACCATCGACTACCGCAACTGGCACCTGAAGGTCATCCGCAAGGCCTTCCTGTTCTCGGTCGATCCGGTGGTGAAGATCCGCTTCAAGCTCACCGGCACGATCGTGACCGAGCCGGCGAAGTAAATAAGGGTTCGTCTGTAGGGCGGGATCGCTGATCCCGCCTGCGTTAACCCCCGGTGCTCGGGGCGGGATCAGCGATCCCGCCCTACAATCATTTTCCTTTCGGCGCGTGCCGCTTTTCCAGCACGGCGAGCGCGGCGGCGAGTGACAGCTTCCGCACGCGCAGGAGCACGATGAGGTGGTAGAGCAGGTCCGCGGCCTCGCCGGCGAATTCCTTGTCGCCCGCGCGGAGCGCCGCCAGCGCCGTCTCGACGCCCTCCTCGCCGACCTTTTGCGCGACGCGCGCCACGCCTTCCTTGGCCAGGCGGACGGTGTAGCTCTTGGTGTCGCCCGACTTGATCCGGGCGTTGATGGTTTGCTCCAGCTGCGCGAGGAAGCCGACGCCGCGGGCGCCGTCGTCGCCGAAGCAGCTGGGCGTGCCGCGGTGGCAGGTCGGGCCGTCGGGCCGGGCCGTGACGAGCAGCGTGTCGTTGTCGCAGTCGACCTTCACGTCGACGAGGTGCAGGAAATTCCTCGAGGACTCGCCCTTGACCCAGAGGCGTTGCTTGGAGCGGCTGAAGAAGGTGACCTTCTTCGTGCGCAGCGTCTGCTTCAGCGCCGCGGCGTCCATGTAGCCAAGCATGAGCACCTGCAGGGTGGCGGCGTCCTGCACGATGGCGGGCACGAGGCCGGCGTTTTTCTTCCAGTCGATCTTGGGGCGTTTCATTTGGGAAAGGTTTTAAACACAGAGTTCGCGGAGGGCGCGGAGAAATACAAAACTCAACTCTGGGTTCTCCGGGTTTAAAGGTTTGGCCGTCAGAATCATGGCCGGATGGAAATGCCGTCGGCGATGAGCTGGGCTTTCAGGGCGGGAATCTTGATGGTGCCCTTGTGAAAGACCGACGCGGCAAGCGCGCCGTCCACGCCGGCCAGGCGGAAGACGTCGTGGAAGTGGGCGATGGTGCCGGCGCCGCCGGAGGCCACGAGCGGGATGCCCAGCACGGCGCGCACGAGCTTCAGCTGGGGGACATCGTAACCCTGCCGCATGCCGTCCTGGTTCATGCAGTTCAGCACGACCTCGCCGGCGCCGAGTTGCTGCGCCTCGCGGGCCCAGTCGATGGTCCGCCAGCGCGTGGCCTGGGTCTTGCCCGGGTCGCCGGTGTATTGCTTCACGAAGTAGTCGCCACCCTCCTGCCGGCTGTCGATGCCGACCACGACGCACTGGGAACCGAACTCGGCGGCCAGTTCGGTGATGAGCGCGGGATTTTCCAGCGCGGGGGAATTGATGGAGATCTTGTCCGCCCCGCCGTGCAGGATCTGGCGGGCCCCGTCGAGCGAGCGGATGCCGCCGGCCACGCAGAAGGGAATGTCGAGCACGCGGGCGACGCGGGTCACCCAGTCGGTCGAGACCGTGCGGCCGTCGCTGCTGGCGGTGATGTCGTAGAATACCAGCTCGTCGGCCCCCTCGTCGCGGTAGCGCTGGGCGAGTTCGATGATATCGCCCACGATCTCGTGGTCGCGGAACTGCGTGCCCTTGACGACCTGGCCGTCGCGGACGTCGAGGCAGGGAATGATGCGGCGGGCTAACATTTGGGAGTGAAAGTGAGAGGGAAGGTGAAAGTGGGCCGACTCAGACGGAAAGGGCCTCTTTTAGCGTGAATTTCTTCTCGTAGAGCGCGCGGCCGACAATGGCGCCGGCGGCGCCGGTGGGCTGCAGCGCGCGCAAATCGTCGAGCGACGACACGCCGCCCGAGGCTTGGATCTGGAGCGAGGGGAATTTCTTCACGAGGGCGGCATAGAGCGCGGTGTTCGGGCCGGTCAGCTTGCCGTCGCGGCTGATGTCGGTGCACAAGATGTGAACCAGGCCGGCGGCCAGGTAGTCGTTCAGAAAATCGTCGAGTGCGACCCCCGTGGTTTCCTGCCAGCCGGCGGCGGCGATGCGGGGCGTGCCGGTCGGATCAAGACGGACATCGGGCGAAAGAATGATGTGCCGGGCGCCGAAGCGGGCAAACCAGCCCTTGACGCGAGCAGGTTCGCGCACGGCGAGGGAACCGACGATCACCCGCTGAGCGCCGGAGGCCAGCAGGGCCTCGACCTGGGACTCATCGCGAATGCCGCCGCCGGTTTGGACGAGCAGGCCGCTTTCGCGGGCGAGCTGCTGGACGAGGGGAGTCTGGCGCCGGGTCGGATCCTTGGTGCCGTCGAGGTCGACGACATGGAGCCAGGTGGCGCCGGCCGCGGCGAAGTCCCGGGCCACGGCAAGCGGGTCGGTGCCGTAGGTCGTTTCCTGGTCGAACTTACCCTCGGTCAGGCGCACGACGCGCCCACCGCGAAGGTCGATGGCTGGGTAGATGATCATGATTGCGCGGTCGGATCCGGATAATTTGTCAATTAATACGTTACAAACGTGCGGGGGGCTCAGACGCGGCCCTCCACGAAATTTTTCAGCAGGCGGGCGCCGGCGGGGCCGGAACGCTCGGGGTGGAACTGGACGCCGGAGAAGTTGCCGCGCTGCACGATGGCGGTGAACGGCCGGCCGTGGTCGCAGCTGGCGACGGTGAAGGCGTTCACCGGGGCGGCGTAGCTGTGCACGAAGTAGAAGCGGGCGTCGGGGCCGATGCCGTCGAGCAGGCCGGGATCCCGGCCGGTCAGGACCGTGTTCCAGCCCATGTGCGGGACCGTGATGCCGGGCGACTCGGGCAGCAGCGCCACCGTGCCGGGAATCAGCCCGAGCGTCTCGGTCGGGCCCTCCTCGGAATTTTCGAAGAGCAACTGCATGCCGAGGCAGATGCCGAGCACCGGCTGGGTGAGGCCGCGGACGCAATCGACGAGTCCCTTGGCCTGCAGGCGCTTCATGCCCTCGACGGCGGAACCGACGCCGGGGAGGATGACGCGTGTGGCCGCGCGGATGACCGCGGGGTCGGCCGTGAGTTCGCTTTGCACGCCGAGCCGCTCGAGCGCGAAGCGCACCGATGCGATGTTGGCGCCGCCGCTGTCGACGATGGCTAGCATGGGAAATATTGGAGCCGCACCGACCCCGGTGCGGAAGGGTCATCGTGCGCGGCGAGGTCGCCGCGCCTCCAGCAAGAGGCATTCATCAGAGGACTCCTTTGCTGCTCGGGATTTCCGTGCCGGCGCCGCGGGCGAGGGCGGGCTTGAGCGCGCGGCCGAAGCCCTTGAACAACGCCTCGACCATGTGGTGCGTGTTGTCGCCGGTGACGCTCATGTTCAAGGTCAGGGCGAGGTTGTCGCTGACCGATTTGAAGAAGTGCGCCACCATCTCGGTGGGCATTTCGCCGACGCGATCGCGCGGGAACTTGGCGTCGAAGACCAGCCAGGCCCGGCCGCTGAGGTCGAGGGCGACCTGGGCGAGGGATTCGTCCATGGGCATGACAAAACCGTAGCGACCGATGCCACGCTTGTCGCCCAAGGCCTGCTTCAGCGCGCTGCCGAGGGCGAGGCCGGTGTCCTCGATCGTGTGGTGCTCGTCGATATGCAGGTCGCCCTCGCACGCGATGACCAGGCTGATGCCGGCATGGCGGGCGATCTGCTCCAGCATGTGGTCAAAGAATCCGAGTCCGGTCGCGAGTTTGACGGGGGCGGTGGCGTCGAGGTCCACCGTGACGGTGATCTTCGTCTCCTTGGTGTTCCGCACGACGGTGGCGCGGCGCGGGGCGTCGACCAGCTGGCGGGCGATTTCCGGCCAGCCGAGCGTCTTGCGGTCGTAGCGCAGGCCGCGGATGCCGAGGTTCTGGGCGAGAGTAACATCGGTCTCGCGATCACCGATGACGGCGGACAGCTCGCGCGACCAGGTGACGTCCTTCATGTAGTCGGTCAGCAGGCCGAGCTTGGGCTTGCGGCAGTCGCAACGGTCGGCGGAGGTGTGCGGACACACGCGCACGGCCTCGAAGTCGATCCCTTGGGAGGACAAGAGGTCGAGGAGCAGTTTCTGGGGCGGACGAAATTCCTCCTCGCGGAAGCTCGGGGTGCCGAGACCGTCCTGGTTGGTGACCATGACGAACTTCCAGCCGGCGTCGCGCAGCCGGAGCAGGGCGGGGATGACGGCGGGCTCGAGGGCGAGCTTGTCGAGGCGGTCGACCTGCTGGTCGAACGGCTCGGCGATGAGCGTGCCGTCGCGGTCGATGAAGAGTATTTTTTTCATGGCGAGATCGGGCGGGACGAGAAGGGCAATTTGTAACCTAATAGGTTACAAGGGCGGATTGGACAGTCGTGCCAAGACCTCCAGGGTGGCGTTGTTTTCTTCGGCGGTGCCGACGGTGAGGCGGATGTGATTGGGCACGTCCTTGCTGCGGTCGCGCCAGACGACGCCCGCGGCGCGGCCGGCGGCCATGATGCGGGCGGAGTCGGCGACCTCGATCAGCAGGTAGTTGGCGTCGCTTGGCCAGACGCGCTTCACCGCGGGTAATTTCGCCAGCGCGGTAGCGAGGCGCGCCCGCTCGGCGACAAGGGCAGCCACGGATTCGCGCGCGGCGGCCAGGCCGGCGGGCGTGAGCGCGGCGAGGGCGGCCGCCAGCACGGGGGCGGGCACGGGATAAGGGGCGATGACCTTTTGCAGCACGGCGATCACCGCCGGGTCGGCGATGGTCGTGCCGACGCGGGCACCGGCGAGACCGTAGGCCTTGGAGAGGGTGCGCAGGACGACGAGGTTGGGATTCGCCGCAATCTCGGCGGCGAGGCTCGGCTGGCCGGAGAAATCCACGTAGGCCTCGTCGACCACGACGACGGCACGGCTGGCGAGCGAGCGCACGAGCGACAGGACGCCGGCGCGATCCAGCAGGTTGCCCGTCGGGTTGTTGGGCGAACAGAGGAAGACAAGCTTCACCTCCGGGGTGGTTGCCTGGAGCACGGCGGCGGCATCGAGGGCGAAGTTTTTTTCGCGGATGAGCGGCACGGTGACGGTGCGCGCACCCTGGATGCCGGCGGCCACGACATACATGCCGTAGGTCGGCGGCGTGATCAGAATGGCATCCTGCCCGGCGCGGCAGAAGGTGCGGAGCAAGAGGTCGATCCCCTCGTCGGAACCGCGCGTGACCAGCACCTGCGCGGGAGTGACGCCGTAAAGGGTGGCGAGTTGCGCGACGAGATCGGCGGGCTGCGGCTCCGGGTAACGGTTGAGCAGCGGCATGTGCACCGAGGGCGTCTCGGGGTTCTCGTTGGCATCGAGCCAAACCCATCGACTGGGCTCAGGGCCGGCGCGGCCGCCCTTGGATTCCTTGCGCGCGGAACTGTAGGCCGTCAGCGCGAGGATGTCGGGACGGACGAGGGCGAGGACTTGGTCGACGGGAGTCATGGGTTGGGTAGGGCGAATCCTCAGGATGAGCCGTTGTTCGACACGGCTCGTCGGGGACGACTCGCCCTACCAGCGGCAAGTAGATCGAGACGTATTTTCACGGCGCGCTGGTGGGCGGCGAGGCCTTCGGCGAGGGCAAGGCGCTCGACGACCGGGCCGAGTTTTTGCAGGCCGGCCGGGCCGGCGGTCTGCACCGTCATGGTGCGCTGGAAATCGGACAGGCCCAGGCCGCTGCAGGCGCGGGCCCAGCCGTAGGTCGGGAGGACGTGGTTGGTGCCGCTGGCGTAGTCGCCGAGCGACTCGGGCGTCAGGTCGCCGAGAAAGACGGAGCCGGCGGTGGTGATGTCCGCCAGCAGCCCGCGCGGTCGGGCGACCTGCAAAATGAGGTGCTCGGGCGCGTAGCGGTTGGCGATCTCGACCGCCTCGTCGCGGCTGGCGGCGAGGAAGATGCGGCTGCGCTCCAGCGCGCGGCGGGCGATGGCGGCGCGCGGCAGCGTGGCGAGTTGCGTGGCGAGCGCGGCTTGGACGCGCGCGGCGAATTTCTTTGAAAAAGCGACGAGCACCACCTGCGAGTCCGGGCCGTGCTCGGCCTGCGAGAGGAGATCGGCGGCGACGAAGGCGGGGTTGGCGCGGTTGTCGGCGATCACCAGCACCTCGGACGGTCCGGCCGGCAGGTCGAACGCGGCGCCGGCGGCATCACGCGACACCTGGAGCTTGGCCTCGGTGACGAAGGCGTTGCCCGGGCCGAAGAGCTTGTCGCATTTCGGCACACTGGCGGTCCCGTAGGCCATGGCCGCGATGGCCTGGGCGCCGCCGAGCTTGTAGACCGCGGTGATGCCACAGAGCCGCGCGGCGCAGAGGATCCACGGGTTGATGGCACCGGTCTTGTCCGGCGGCGTGCAGAGGACGCGCCCGGGATTGTGGGCGAGCTGGGACGGGACGCCGAGCATCAGGGCGGTGGAGGGCAGCGGGGCGCTGCCGCCCGGCACGTAGAGGCCGACGCGGCCGATGGGACGCGCGGTCTTTTCGCAGACGATGCCCGGCGAGGTCTCGATCCGCAGGTCGTGAAACCGCTGGGCGGCGTGGAAGGTGTGGAGGTTGAGGTAGGCGGTGCGCAGCGCGGCCTTGTCGGCCCGGCCGAGCGCCGACTCGGCGGCGGCGAACTCGGCCTCCGTCACGCGGAGCGAGCGCAGGGTGACGCCGTCGAATTTCTTCGTCAGCCGGCGCAGCGCCGCGTCGCCCTCGCGGCGCACGGCCGCGACGATCGCGCGCACGGCGGCGGCGACCGCGGGCTGCGCGGCCTGGGCCGGCCGCTGCAGGGCGGCGGTCCGGGCAGCGGGGGAGAGTTTTTTCCAGGGCAGGGGTTTCATGGGAAAAGCTGAAGGGCTGAATGACTGAAGCGCTGAAGTTAGCGAGGTGAAGAGAGGCATTCAGCCTTTCAGTTGTTCGGTCCTTCAGCCCTTGGTTCAGAGCATCATCTTCTCGATCGGCAGCACAAGGATGCTGCTGGCGCCGGCTTTTTTGAGCGACTCCATGGTTTCCCAGAAGACGGCCTCCGAGCAGACGGCGTGGAGGGCGACCTTGGTGTCGTCGCCGGCGAGCGGCAGGACGGTGGGGTTTTCCGAGCCCGGGAGGAGTTTCTTGATCTCCGCGAGGCTGGCCTTGGGGGCGTGGAGCATGATGTATTTCGTGCCGGCGGCCTTCTGCACGCCGTCGAGCCGGCGGAGCAAAATCTCGAGCGCGTGCGACTTCTCGGGGGTGAGTTCCCGGGTGTTGCGCAGCAGGACGGCCGTGCTCTTGAAGATGGTCTCAACCGCGCGGAGCTTGTTGGCCTCGAGGGTGGAACCGCTGGCGACGAGGTCGCAGATGACCTCGGCCAGGCCGAGCCGCGGGGCGATCTCGACCGAGCCGCTGAGGTGGATGACCTCGGCCTTGACCTTCTGCTCGTCGAGATAGCGCTTGGTGAGGTGCGGGTAAGAGGTGGCGATGCGCAGGCCCTGCAGGTCCTTCGGGCCGGCGTAGGGGCGTTCCTCGGGGAGGGCGAGGGCGAGGCGGCAGCCGCCGAAATCGAGGGACCGCTCGATGAAGTAGCCGCCGACGGCGCCGTTGACGCGGCGCTCGAGCGCGGCCTCCTCGAGGACGTTGGTGCCGACGATGCCGAGGTCGCACACGCCGTCCATGACGAGCTGCGGGATGTCGTCATCGCGGACAAACAGGATGTCGATGGGGAAGTTCTCGGCGTGGAGCAGGAGCTTCTCCTTGGGCGACTTGATGCGGATGCCGCAGTTTTTCAGCAGATCGAGCGAATCCGTGGAAAGGCGGCCGCTTTTCTGGATGGCGAGGCGGAGGCGGTCTTTGGGCGGTGTGATGGGAGGCATGGCGGGAGGAAGGGAGAGTGAAAGGGACCCGCCGTCGCCCGATGGGCTATGGCGAGGCAAGAAGTTATGGTGAAAGATATATGTTTGGCGAGGCCCGGGCGGGCCGGTGACACGGAGAGGCCGGAACCGGGGCAACAAAAACCCCCGGCGGTTTGCACCTGCCGGGGGTTGGGGAAATCGGGTTCCATCAGCCACGGGCAAGGCGCTTCCGGCCTTCCCGCGCGGGCCGGCTAGCTCAGGTGATGGTGGGGATGGGTGCGAACCATGGGGGGAGGGCCGTTTGATGGGGCGGGCGGGGGCGGGGCGCAAGTATTTTCTTGAACCGGCCGGCCGGGGGGCGTGGTCGCGCCGGCCCGCGCCGCGGGCTTGTATTTATGGCGGCAACGGTAAGATAATCGCCTCCGGTCCACCCCCATTCCTTGCTTTGAAAATCCTGTCTGCCCGCGTTCGCGCCTTTTTTTCCACGCAACTGCCGCGCCGCCATGGCGGCTTGATCCTCTTCTACTCGATCTTCGTGGGCCTGTCCTTCCTCACGCGGCTGGCGTTGCTGGTGAAGGCGTCGGGCGACGTCACGTGGACGCTGAGCCTGCTGGCCGCCTTCGGCTGGGGCGTGCTCTATGACCTGAGCGCGGCGGCGTTCGCCTCGCTGCCGCTCATCGTGCTGCTGACCGTCCTGCCCTCGGGCGCATTGCGCCGGATCTGGGTGCGCTGGCTGGCGGCGGGGATCGGTTTCGCCATCATCTTCGGGCTGTTGTTCGGCGCGGCCGCGGAATGGACCTTCTGGGACGAGTTCGGCGTGCGCTTCAATTTCATCGCGGTGGACTACCTCGTCTACACGACGGAGGTGATGGGCAACATCCGCGAGTCCTACCCGATGCCGCTCATCGTGGGCGGGCTGTTCACCGCGGCGACGGTCTTCGGCTGGCTGCTGTGGCGCAGCCGGCTGCCGCACGCATGGCTGGACGGCACGGTGGAGCACTGGCCCGTCCGCTACCGCCGCGGGGCGCTGTGGTTTGCCGGCGCCCTGGCGGTGGGCCTGGCGGTGAACGCCGACTGGCTGCCGAGCTTCAAGAACAACTTCAACCGCGAGCTGGCCAAGAACGGCCTGTGGTCGCTCTTCGCGGCCTTCCGCAACAATGTCCTCGATTACGACGAGTTCTACCCCACCAAGCCACTCGAGCAGGTCTTCGCCCGCCTGCGCGAGGAACTGGCGGAAGACGGGGCGGTCATGCTCCGGCCCCAGGACCACGACACGCTGCGCTACATCCGGAACCCCGGACCCGAGCAGCGCCCCAACATCATCCAGATCACGGTCGAGAGCCTGAGCGCCGATTTCCTCGGGATCTTCAACCCGGCCTCGACCATCACGCCCCAGCTCGACGAACTGGCGAAGCAGAGCCTCGTCTTCGAGAACTTCTACGCCACCGGCACGCGCACCGACCGCGGCATGGAGGCGCTCACGCTCTCGCTCCCGCCCACGCCCGGTCGCTCGATGATCAAGCGCCCGCGCAACGAGGACATGTTCACCCTCGGCTCCGTGCTCCGCGCCAAGGGCTACGACACCGCGTTCATCTACGGCGGCTTCGGCTACTTCGACAACATGAACTATTATTTCGGTCACAACGGCTACCGCGTGATCGACCGCACCGCCCGGCCGAAGGAGGACATCACCTTCGCCAACGTCTGGGGCGCCTGCGACGAGGACCTCTTCCGCTGGACGATGGCGGAGGCCGACGCCAGCGCGGCGGCGGGCCAGCCCTTCCATTATTTCGTCATGACGACGTCGAACCACCGGCCCTACACGTTTCCCGAGGGCCGCATCGACCTGCCGTCGAAGGTCTCCGGCCGCGCCGGCGCGGTGAAATACACCGACTACGCGATCGGCCAGTTCATCCGCGACGCCGCGGCCAAGCCCTGGTTCAAGAACACGGTCTTCGTCATCGTCGCCGACCACTGCGCGTCCAGCGCCGGCAAGACCGAGCTGCCGGTCGAGAACTACCACATTCCGCTCATCATCTACGCGCCCGGCGGCCACATCGCGCCCGGCCGCATCAAGACACTCACCAGCCAGATGGACTTCGCGCCCACGCTGCTCGGCCTGCTCAACTGGAGCTACCCCTCGCGCTTTTTCGGTCATGACGTCCGCAAGATCGACCCGGGCGAGGCGCACGCGCTCATCGGCAATTACCAGAAGCTGGGTCACCTCGAGAAGGGCCAGTTTGTCATCCTGCGCCCGCGCGGCGAGTCCACCTATCAATACGAATTCGGCACCAACACCATGACGCTGACCGCCGACAGCGCCTACAGTTCATCCGAGGCGATCAGCTACTATCAGGGGGCCAGTTATCTCTACAAACACGGTCTCTACCGGGCGCTGACCGCCGAGGAGTTTGCGCGGTATACGCTCCTCGGTGAAGCGAAGAGCCCGGGAAAAACGGCCGTCGTTTCAAGCCCGTGACGGTCGTGCTCCCCCGGCATCGCCGGTTACTTCTGGTGGCGCTCCTGCTCGCGGTCACCGCCCGGGCGGCGGAGGAACCGGCCGCCGCCGGCCCCGCCAAGGCCACCGACGACGACCTGCGCATCCGCGGCGTGTTCAACAGCGTGCTGCCCCGGACGGAGAAGAAGAATTCCCTCCGGCTCATCGTGCACCCGCACCTCGGCGATCTCTTCGAGCGCAGCCATCTGCGCAGCGAGTTGGGCGTCCGCTACGGCCTCACCCGGCGCTGGGAGGTCACGGCCGAGGTCGACAGTTATTTTTCCCACGGCCTGAAGGAGAAGGCTTTCTTTGCGGACAGCGGCTTTTCCGAGATCCACCTCGGCACCAAATACCAGCTCGGGGATCCGTTCCGCTGGGGTTGGGAAACCGCGGTGGGACTCGATTGGAGCCGGCCCCTGGGCTCACCCCCGCCGGACGTCACGGACGGCCTGCGCCACATCGCGCCCTACCTGACCTTTTCCCGCCAGTTGGTGCGGCACCCGGCATGGCGCGTGTTCTTCGGCGGGGTCTACGAGGACCTGAGCGCGACCGGCACGCCGGGGATTTTAGCGAAAAACCAGCTCAGTGCGGACAATGTCGGCGTGTCGGGCGGCTTCCTCTACACCCGCGGGACGGTGACCTACACGTTCGAGGCGGCCTACAACACCGAGCACCCGACGGAGGATCTCGACGGTGAGATAGCCATCGTGCGCCCGGGCATCGTCTGGGTGGTGCCGGCCCGCTACACCTTCGGGGCTCGCGGCCAGTGGCTGCTCGGCTTCAGCCTCAAGCTCAGCCACGGCCACAACGGCTACGACATCGGTGCGGGCGCCAAGCTGCGGGTGAATTTCGACTTCAAGCGCTTGCTCGGCCGCAAGAAGCCGCCAGCCTTCAAGTGATGTCCCCGCGACCGACCGCACCGAACCGTTCCCTGGTGGTGACCCTCCTCCTGCTTGCGGGGGTGACGGCCCTGTTCGAACTCACCAACCTCGATCTGGTGCTGCAGGATCTCTGCTACAATTTCGAGGCGCGGCGCTGGGTCGTGGACGCGAAGGATCCGCTGGGCCGCGCGATCTTCTACAACGGGCCCAAGGCGCTCGTCTGGGTCTTCGCCCTGAGCGCGCTCACCCTGGCGGCCGGGCCGGCGCGCTGGCGGGACAAATTCCGGCTCAACCGGCGCGGCCTCTGGCTCGGGGTGCTCGTCATCGCCACGGTGCCGGCGCTCGCCGGCCTCGGGAAGAAATACACGAATGTCTTCTGTCCGTCGGAAGTCCGGCGCTACGGGGGCGACGTGGCCTACGCGAAGCTCTGCGAACCGTTTCCCGCGGACGACCGGCCAGACCGGAAGGGCGGCTGTTTTCCCGCCGGGCACGCCAGCGGCGGCTTTGCCCTGCTGGGCCTGCTCGCCGTGCGCGCCTCGCGCCGCTGGCGCCACGGGATCATCGCCCTCGGCCTGGGCCTCGGCTGGTGGATGGGTTTGTATCAGACACTGAAGGGCGCGCATTACCTCAGCCACACGCTGACGACGATGCTCGTGGCCTGGCTCGTGGTCCTGCTTTGGCGGCGCGTGCTGCGGATCGCCCCGGCCGCCTGAAAAAGACAGGGCCGCCCCCCGCTCGCGCGGAGGACGGCCCTGGTTGGCTGGCTGTTTACTGGTTATTTCGCCGCGAAGCGGGCGGCCCGGTCGAAGGAATCGACAATGGTCACCGGCAACACGACTTTGCGGGCCACGGGCAGACCGTCCACCAGCGCAGGGGAGAATTTCCACTGCGCGACGGCGGTCGTGACCGCGGACACCAGTTCGGCGTCGGCGCCGGGCGTGGCCGAGCTGATGAGCATCGGCTTGCCCGTCGCATCCACGACGAACTCGAGCGTAACCTGCGTGCCCGCGAAGCGGGGCGCCACCTCGGGCGAAACGACCGAGACGGGCACCGGGATTCCCGAGCGACCCAGGTAGGACTCGACATAGGTCTTCTCGGGCGACTTCGCCAGCAAGGCGAGGGGAAGCGCGAGGAGACCGAGGCTGAGGGCTAGTTTGGACTTTGTGTTCATGTTCATAATCCCCGCGATAAGGCGGGGTTTGGTTTTCTGTTTAGGCAAGACGCCCCCACCGACCGGAATGGCCGCAGGAGAACGCCCTGTTTCGCGCCCGCCGGGTGATAAGGCCCGGCAGGCGCAAAAATCTCAGCTTTGGGGCGATCCGGGCGCGCAAAAGCGGCGCGACCGGCAACCCGACAGAATACATGGCACACATCATCCTGGCTGCAGATCCCGCGGCCTCGCGCGGGATGCAACCAAAGTCAAAGAACGTCCTTGGGGAGGGTCCTTTGAAAGCAATAGTCTTTCGACTGCCGGCATAGTAGCACGGTTGGTGCCAATCGGTATGCGCCAATCAGGTGAACTCGCGGCTCAACAGCCTTATGAATGCCGGCGGCCCGCCGCATTAGTTCTGGCGTAAAGCCTTGAACGAACGGGCGGACTCCATGTCGTAGCGGCATGCGAATTCCAGGAATCATACCCGCGCGCCTCGCGCTGCTGCTGTGCGGCCTTCTCTGGCTGGCCCCGGCCGCGCCGGCGGAGACCCTCTCGGAAAGATCCCTCAAGGAGATCGTGGCCCGCCAGCGCAACATCTTCGCCCGGGCCGAGAAGGAAAGCGAACACCTCGACGAGGCTTGGTTGCGCGGCGAGTTGCAGGGCATCATCAACAGCTACGATGTGCTCATCCAGAAAAGCCCGGACTTCGCGCCGGGTTATGTCGCCTACGGGATGCTGCTCGGCCGGGTCGGCATGATCCGCGAGGCCGTCGGAATCCTCCTCAAGGCCAACAAGCTCGATCCGCACATCCCGGTCGTGAAAAACCAGCTCGCCAAGCACCTCGCGGAGGATGGCAAGCCGCTGGAGGCCCTGCCCTGGATCATGGCGGCGATCGACCTCGAGCCGAAGGAGCCGCTCTATCACTACCACCTCGGCCTGCTGCTCGCGGATGCCCGCGATGAATTCATCCGCACCGGGCAGTTCACCCGCGCCGCGCTCGACCAGGCCATGCTCGATGCCTTCCAGAAGGCCGCGGCCCTGGCCCCGGGCAATTTCGCCTACGCCTACCGTGCCGCCGAGGCCTATTACGATCTGGAAAAACCACAGTGGGACGCGGCGCTCAAGGCCTGGGCCGCGCTGGAGGATCGCGCCCAGCCCGGCGTGGAGCAGCAGACCATCCGGCTGCAGGCGGCCAATGTGCTGATCAAGGCCGGACAGCCCGACCGCGCGTCGGCCCTGATCGCCACGGTGACGGAGGGCGTGTTGCTGAAACAGAAGCAGACTTTGCTCGACCAGTTGGCCCCGAAGGCTGAGAAATAAGCCGCATGCCGCTCCTCAACCGTCTCGAACGCGCCCTCGGCCGCTACGCGATCACCGACCTTTCCCTTTACCTCGTGATCGGGCAGGTGCTGGTCCTGGCCCTGGCCCTGTTCGGCGGGTTCGACGTCGAGCGGATCGCCCTCCGGCCCGACGCGGTTTTCGCCGGCCAGCTCTGGCGGCCGTTCACGTTCATCTTCGTCCCGCCCGTGACCTCGCTGACCATGACGGGCGCCATCTTTTTGGCGTTCGGCTGGTATATCTTCTACCTGATGGGCAGCGCGCTCGAGCACCACTGGGGCGTCTTCCGCTTCAACGCCTTCATCTTCCTCGGCTGGTTCCTCACGCTCGCGGTGTCCTTCATCACGCCCGGGGCCTACGCGACCAACGCCTACATCGCGGCGACGGTGTTTCTGGCCTTCGCCTACCTGAATCCGGACTTCGTGATGTATATCTTCTTCATCCTCCCGCTGAAGATCAAGTGGCTGGCCCTGCTCCAGTGGCTCGGCTACGCCTACCTCGTCGCCGTCGGCGACCTCGCGCAGCGGCTCATGGTGCTGGCCTCGGTGGGCAACTTCCTCTGCTTCTTCTCGCGCGACATCGTGCTCTCGCTCAAGTCCGGTCGGCGGCGCATGGAGTGGCAGGCGCAGCAGTTTGCCAAGGAGCGCAACGACCGCGACCCGCGCCACCGCTGCCACGTCTGTGGCAAGACGGACCTCACGGATCCCACCATGGATTTCCGCTACTGCTCCAAGTGCTCCGGCGACGAGTGTTACTGCAGCGAGCACATCGGCCACCACGAGCACGTCACCGACCCCCCCAAGCTCTGACCCATGGCGACGCGACCCCGCACCCTCGGCGAGTGGCTTTCCTGGGCGGAACGGCAATACGCCCGGCACCAGCTCGCGCTCGGCCAGGTGGCGACCTCGGCGCATGACGAGGCGCTCTACCTGCTGCTGCGCACCCTGGACCTGCCGCTCGACAGCAAGCCCGCCGTCTTAAGGAAGAAAACCACGGCGGAGGAAAACACCCGCCTTGCCGAGGTCTTCCGCCGCCGGATCGAGGAACACGTGCCCGCGGCCTACCTCACGCGCGAGGCCTGGCTGGGCGAGCACCGCTTCTACGTCGACGAGCGCGTCATCATTCCGCGGTCCTATTTTCTGGAGATCATCCCTCAATTGGCGGAATTGTTCGGTTGTAGGGCGGGGTCGCTGACCCCGCCGCGATCGACTCGAAGGCAGAAAGGCGGGATCAGCGATCCCGCCCTACAGGGGATCCGGCTGCCCACCGTCAAGCGCGCCGTGGACGTGTGCACCGGCTCGGGCTGCCTCGCCATCCTGCTCGCGCACCAGTTCCCGGCGGCGAAGGTCGACGCGATCGAGCTTTCCACCGACGCGCTGGCGGTCGCGAAGTTCAACGTCGCAACCCACCGGCTGGCCACACGCGTGAAGCTTCACCATTCCGATGTCTTCGACGCGGTGCCCCGCGTGAAATACGACGTCATCCTCAGCAACCCGCCCTATGTGCCGACCCGGGAGCTGCGCGACCTGCCGGCCGAGTTCAGGAACGAGCCCACGATGGCGCTCGACGGCGGGCGCGACGGGCTCGACATCATCCGCAAGCTCCTGCGCCAGTCCCGCGAGCGGCTGCAGCCGCACGGGGTCGTGGTGCTGGAGGTCGGCGGCCTGCGCGCGGCGATGGACCGCGCCTTTCCCGAGCTCGACCTGCACTGGATGCACACGATGGATGGCGAGGACTGCGTCTGCCTGGTCCAGGCCCACCGGCTTCAGGCTTGGCGCGGTTGAGGCGAGATCTTGCCATTGTCCGTTGGCCAGCGAGCTTGCTCGCGCTCTTCAGGCGCCCGCCAGCGGGCTGGCCTCCCGGTGCACCGTTCGGATAGGCAAACCCTGGCGGGAAATCATGGTCAATCGGATGAGCGCGTTTGAGGCGCGCTGGGGGTGGACTGGTAGTCCCGGCATTCGAGCCCGAGGCGCACGGTGGTGCCGTGGTGCGGCGACCGGGGATTGGTGCAGTAGCCGAAATCCGACCAGCCGCCGCCGGGGCGGAGGTGCTGGAAGCACGCACAGGCCTCGCTGCACGGCTGGATGATCCGCACCGGAGGTGGCGTGGGATCGTTTGCTTCCGGGACGGGCATGGCGGGACGGAACCTATCCGGGAATGAGGGCAAAGGGCAACCGCCGGCCGGCTTTATAAGCGAGGGGAGTGGGCGGGATTAAGTTTGCCGCATTAAGATGGAACCCGGCCTTCCGCCGTCACCAAGCCTATGGTGGACAGGCCGGACGGGTTGATTTGGCGTGCGCAAAGAAACCGGTCACGGAGGACCGGTTCCACCCCAGGCAACTGCGTGAATCGCTTCAGGGTTTTTCCACCGTGATTTGACGCACCGGCAGACCGGCGGCCTGCCAGTCCTTGAAGGCGCCGGCGTTCGCGACGTTGCGGCCCTGCGCGGCGAGCACCTTGGCGACTTGGCCCGAGCGGTTGCCCGAGCGGCAATAGAGGATGATCTGCTGGTCGCCGGTCTTTTCCAGGAACTCCTTCCATTGCTGTTGGGCGCCGTCGAAATCGCTCTTCGGCAGCAGCACGGCCGGCGCGGCGACCCCGGTCGCGGCCCACTCGGCCGGCTCGCGCACGTCGACCAGCACGGCCGAGCCGGCGGCGACAAGTTTCGCGGCCTCGGCCGGCGTCAGCGGCGGCACGCCAGCGGCGCAGCCGGTGATGAACGAGACGAGAAGGGAGCACAGCAGGAGGCAAAGTTTCATGAGAGGAGGCGGCGGGCACCGTCCGTTCAGTGGGGATAAATCGCAAAATAAAAATTCACGAGACTCGCCTCGGCGGCTTGAATTGTAGGTCGGGGTTTATCCCCGGGGTGTCGGGCGTAAAGGGCCCTTTATACCCGACCTACAGTGCGGCATTTACGAACGCGTGTATCGATATTCGGATAGGCTCTACGCGAGTGCATAAAAAAAGAGCCGGCGGGAGCCGGCTCTTGGGTGCGGACAGGGCGGATGACGTGGTCAGGCCTTGGGCGGGATGGGGCAGTTGGCCTGGTTGCCGGTGCCGTCCTTCGCTCCCTTGCCGGGGGCGGTCGTCTTGCCGGAACCGTCCTTCACGGGCGTGCCGTTGGAGTTCGGGTTGCCGCGGTTGGGATTCACCGACTGGCCGGAGCCGTCGCGCACCGGGACGCCGCCGCCGTTGCCGCGATTGCCGCCGCCCCCACCGCCGCTGCCGCCGCGGGCATAGGCCGTGGTGCCGAGCAGAAGCCCGGCGCTGATGAGGGAGGTGAGGAGGATGATTTTTGTTTTCATATGTTTGATGATTTCATCCAGTCCAACTCCGGTGCGCCTCCGATATTACAGGCCCGGACGAAATATCCGAAATCTGGTCCTTGGCTGTTTTCAATGGGCGGCTGGTAAGTCTATTCCCTGAGGTTTGGGGAACCACTAATGAGTTTCGCCAATGGGGCGAAACTTTGGATTACTCCTTCGACTAATCGTCTCCGGTTCAGGTTTCGGGGTCTGCTGATCGCAGACCGGGAAAGCCAGCCGGCGATCAGCCGGCCCTCGAAACCCAGTGGCGGAGACGATTAGTCGGAGCCTGATCTTTAAGGACTCATCGTTGATTAATCCCAATAGTGGTAAAACAACTCCGCTGCTTGGGTCAGCTCCCCTGAAGTTTGGGAACCACTAATCAGTTTCTCCAATGGGAGAAACTTGGGACTACCCCTCCGACTGATCGTCTCCGGTTCAGGTTCCGGGGAGTCCGCTGATCGCGGACTGGGAAGAACAGCCTGCGATTAGCAGGCCCCAAAGCCAATCGGCGGCGACGATGAGTCGCCGCACACCTCCAAGGATTCATCCATTGATGAATCCCATTAGTGGTAAAAATTCTGGGGCTTGGAGATCACGACATTGGCTTTACCCACTGAAAACAGCGATGGGCCCGAAAACTTTTGCGTCGATTCCGCTGTAATACAGGCTGCCCGTCGGGGTTAATCCCCACGGTGAATACTGCCTGCCTGCCCCCGTTTCTGCTGCTGCTCGCCGACTGGCTCGTCGGGCGGAGCGAAAGCGTGGCCCCGGTCGAGGCCCCCGCCGGGGACGAGGAGGCGGGCTGGATGATCCGGGTGGCGGCCGGGGACGAGGCCGGGCTGCAGCGCCTCTATGACCGGTGGAAACGCCCGCTCCTGAGTTTTTTCTACCGTTCGCTGGGCTCGCATGCCGATGCCGAGGACCTGGCGCTGGAGGTTTTTGTGCGGCTGCACCGTTCCGCCGCGGCCTACCGGCCGACCGCGAAGTTCTCGACCTACCTGTTTCACATCGCGCAGAACCTGCTGCGCAACGAACTGCGCCGCCGCCGTCGCAAGCCCGCCGATGCGGTGCCGCCCGAATTATTCGAGGCACTGCCGCAGGAAAACGAGCCGGACCGACGGCTGGCCGAACTGGAGGAGGTCTTTCAGCAGGCCCTCCTGCGGCTGCCGGAAAAACAGCGGACGGCGCTGCTGCTCATCCAACAACAGCAAATGGATTATCCCACCGCGGCGGCGGCGCTGCGCCTGACGGAAAACGCGCTGCGCGTGCTAGTGCATCGCGCACGACAATTGCTTAAAACCGAAATGGAGGCCCTGACATGAAACCCGACCCACGTTCCACTCCGTCCGATGACGATCTCGACCGGCTGCTTGCCCGTCGCTACCACGACACTTCGCCCGAGTTTGAAGCCCGCTGGGTGGCGCTGAAGCGCGAACTGCGGCAGGCGCCGCCGCGTGCCCGGCTGCTGCCGGCGTGGCGGCTGACCGGCTGGTTCGGGGCGGTGGGTGCCCTGGGTGCCGCCGCGGCCATCGCCTTCGTCATGTATTCCGCCCGTCCTGCCACCTCGTCGTCCCCGGAACTGACCCCGCAGGTGCGTGAACTGCTGGCCCTCGACGAAAGTTTGGGTCGCGCCTTGCCCCTGCTGGACGAGGAAACCCGCACCGCCCTGCTGCACTTGTCCGCGAGCACCCCCACCTCCCGCTAAACCGGCCATGAAAACCTCCCTTTGTCTGTTTTTGTCCATTCTCCTGCTGCCTGCGGCGATGTTGCGCGCCGCCGATCCCGCGCCGGCCCAACCGACCGCATCCGCCACCAAGGAGGTGGATCTGGCCGCTCTCGAGCGATTCCTCGACCTCCCTGATGAGGAACTCGACCAGATGCAGCGGGCGATCGCCCTCATCCGGGCCATGGGTCCCGCGGAACGGGCGGAGCTGCACAAGGCCATGAACCATTTCCGCAGCCTGCCCGAAACCCAACGCCGGCAGTTGCGGCAAGGCTGGGGCGCCCTCGAGTCCGGGCTGCAGGACGCCTGGCGGCGGATGATGCAGTCCGCGACCCCGGAGCGGCGCGCGGAAATCCAGCAAAAGCTCCAGGCGCTGCCACCGGAGAAAAAGGCGGAATACCGCCGCCAGCTCGCCGAGGAATACCTCCGGCAGGAAGCCAAGAAATAGCCGCCACCGGTAATAACGGCGGCCGGGCGGGGTTTCACCGGAGACAATCCTCCTCCCATGAAAATCCTGACAACGACCGCATTGGTTCTAATTTCCGCCAGCCTGCTGTCCGCCCGCCCGGCTGACCGTGGCCAAGGCCGGGGCAATGGCCCGCGCGACGGCTGCACCGGCGCGTGTGCCGTCCAGGCGGGATCGACCACCCCGCTGACCCTGAGTGCATCCGCCCAAACGGCCTTGCGCTTCCAGATCGACGAGGAGCGCATGGCCGGCGAGCTCTACCAGGCGTTCGGCGAAAAACTGGACGCGAGGCCTTTTAAAAACATCCCGCGCGCCGAGGCGCGGCACCGGCAGCTGCTGGAAAACCTCGCGACCCGGGCGGGCCTGGCCCCGGCCAAGACAACGACCGCCGGACGTTTTGAAACCCCGGCCATCCAGGCACGGTATGACGCCTTGCTGGCGCGCGGCCAGACCTCGTTGATCGAGGCGCTCAAGGTCGGGGCGTTGGTCGAGGAGCAGGACATCGCCGACCTGCGGGTGCTGGCGGCGGCGACGGACAGTCCCGAGCTGAAGTCCGCGGTGACGGCGCTCGAGCAGGGCTCGCGGCACCACTTGAACGCCTTTGTGCGGAATCTCCGGTCGCGCGGGATTGATTATGTCGCGCAGATACTCACTCCGGCCGAAGTGAAGGAGATCACCGCGGCGGCCCCGGGCCGGCCGGGCAGAGGGCGCGGCAATCGGGCGGGCTAGCCAGGCCGCCATGGAGGTCGGGGTTTATCCCCGACACGTCGGGCGTAAAGCCCGACCTACAATTACGGCCACGAAAATATTGAAACCGCCCTAAAGCTTCGCGGCCCCGCGGCGTGCCAGCACCTGCACCACGGCGGCGCGGCCGGAGTGGCCCGCGCCCTCGATCACATCGCGTTCGCACTCGCGCGCGATGAGGAGATCGAGACCAGCCAGTTCCCCGCGCAATCCGGCGAGTGTTGGGAGAAGTGTCACCTCCTTCGGTCCGCCGGTGCCGAAGGCGAGTTGCGCCGGCGTGTAGGCTTCGAGGAGGAGGACCCCACCCGGTTGCAGCCCGGCCACGGCCTGAGCATATACCCGGGCGCGCAGTTCCGGGGGCAGGTGGAGGAAGATCGAGACGATGGCGGCCCAGGTTCCGGGTTGAATCGCGTAATCCGCCAGATCCGCCACGGTGGTCGCAAGAGCGAGATTACGCTCCGTGGCGAGCCGCCGGGCCTTGGCGAGGCCGGTGGCGGATTGGTCCACCGCGGTGACGGCGTAGCCGCGAGAAGCCAGGAACACGGCGTTGCGACCCTCGCCCTCGCCGAGGCAGAGCACCGGCCCGGCGGGAATGTGCCCGGCGCACGCGCGCAGGAAATCGTTCGGCTCCGTGCCGAAGACAAAGTCCGCGGTGGCGTAGCGGTTGTCCCAGAAGGCGGGGTTCATGCAGCGCCGCGGAATCCGGTCGGCTCAGGGTTTCTTGGCCGGCGCGGCGGCCACGGACACGCGGATGACGCCGCGCCATTGGTAGACGGAGTAATTGACGGCCTTGTCCTCGGGATAGAGCTTCTCGAGTTTGGTTTTGACGCTGGGCAGCAGCGTATCGGTCGGGCCGTGGCAAACGACGCAGGACGACATGACGCTGATGGGGCGGTAGACACGCCATTCCTCCGGCACTGAGCCCGCGGCCGGGACGTGTTGCACAAGCACTTTCGGCGGGCTGTTGCCGTCCATCATCTCCTTCTGGATGGAGATCAGCGCGGCGAGATCGGCGTTGTCCGGGGCGTTGGCGACGCTGCGGACCAGGAGGCTGGTGCGCTTGACCGACGTGATGTGGGGTTTGCCGGTGGCCGGCGCCGGCAGGGTGAGGTTTTTCAGGTGCAGCACATCGATGGCGTCCTCCGCCGTCTGCTTGGCCAGCACCTGGCTGGTCTCGCGGATCAGCCGGTTGCCGACGAACGTGATAGCATCCTCGCCAACCTGCCGGATCTCCGCGACGGCGGCGTCATCAGGATCCACCCAGGTGAACTTCAATTCGGTGATGGGTGCCAGCGGTTCGGCGCCCATCACAGTGACGCTTAAGAGCAGGGTGAGGAGGGTCGGGGGTATTTTCATGGGGTAAAGTATTTACCGACGCAGTGAGTCTGTCACGAGGCGGGGCAAAAGGCAATCCGGGCGGCAGCCGCGGACATCATGGCGGCTGATCATCCCGCCGCCGCGGGATTGGGTTTGCTCATACCTGTTCGAGCGCCTGCTTGAGGTCCCAGATGAGGTCCTCGGGGTTCTCGATGCCGATGGAGAGGCGCACCAGGTCGTCGGTGACGCCCCACTGGAGCTTGTCCCCGGGCGTGAGGCCCGAGTGTGTCATCGCGGCGGGATGCTGGGCCAGCGACTCGGTGGAGCCGAGCGACACCGCGAGCTTGAAGACCTTCAGGTGGTCGAGGAAGGCAAACGCCTCCTGCTCCCCGCCGTGGATGTAGAATGAGATGAGTGAGCCCGGCCCGGTGTGCTGCTTCTGGAAGATGGCATGCTCGGGATCGGCCGGGGTGAGCAGCCCGAGGTAGCAGACCGAGCGCACTTTCGGGTGGGACACGAGGAACGCGGCGACCTGCTGCGCGTTGCGCTGCTGCTGCTCGGCGCGGATCTTGAGGGTCTCGAGCGAGCGGGTGAGCAGCCAGGCGGTGTAGGGGTTGGGCATGCCGCCGAGCATCGCCCGGTGCTGCGCGATGGCGCCGAGGAGGGCGTCGTCATTGGCCAGCGCCATGCCGCCGACCACATCCGAGTGCCCGCCGATGAACTTCGTCGCGGAATAGAGCACGATGTCCGCCCCGACCTTCGCGGGTTGGGCGAAGACCGGGCCGGCCATCGTGTTGTCGACGATCACCAAAATGCGGCCGCAGCTGCGGCCGGGATCGACGGGGGCGTGGCGCAGAGCCAGTTCCTTCATGCGGCCGATGTCGGTCAGTCGGTTGCTGGGGTTGGCCGGGCTCTCGATGAAGATGGAGCGGGTGCGCGGATTGATCAGCGGCTCCGCCAGTGCCGGGGCATCGATCCCGGCCGGCACGAAATGAGCCGTGACGCCGAAACTTTTCAGGAAATGGTGGATGAGTGCGTCGGTGCCGCCGTAGACCGGCGCGCAGACGATCATCTCGTCGCCCGGCCGGTGGGTGGCGAGCAGGGTCGTGGCGATGGCGGCCATGCCGCTGGAAAAGCTGTAGGCGTCCTTCATGCCCTCCCAGAGGGCGACGCGGTCCTCGAGGATCTCGAGATTCGGGTTGTTGATGCGCGAGTAGATGAGGCCCTGCTCGCGGCGGGGCGGCGGCGTGCCCTCGCCGTGCGCCCAGGCGAAGAAGCGCTTGCCGTCGGCGGCGCACTTGAAGGCGAAGGTGGAGGTGAGGAACACCGGGGGCTTCACGGCGCCCTCGCTGAGCCACGGGTCGAAGCCGAAGCTGAGGGCGAGGGTTTCGGGGTGCAGCCGGGTGGTTTCGGCATCGGTCAATTTGGTCATGGGGGGCTTTGGTTGCACCAAGTATAGCCCGAAAAACGCCCGCTGTCGGCAGCGCACCGGCGGCCGCCGGCACAAATTAAGCCGGCTGTTCGCGCTCATTACCGGAGCGCGGGAGCCGCCGCCGCGGCTCAGCGGACCAGGCCGGCGAGGATGGCCGCGAGGCTGCCGGTGCCGATCAGGACCCACAGCAAGAGGGCGTGGACCAGCGGCCGGGCGCCGACCGTGCACACGACCGCCGGGCTCAGGCCGGTGCCGATCAGGAAGAGCGTGAGCGTGAGCAGGGACCGGGAGACCGCGCCGGTGATCCGGGCGGCCGGCTGCAGGGCCGGCACGAGGGTGAAGAGCGCCGAGACGGCGACAAAACCCGCGATGAACCACGGCACCTGGATCACGCCGCGGGCGGTCCCGGTCCCGCGCCGGAACCACGCGCCGAGGAGGAGCGCGACCGGCACGATCCAGAGCGCGCGCGCCAGTTTCACGGTGGTGGCAATGACCAGGGCCTCGTGGCCGTGGGTCAGGGCCGCGCCGGTGACGGAACTCGTGTCGTGGATCGCCAGGGCGCACCAGAGGCCGAACTGGCGGGCATCCAGGCCCGCCCACGTGCCGACGACGGGAAAGACCAGCAGCGCGACGCCGTTGAGCAGAAAAACCACGGCGAGCGCGGCGGAGGTTTCCTCCGGGCGGGCGTCGATCGCCGGCGCCGCGGCCGCGATGGCGCTGCCGCCGCAGATCCCGGTGCCCGCGCAGACCAGCGCGGCCACCTTGGCGCCGACGCCGAGCCGGCCGGCCAGCCACGCGCCGGCGGCGAAGGTCGCGACCAGACCCACGAAGGTGTAACCTAATCCCTGCCCGCCTGCCCGGGCGACGACCCCGAGATCGACGCCGGCGCCCAGGCCAACGACGGCGATCTGCAGCAACCATTGCGCGGTCCGGCCGGTGGCGGCGGCGCAGGGATTGCCAAGGGTCAGCGCCAGCGCCGCGCCCGCCAGCAGGGCGGCCCAGGGTGGCGTGCCCGGGATCAGCGCCGCGGCCGCCCCGAGCGGCAGGAGCACGGCCGCGATCCGCTGTGCCGGCCGTGCCGGTTCCACCGAGCAAAGCGTGCGGAAATCAAAGCTCATGTCCGGCCGGTCACTGCAGGGCGTTGAAAAGCCAGCCGATGAGGGTCGTGCCAACCAGCACCACGAGGGAGAACATCACGAGCAGCCGGACGGTCATCACGCCCCGGAGCATGACCAGCTCGGGCAGCGACACGCCCACGGCGGAAAGCAGAAAGGCGAGGGCGGTGCCGAGCGGGACGCCCTTGGCCACGAAGGCCTCGAGCAGCGGCACGGTGGCGTTGGCGCTGACGTAGAGCGGCAGCCCGGCCAGCGAGGCCAGCGGCACGGTCCAGCTGCCGCGGCCGGCGAAGAGGTTTTGAAAGAATCCTTCGGGCACGAACCCGTGCATGGCGGCGCCGAGCAGCAGGGAACCGACCAACCAAGGGGCGATTTGTTTGAGGATATGGCCGCTGGTCTCCGCGGCATCCCGCAGGCGGGCGGTCCAGCCGTGTAGCGGGGCCTCCGCCTCTTCCCCGGCGGCGAGCACGGCGCCAGGCACCAGCCAGCGCTCCGCGTGCAGCAACGTGAGCGCCAGTCCCCCGCTGATGCCCAGGCCGATCCCGGCCGCCGCGTAGGCGAGGGCGAATTTCCAGCCGAAGAGGGCGGCCAGCAGGGCCACGGCGATCTCGTTGACCAGCGGCGAGGTGATCAGGAAGGCGAAGGCCACCCCGATGGGAAACCGCGCCTGCACGAAGCCGAGGAACACCGGCACCGAGGAGCAGGAGCAGAAGGGAGTCAGCGCCCCGAACAGCGCGGCGGCGGGATAGCCAAAAAAACGGCCGCCGGGCCGGTCCAAGGCGCGCCGGATCTTCTCCAGGGGCAGCGCGCCGCGGATCAGGGCCATGAGAAAGGCCACGCCGGCCACCAGCACGGTGATCTTCAGCAGGTCGTAGACGAAAAAATGCAGCGCCGCGCCGGCGCCGGCCGCCGGGTCCAGCCCCGTCGCGCGCAGCACCGTGTCGGCAATCCATTCAGCCCAGGTCCACATGAGCGGGTCAAACTACGGGGCGGACCGGGGCAGGCAAGCGAACCGTGGGAACAACGGATTACTTCTTCTCTTCCGGCTTCACCCCGCAGGTGTTCAGGCCGAAGGGCAGGTAGGCCGGGCAGAAGCGGAAGGTGGCGGTGAGGATCGGCACGAGGCCGACGAGACCCCACCAGGACTTGAAATAAAGACCGGCGCCCAGCAGGGCGAGGCCGACGATATAACGGAGGATGCGGTCGATGCCGCCGACGTTGGTTTTCATGGGTATGGGGGTGGTGAGGGAAATGAGGCGAGGCCGGCCATCAGGGTCGCTTGACGCGGCCGGCGCGGGTGCTGACCGGGCGCAGGATCCGCAGGGCCTGGCCCTGGACCAGCGCGGCGGCGACCTTCATCCGGGCGCAGCGCACGATGCGGTCGAAGGTCTGGCGCGACACGCCCATGCGGACGGAAGCGGCGGTGTGAAACAAATCCTCGACGTCGGCCAGGCGCAGGGCCTCCAGTTCATCGGCGGCCAGGACGATCTCCTTGAGCTCATAGAGCGGGATGCCGGCCGGCTTGAAGTAGTCGCAGGGCGGCCGGTGGGCGATGCGGCGGGGACAAAGGGGGCGGGGCATGGCGCTGATAATCAGGGCTTGCAGGGCGTGGTTGTGAGCATATGCTCATAACAAAGATGGCGTCCGCCGCGATCCGGGTCAAGCCCGCAGGCGTCGCGCCACCCTCCTCCTCCCATGAACCTGGCCCTCCCCCTCACCGCCACCGGCGAATTTGCCGCCCATTACGGCGCCGCCACCCAATTCATCGTTTACGAGCTCGAGCCGCAGACGCGCACCGTCCGGCGCCGGCTGCAGGTTCATCCGGTCGAGAACCGGCCCTGTCATTGGCCGGTGTTGCTGGGGATGGCCGGGGTGGACCTGGTGCTGGCCGGCGGCATGGGCCGCGGCGCCCGGCAACACATGGCGGAGCAGGGGATCACGGTGCTGGCCGGCGTCCCACCGGCGGATCCCGAGGTGCTGGTGACCAGCTGGCTGGCCGGGACGCTGGTCACCGGGGAAAACACCTGCGGGGGCGGGCACGCGGCCGACGAAGGGCATTGTCACGGGCACGCCCACGAACACGGAGCAGCGCACGACCATGAACACGGCTGCGGCTGCGCCCACTGAGGCGATCCTGCGTGCGACCGGCCGGCGCGAGCACCCGGGTTGCTTTGCGTGCGGCGATCCGGCGGCGGGCGGGCTCGGGCTGAAGTTTAAAATCGCCGTCCCGGGCGGCGTGGAGGCCCGGTGGACGTGCCCCGCCGGGGGCGAGAGCTATCCGGGGATCATGCACGGCGGGATGGTGGCGACCTTGCTCGACGCGGCGATGGTGCACGCGCTCTTCGCCCGCGGGATCACGGCGCGGACGGGCGAGTTGCGCATCCGCTACCGCCGCCCCGTGAGCAGCGGGAGTCCGGTCACCATCCGGGGCTGGCTGGTCCGGGCCTGCGGGCCGCTGTTCATGCTCCAGGCCGAATTGCAGCAGGACGATTCGCTGTGTGCCGAAGCCCGCGCCAAATTCATGCAAATCCCCGGAGCCGGCGAACCCGTCGGCCGGGCCGGGGTCGTCATACCGTTGCGCACCCCGTGACCGTGAACCGGCTGAACATGGCCGACTCAATTTTCAGCAACCTCCAGAAAACAAATCCATGAAAACATTTCCTGAAACCGTGCAAACCGCCTGGGCCAACCGGGAGGGACCGATCGTGCTCGCGACCGTCGACGCCGGCGGACAACCGAATGTGATCTACGCCGGCAGCGTCCGGGAATACGGCGACGACACGCTGGTGATTGCCGACAACTACTTCAACAAGACGCGGGCCAACATCCTGGCGGGCAGCCGGGGCGCGCTGCTGTTCATCACGAAGGAGCGCAAATCCTACCAGCTCAAGGGGCGTTTCACGTATCACACCTCGGGCCCGGTGTTCGACGACATGAAGACGTGGAATCCGGCGAAACACCCCGGGCACGCCGCGGCGGCCCTGAAGGTGGAGCAGATTTTCTGCGGCGCCGAACGATTGGTCTAGAGGGTGCCCGAAGATCACAAGTTCTGTTGTGGGCGACGTGCTTGCACACGCATTTCTAATCTGGCGCGACCAAGGTCGCCAGCCCACCAAGGCCCTACGACCGCGGTCCAGATCCCTTAGGGCAGCAACCGCCAGTTGCCAGAGGGCTCGGCGGGGATCTCGCCGTGGCGCTCGACCCAGGCGATGATGAGGTCGCGGATCTCGGTGCTGGAGCGGGCGTGCACCTTGGCGTCCTTGAACATCGTGTAACCGCCGCCGCCGTTGTAGCGGTAGTTGTTGGTCGCGAGGCGGAGCGTGCGCTCGGGGGTGAGCGGCGCGCCTTGAAAGCTCAGGTTTCGGATGCGGTCGCCGAGGGGCCGGCGGAGGTCGATCTCGTAGTTGACGCCCTCGGCGATGTCAAAGTTGTAGCCGGGGACGTTGCGGTCGATGAGCTCGGCGGGTGACTTGCCTTCCTCGAAAGGGAGGAAATAGCGGGCGGAATGCTCGAGCGCGGCCTTCAGTTGGGCGCCGGTGACCTCGATCACGTAGAGGGTGTTTTCGTAGACGTAGAGTCCGGCGAGGTCGCGCACGGTGACGGGGCCGGCGGGGATGCGGGCGCGGGGATTGAAGTTGGCGGCGAGCGAGACGTCGGCCGGGCCGGCGTCGAGCTGGGCGCGGTGGATGAGGTCGAGCAGCGCGGAATCCTGCAGGTGGCCGTTCACGGCCGCGAGCGGGCGGGCGCTGGTGCCGACAGGGCGGGAAAGCCAGGCCTGGGTTTCGCGGTGGTAGGGCTCGGCGAGGGCGAGCACCGCCGGGTCGGCCGGGGTGTCGGCCTGCACCGGCAACGACCGGGCGGCCTTGGCGGCGAGGGTCCAGTTCCCGCCGGCCTCGCGGGTGAAGGTCAGGTCGATGCGGGCGAGGCGGTCTCCCCAGCGGCCGGCCTGGGCGAGCAGCGCGCCGTTGACGACGAGCGCCGGGATGTCGCGGTGGGTGTGGCCGAGGAACAACACATCGAGGCCCGGCACCTCGCGGGCGAGCGCGAGCGCGGCGTTCTCCCCGGCGAAATCGCCCACCGAGGCCGGCCGCCCGGTGGCAAGATCCTCCTCGACGCCGCCGTGCAGGGCGACGACGACGGCATCGACGTGCTCGCGGTCGCGGAGGAGCGCGACCCATTTCTTCGCCTCGCTGACGAGTGGCCGGAATTCGAGGCCGGCATAGTTCTCGGGGTTCTCCCAGTTGGGAATGGCCGGGGTGGTGAGACCGAGGATGCCGATGCGCACGCCGGCGACCTCCTGGACGAGATAAGGCTGGTAGGCGGGCTCGTCGGTGCCGGTGCGGTAGGTGTTGGCGGAGAGCCAGGGGAAGGTGGCTTCGCGCCGGGCCTTTGTGAGGACGCCGAGGCCGAAGTTATACTCATGATTGCCCGGCGTCAGGCTCACGTAGCCGAGCGAGTTCATCACGAGCATCATCGGGTCTGGCGTCGTGGGGTTCTTCCGGTGGTGAAAATAGACCAGCGGGGTGCCTTGGATGGTGTCGCCGCAGTCGAGCAGGAGCGCGGCGGGGGCCTCCCGGCGGACCTGCCGGATGAGGGTCGCGAGCTTGGCGATACCGAGGTCGGCCGGCCGGTCGGTGTAGTAGTCGACCGGGTAGATGCGGCCGTGCAGGTCGGTGGTGGCCAGCAGGGTGACCTGCGCGCGGTCGGCGGCGCCGGCGGTCAGCGCGGCGAGGGCGACGCCCAGGACGACCGGCCGCAGATGATGGAATCCCAGTCGGAGAAGAACGGTGATGTTCATGGAGGAAGCGTGAAACCCAGTCTGGCCCGGGTCGGACCAGGGGGAAAGACATTTGACAAAACGGCGGGAGTTAAGAGCATATGCTCAATACGTCAACGCATGATCACCGTCACCCTCTTGGTGGAAAACACGGCGCGCGGGACCGGCATCCTCGGTGAGCACGGACTGGCGTGGTGGATCGACACCGGCACCCACCGCGTCCTGTTCGACACCGGGCAGGGCATGGCCCTGTTGCACAACGCGGCGGTCCTCAAGGCCGACCTGGCGGCAGCCGACGCGATCGTGCTCAGCCACGGGCACCACGACCACGTGGGCGGGCTGGAGGCGGTGCTGGCGGTGGCCGGGCGCGCGGAGTTGGTGTTCCACCCGCGCGCGGTCGAGGCGAAGTTCACCGGCTCCGATCCCGGGGCTCCGCGCCGCATCAGCAAGGAGTTCGTCGAGCGGGAGTGGTTCCGGGACGGGGTGAGGCGGGTGCGGGTGACCCGCGAGCCGCAGGAAGTCGTCCCCGGGGTCTGGACCACGGGGGAGATTCCCCGCACGAATGATTTCGAGGACACCGGCGGACCATTCTTTCTCGACGCGAAGCTGACGCAGCCCGATCCGCTGCTGGACGACCAGGCGGGGTTCTTCATGACCGGGGAAGGCGTGGTCGTGGTGCTGGGGTGTGCGCATGCCGGCGTGGTCAATACCTTGGAATACATCGCGCGGCTCACGGGCCGGAGCACGATGCACACGGTGGTCGGCGGCATGCATCTCGAAAACGCCAGCCCGCGACGGATGGCGGGGACGCTGGCGGCGTTCCGCCGGTTCGACGTGCGGCGCATAGGGCCGGTCCATTGCACCGGCTTTCTGGCGGCGGGGGCCTTCTGGCGGGAGTTTCCGACGCGCTGCTTCCCGTGTGCCGCCAGCACGCGCCTGAGCTGGGCGTCGCTGGTCCGGTGACCTTTACCAGGAAGAAACAGCTGCGCCTTGCTCCAGGCCGCCCATGCCGCGGAACGGCCGAACCTCGCCAACGACTGCAGTAGACGGCGCAGTCAGGATAATGGTTTGACCACTGGCGCCGGTTCTGGCGCGGGGCCGGCATGCTCGCGGAGCGCGCCATCCTCCATTTCGAGGGTGCGGTCGAAGACGTCGAGGGCGCGATGGTCATGGGTGACCACGATGACGCCGGCGCGCTGCTCGTGGGCCACCTGGCGGAGGAGTTCCATCACCTGGCGGCTGAGGTGGCCGTCGAGGGCGGCGGTCGGTTCGTCCGCCAGGACCAGGCTCGGATGGTTCGCGAGGGCACGGGCGACGGCGACGCGCTGCTGCTGGCCGCCGGAGAGCATGAAGGGCAGGTTGTGCCGCCGGTCGCCCAGCCCGAGGTAATCGAGCAGTTCGTCGGCCCGGGCCCGGGCGGCGCGCGGGGCCACGTCGTTGACCTCGAGGGCCACCTGCACGTTCTGCCGCGCGGTGAGGAACGGGATCAGGTTGGCCTTCTGGAAGACGAACCCGAGATGATGGCGGCGGAACGCGCGCAGGTCGACAAGCGGCCGCGGGCCGTCCATGACCGGTTCGCCGTTGATGGCGATGCGGCCGCGGGTCGGCGGGTTGATCAGGCCGATGGCGGAGAGCAGCGTGGATTTGCCGGAACCGCTCGGGCCGAGCAGGGCGATGACCTCGCCGCGGGCGACGGTGAAGCTGGCCTCCCGCACGGCGATGACCTCGGTGTTGCCGCCGCCGTAGATCTTCGTCAGGCCGTCGACCTGCACGGAAAAGCCGGCGGCGACCGGGGCGGCGGTATGGAGGGCAGGCGCGGTCATCAGGAAAGCAGGGTGTTGGGCTCGATGCGGAGCGCCTTCCAGATACCCAGGCCGCTGGCGACGACGGAGATGAGGAGCACGATGACGGCGAGCAGTGCGAGGTCCGGTCCGGTGATCAGCACGAGGCGGGGAAAGAGGCTGAAGGCCCACTGGCCGATCACCCAGGCGAGGGCATAGCCGACCGCGCCGAGGATGAGGGCCTGCTGCAAAATGAGGCCGACGATCACGCGGTTGCGGGCGCCGATGAGCTTGAGCATGGCGATGTCGTGGGCCTTGTCCAAGGTCAGCGTGTAGATGATCAGCGACATGATGATGGCGGACACGAGCACCAGAATGGCGCGGAACAGGCCAATCTGGCGGCGCGCGCGGTCCACGCTGCCGCGCAGCAGCAGGTCGCGCTGCTCGGCGTGCGTGTAGACGGTGACGTCGGGCCAGCCGGCGATGGTGCGGGCCACGGCGGCGGCATCGGCGCCCGGCGTCAGCGTCAGCAGCACGGCGCTGACCGTCGGCGGGCCGAGCACGGGCAGGGCGGGGGAGGGGCTGGCGGCGCGTTCCAGCAACCCGGGTTGCTGCTGGCCGAGTTCAGCCGCGGAGGCGCGGTAGCGCCGGGCCTCGCGGTCGAGCCGGAGGGCCTCGCCGGGCTGGTCGAATTGGATGGCCTGGGCGTCGCGCAGGGTAAAGAAGGCCATCGGATCGCCCGACGAGGAGGTCATGCCCTTGGTCAGGCCGACCACCGTGAAGGTGTCCTTGCCCAGCCGCACCCGCTCGCCGAGGGCGACCCCGAGCGTGCGGTCGGCGATCATTTCGAAATGGGCCTGGCCCAGCGGCCGGCCGGTCAGGAGCGGCAGCGCCTGGCCGCGGTCGACGGGCCAATCCAGGCCCTGCACGGAGAAGCGCCAGGGCTCGCCCGCGCGCTCGCGCTGCACGGTGTGATAGACGAAGCGGCGCGCCGACGCCACGCCCGGGACGGCCGAGAGCCGCGGCTCAAGACTGGCGGGAATCCGGGACACCTCGGCGAAAGGCCCGCGGGTGGAGCGTTGCACGACCCACAGGTCGGCGTCGAGGCGGTCGATGAGCAGGGTGGCTTCGTAGACCATGCCCGCATAGATGCCGCCCATGCCGAGCACGATCATGAGCAGCAGGCCGATGCCGGCGGCGGTGAGCGCGAAGCGTCCGCCGTTGTGGCGGATGTCCTGGGCGGCGAGATTCATGGCCGGGTGATGCGCCGGCCCTCGAGCGGCAGGCCCGGCTGCAGCGGCGCGGCGACGCGGTCGCCGGCCTGCAGGCCCCGGGTGACCTCAATGGCGGTGGAGTTGCGCAGTCCGGTCTCGACCGGCTCCCAGCGGGCGCGGCCGCCGCGCAGCACGAAGACGCCGGCCCGGCCGTCGCGATGGAACAGAAACCGGGCAGGCAGGGTGAGGACGGCGGGGCGTTGGCCGGTGGTGATGAGGACTTCGGCCCGCTGGCCGAGGGTCCAATTGGCCGGCAGGCGTTCCACCATGACATCGACGAGAAACTCGCGGGTCTCGCGGTCGGTCTCGCGGCCCAGCCGCACCACGCGACCCGGATAAACGACGGCGGGTTCGGAGCGGAAGAGCACGCGAGCGGGCTGGCCGGGCGCCAGGCCGGAACTGGCGGTCTCGTCGACCCAGGCGGAGACCCAGATCTCGGTGGGGGTGATGAGCTGCAGCACCGCGCCACCGGGCGTGACGATGTCGCCGGGATCACGGTCGCGGCGGACGATCAGGCCGGCAAAGGGCGCGAGCAGGCGGGTGTGCGCGAGCAATTCCCGCTGGAGGCCCACCTGGCTGGCGGCGGCCGCGTGCTGCGCCTCGGCTTCGGTGATCGCGGCGGCGGCGCGGGCAATGTCGGCTTCGGCGACTGAGAGCTTTTCGACGGCCTTGTCGCGGTCCGACTCGGCCATG